>JAGLCR010000007.1 GCA_023146135.1 Bacteroidales bacterium
AGTTTAGATGCGTTTGCCCTACTATACAGCCAATCTTCCTTGGGGACAAATATATTCAGTAGGTTGAAATAATAATTATCTATAACGATTATATTACAATCAATAATTATATTTTATTATCCCAATAGCAAACTTATACTATATTTAGCAAACTAATAACGATTATATTCTAATCATATGTTGCTAAATAATCACAGCTATTATAGTTTGCGTTACGGAACTTTTTCGGTAAATGATTTGGTTGCGCTTGCCCATGAAAAAGGCTGGCAGCGCATGGCCTTAACTGAGATAAATAATACTACCTCCATGGCCCAGTTTGTAAAGGCCTGTAATAAGCTAAGTATTACCCCTGCAGCAGGAATTGAGTTTCGCGAAAATCACAAACTATTATACATCGGCTTGGCCCGTAACCGTGAGGGCTTTCACCAGTTAAATCAGTTTTTGAGCACGCACAATATTGCTAAAGATAAGTTTCCAAATCGTGCACCACAATTGTCTGATGTGTTTTTTATCTACCCTTTCTCAAAGCTCGAGTCTATACTTCCACTGCGTAATGACGAGTATGTGGGAATACGATACTTTGAACTTACGCAGCTTTTGCATACCCCTAAAAACCTGCAGCCGAAACTCGTAGCCTTGCAGCCTGTAAGCCATAAAGGCGATACCGATTATGATTTACATAAGCACCTACGAGCCATTGACCACAATTGCCTATTGTCGCAATTGCAAAGCTCCGATTTGGCCCACGCAAGCGAGAAACTACCCACCGAATCACAATTACGAAAAGCCTTTGGTGGCACCGAATTTCTTGTGGACAATGCCCAAAACCTTTTGAATAAATGCAGCATTCAATTTGATTTTAAGTCGGTGAAGAATAAAAAGCATTTTACACAAAGCGTGGAAGAAGACCAGCAAATGCTACGCCGCCTGGCCTATGAAGGAATGGCTATACGTTATGGCCGCTATAGCGCAGAGGCCAAGAGCCGTGTGAATAAGGAATTGGCCATTATTAAGCAGCTAAACTTTTCGGCCTATTTTCTTATTACCTGGGATATTGTGCAATATGCCAAGTCAAAAGATTATTACCATGTGGGGCGAGGTAGCGGCGCCAACAGTGTGGTAGCCTACTGCCTTGGCATTGTTGATGTGGACCCCATTGAATTGGACTTATACTTCGAACGTTTTATCAATCCCAAGCGCAGTTCGCCTCCCGATTTCGACCTCGACTTTTCGTGGAAGGAGCGCAATGATGTACAGTCCTATATTTTTAACCGCTATGGCAAAAATCATGTGGCTCTACTGGGTACCATTTCTACTTTTAAAGGAAAGTCTATTTACCGAGAACTCGCAAAAGTGTACGGATTACCAAAAGAAGAAACTGACGATTTAATTCGCTATCCAACAGCCCCTCGCAATCAAAATAATATTACACAAAAGATTCACAAATTTGCGGCCTTGATGACCGATTTTCCTAATATGCGCAGTATTCATGCTGGAGGCGTATTGGTAAGCGAAGAACCTCTAAGCTATCATACTGCTTTGGATATGCCACCAAAGGGTTTTCCTACCACACAATGGGATATGTATATTGCAGAGGATTTGGGTTTTGAAAAACTAGATATTCTGAGCCAACGGGGCATTGGGCATATCAAAGATACTGTGGCTTTGGTAAAAAAGAATCAAGGAAAGCAAATTGATTTTCACCAAGTGGAAGTATTTAAAAAGGACCCAAAAGTACGAGCATTGCTGCGCAGTGGCGAAACCATGGGCTGCTTTTATATTGAGAGTCCTGCCATGCGAGGCCTAATTAAGAAACTGCGATGCGACAATTATCTAAGCCTAGTAGCTGCCAGCTCCATCATTCGTCCAGGAGTAGCCAAGTCGGGTATGATGAAGGAATATATCCTACGATATAACAATCCAAAACAGGTAAAATATCTACATCCCATAATGGAGCAACAGCTCAAAGAAACCTATGGCGTAATGGTATACCAAGAGGATGTATTAAAAATTTGTCATCATTTTGCAGGCTTAGATTTAGCTGATGCCGACGTGCTACGACGCGCCATGAGTGGTAAAACCCGGTCAAAGGATGAGCTTAATCTAATCGTGAAAAAATTCTTTACCAATTGCCGTTCCTATGGCTATTCGGAGGATGTGACCAAAGAAGTTTGGCGGCAGATTGAAAGCTTTGCAGGCTACTCTTTTTCCAAGGCCCATTCGGCAAGCTATGCGGTGGAAAGCTATCAAAGTTTATACCTCAAAGCCTATTTTCCATTAGAATTTATGGTGGCGGTGATAAATAACTTTGGAGGTTTTTACCATACTTGGGTATATTTTAATGAGGCAAAACGATTGGGTGCGAAACTGCATTTACCCTCCATTAATAAGAGTGAGCAACTTACCACCATTTACGAAAAGGATGTTTATATGGGTTTTATTCATATCCAAAGTTTAGAAAATAATATGGCAAAGCTAATTGTCGGGGAACGCATAGAGGGAGGTGATTTTCAGAATCTAGCCGACTTCGTACATCGAGTAAACCCCGGTATTGAAAGTTTACTGTTATTAATACGAGTTAACGCATTCCGCTTTACGGGAAAAGAAAAAAATGCTTTGCTGTGGGAGGCGCATACACTTTTGAAAAAAATACCCAAAAGTAATGGCGTGAAAATACGGAGCCTTTTTCCGTTGATAAGTAAAGAATTTTCACTACCAAAGCTCGAATCAGACCAAATAATTGATGCCTATGATGAGATTGAGCTTTTAGGATTTCCGATAACATCATCCTATTTTGATTTATTGACCACCTCTTTTCGAGGAGAGATCAAGGCCAAAGACCTAAATAATTATGTGGGCAAATATGTAAGAATGTTGAGCCACTTGGTTACTATAAAATATGTGAAAACTGTGCGTAAGGAATATATGCATTTTGCCACTTTCATGGATAACGAAGGAAACCTCTACGACAGCGTGCACTTTCCTAACTCTCTGAAACATTACCCTTTTCAAGGAAATGGGCTCTACTTAATGTATGGGAAAGTGGTGGAAGAATTTGGTTATGCCATGCTTGAAGTTTATAAACTGGCCCGACTAAGTATTAAACCCAATCCATTGGATAAATAATAGCAATCAAGCAATGAAATACCAAGTCATTTGAAACCTTTTTTAAATCTTATCGTAACTAAATAGCTGTGGAAGTAATTAACAATATACTGTTGATAAAGTTAACATCCACAAACATTGAAACTTATGTAATCTATTTACATTTGGTAAAACAAAAAACTATTTATTTTTAATTTAAAAGAGAAAACTATGAAAAAGAATTTACTATTGATCATTGCACTATTTGTTGCAACAACAATGAGTGCTCAATTTTATGCTGGACTAGGTTTAGGATATGGTATGGGTGCTAGCAAAAGAGTAAACGGTACTGAAAGTGCCGGTACAGTAGAAACTAATATTTACGGTAGTTACGGACAAGGATTCAATACTACTTTAAAGCTTGGTTATATGTTCAACGACAATATGGGACTTGAATTAGGTGTAAGCTATTTATTTGGTGCAGCACAAACTAAGGATGACAGTGAGCATTATTTTGAGTCAGCAAAGTCTAATGGTTTACGTTTAATGCCTCAATTGGTTTATAAGTTAGACAATGGCTTTTATGGTCGTTTTGGCGTAATTATTCCTGTAATGGGAAGTACAGTAATTACTTCTAAAGATGACAAAATGATGGTTGGACCTGGAACATTTGTAGTTGCAGAAAGTGAAATGACAACACATGGTTCTTTCTCAATTGGTTTTGCAGGAGCAATAGGTTACAATTTTGCTTTGAATGATAATATGAACCTATTTGGAGAGCTTGAGTATATCGGTTTATCTATTAAGAGTGGCTCAGCTGAATATACTAAGTATGAAGTTGGTGGAGTAGATCAGTTACCAACGATGAAAACAGGACAGAAGGAATTTACTTTCCTTGATGAGGTAGATCATAGTAGCGATAATACTTTCTCTAATCCTAAATGGGATCCAAACCAAGCATCAGTAATGTTGCGTCAAAAGGCTCCTTTTTCTTCATTTGGTTTGAATATAGGAATTGTAATGGTTTTCTAAATAGAGGCCTAAAATATTTTGAAAAGCCGCTTACCTTTGGTAAGTGGCTTTTTTTTGCGACTTATTATTATCTTTGACCTTCAAAATAAAGAAACAAAAATATGACACAAATAATAAAAATTGCAGTCCCGACAAACGACCGCAAAATACTTGCTGAACAAAGTGGTCGTGCTAAGGAGTTTGCAGTGGTCGATATTGAAAATACGAAAATTACTAATATTGCTTTTCGTAAAAATCATCACGAAGATAAGCATGACCATAGCCAAGGAGATCATGCTCATGGACATCAAGATATTGTAGAAGCTTTACATGATTGCACGGCAGTAGTTGGGCGTAAGTTCGGACCTCACTTTGCTGGCGATTTTCATAAAGCAGGTATGAAATTGATATTGAGTAAGCAACTAAATATCGAAAGTGCTGTGATGGAGGCTTTTGAAAAGATGAAGTAAGCCTTCGACAGGCTCAGGGACCTCACCTTCGATAAGCTCAGGGACACAGCAGTTGGTGGCTAAGATTGTCGTAAACCGGTGGCTGAGCTTGCCGAAGCCACGTTCTTAAAATAAGGCGTTTAATAAAATCGGCCCTTCGACAGGCTCAGGGACCGCCCTTTGACGACAGGCTCAAGGGCCTTGGATGCTTAGATAAAGCAAATAATAAAAACTATACTATGGAAAATTTCACAATAGACAATCCCGTAAAAATCCATTTTGGTAAAGATATAATTAAGGCATTGCCTGAAAGCATAAGAAAATATGGAAAAAGAGTGCTCTTTCTTTATGGTAAAGAATCCATTAAGAGAAGTGGGCTATATGATCAAGTTGTGAATCTATTAATTGATTTTGAAGTTTACGAGTATAGCGGAATCAAGTCCAACCCCATAATTGAAGATGTGGATGCTGCGGCAAAACTAGGCCGCGAAAAATCTGTTGATGTAATTCTAGCTGTTGGTGGTGGGAGTGTAATTGATTCTGCCAAGCTTATTGCTGCCGCTATTCCAGTGGAGCATAAAGCTTGGGAATTTATGAATGGAAATCAAGTCCCAAAAAAAGCTATTCCAATAATTGATATTTTAACCTTAGCAGCCACAGGTTCCGAAACCAATATGTTTGCAGTGATTCAAAACCAGGAAACAAAAGAAAAGATCGGCTGGGGAAGCCCTTTGGTTTTTCCCAAAGAGTCATTCTTAGACCCACAACTTACCTATACCGTTTCGCCTGAATATACCGCATTTGGAATTATTGATTTGGTAGCCCATGCTTTGGAGGCCTATTTTGGAAAGGGTGAATCGCCACTTGCCGACCGTGTAATCTATGGCATTATTGACGAGGCAATGGATATAGGTATGGCAACGGTGAATAATCCTGAAAATTATGATTTACGAGCTAGGGTAATGTATGCAGCACTATTAGCCCTAAACGGAACAACATCTCATGGACGTGCCTATGCCGATTGGGGAGTTCATGCCATAGGTCATGAGCTTTCGTTGTTATATGATTTACCCCACGGCCTTACTTTGGCAATTGCTTATCCGGCATGGCTTCGCTTGCAAGCCGATCGTATTCCAAAACGTATTATTGAGCTAGGAACAGCCCTTTTCGGAGATAAAAACGTGAAAGATACTATTATGGGCTTTGAAAATTTCTTTGCAGAGCTAGGAAGTCCTTTACGATTATCACAATTGGGGTTTGGCGAAAAAGAAAAAGCCGAAATCGTTTCTCAAATGAAAAACAATAAGCTTAGTGGCTATCATCATAAGCTAAATGATGATGACTATGAAAAGCTTGTGGACTTAATGATGTAATTGCTATTGCTTGATAAAGCTCTTACTATAACTCTTAGCATTTTCTTTTATCTCGAGATAATACCTTCCGGTTAATAATTTGGTGGTATTAATTCGAGTGGAGTTGGTGTTTTGATATTCCTTATGAAACACTAAACGTCCATTTACATCATATATATTAAGCTCAAATGAATTTTCAATATAAGGAAAACGCAGCTGAATGTAATCTTGAGCTGGATTTGGAAACAAATCAAAAGAGATATCCATATTTTCGTCTATCGCTGTACAATCAACAAATTCAACAATCAAGCTATCGGTGTTCGAGCAAAGGTTATCATTGGTAATCTTTAATTCAATATTTTGAATAGCTCCTCCATTTGCATTAACAATAATACTTTGGCTTGTATCTCCCGTATTCCATTGATAGCTTGCATAGCCACTATCAGCAACAATTTGCAAACTAAGATAATTGCATAATATGGTATCACTACCCAAATCAAACTGCGGTGATTGATTTTCAAAGGCTACTACCGACGGAGATGTAATATCGGGGCAAACAGTTGAATAAGCAACATAAGAATAAACACCAGCTTGTGACACAGCCCACTGTTTACTAGTAATACTTGCATTGCCAATTCCATTTTCAAGCCACAAAAAGCTATCTACATAATTTGGGATAATCAGGCTTATACTATCATTGGCACAAAAGAATGCAGTATCTGAACTATAGGGCGCACTTGGCTGACCACAAGTATAATAGTTAGCCTCCCAACCTTGGTCAGTTACACCGCCATCACTATGAAAATGAACTAACATAGCTCCGCCTGATGAGCTTAATGATTGGGGTAACTGATTACCCGAAAAGCTTCCCAGTAAATTAGACGAAGTAGTGCTTCCATCATACACATCCACAAAATCATATGCAAGCTCTGTTTCGAAAAAAGTAAATTCCAAATTGATAGAATTATTTGCAGTATCAGTCATTAACCAATAACAACTCGTATTGTCATTATAATTTTCCGTACCACTGCCATCACTAAAGGTTCCAGAAGGGTCTGTATATGCCTGTTGTCCATTACAATACTCTGAACGGTAATAGGCCGACCAACCTGCAGCAGCAGTTTGATTGTTTGTTACAAATTGCAAATACATTTGCCCTCCTGATGAAGCAAGGCTCGCAGGAATTGTATTACCAGAATAGGCAGCAATTAATGGAGCAGAATTGTCCGAACCATCATAAATATAAAGTGAATCGGATGCTTGTACTTCAAATGTATAAAACTCCAAGGAAACCGAGACTGCACCAATGGGATTAATTAACCAAGTGCAATTGGCGTTATTCTGATAATCCTGTCCATAACTACCATCTGATATATTTCCTGATTTTGATGTACTAGTATCCGTAATTCCTGAGCAAATCTGCGGAACACCAGGCTTCATTCCAAAAACAGCACCGCAATAATTACTAAAATTCATACCTCCAGGATTTAAAGCCGTAAGAAGGAAATATCCATTATAACTACCCGACCAGCCCCAGTTGAAGTGAAAATAATGATCGCTTTGATAACCATCACATACAAAGGCATGACCACCACTGCCACTGCCATCGTAATATAGTGGGCGCAAGGAGTCAAGTTCAGTACGAACCATCTGCTCCCAAATAGAATCGGTGAAGCTAGCTCGGTGAAGTAATTGAAGATTAATATCGTAATTGAAATAATGGTTAAAGGCATTGGCTGCATCTTGCGAATACGCTCCAGAGCCACCAGCAGAATACTGCATATCAACAGCTATTCCACAATGACTAATTAAAGTTGACACAGCACTAACATTTTGACTTGTACTCTGCGACGTAAGTGTATCAGACATGAAACTCCAATTATAAGTAGTTGATCCAAAATTGGCAGTTAAATTACCATAAGTGGAAGCATACGAATGCGAGCCAGAACCAGTATTCGGAAACTGATGATAATTCAATACTTGAGCCATAGCAGTGGCTACACAGCCCGTAACCACATGATTGCAAGGCCCTGACATATCCGCTGGCGTTTCTTCATTATAATAACAACCTTGCGCCCAAATACTACTTAAAAGAGGCCCAACTATTGGCGGTGCAGCCTTTGACTGAGCGGGCTTACTGTACTTACTCCACTGAGCAACAATGTGCTGCGTGGCTTGAATTTGGTTTTGTTGAATATATTCCAATTGATGATTATACTGATCAATTGTAAGAGCAAAGTTTTCGGGTTGGTTTGTTATATTATATGAACCATGAAAACTATACGCTAATACTGGAATTGATGCATCGTTTGCTGCTACTAACACAAAACCTTTTTGATTTTTGACATTAAAAGCATAGTAACTGTTTATTCCATTGAAACTAATCAATTGATAGGATTGAATTCCTGGGAAACTCCCTTCATTCATATGCAGTGAATAAAAATTCTCTGCTACTATTTGGGCTCGATTTTTATCTACTGGATTTGCCGAAAGGCTTAGTATAATTCCAAAAGTTAAAATCGTAATAAGTATCGTATTCTTTATCATAGCATACAATTTAAGTTTCTATACTGCAAATTAGTATTTTCAATATATGTATTTATTGGTCGTATAAGGGTGATTTTTTGAATATCTAACATTCAAAATACAAACCTTACTTACTCTCAAAAGGAACTGTATTTCGCTCCCAAAAAACCCCATCTACATAACCTTGAATACGGGGATTGTCATCAGCGATCTGCAAGCGCTTTTCAGCAATGCAAGCAAAATCCTCATCCAATTCAATACCCACAAACTTACGGTTAAGTTTTTTAGCAGCTACAGAAGTAGTCCCCGAACCCAAAAACGGATCAAATACCACATCACCTTCACGCGAGCTCGCTAGTATAATCTTAGCAACTAGTTTCTCCGGCTTTTGAGTGGGATGGTCAGTATTTTCTGGCATCGACCAAAAAGGAATACTAATATCTGTCCATAGATTAGAAGGAAAAGTCAAGCGAAATTTACCCTTTTCATTCTTATCCCAGTCCTTGGCTTTACCTTTTGAATCAGTATAGGGAGCCAAAACCTTACGTTTCATTTTCACAGCCTCCACATCAAAATAATAATCCTTTGAATTGGTGCAAAACCATATATCCTCTGAAGCATTTTTCCAGTTTGTTTTTGCTCCTCGTCCTTTTTCTCGCTCAAAAGTAATACGATTCTGAATGTGAAAATACCTTCGAGCTACATTATATATAGCTGCTGATGATTTCCAATCGCCGCAAATATAAATTGACGCATTGGGTTTCAATAAACGTGGGATTTTACTCAACCATTCGTCCAACCATAGTTCATAAGCCTCTGATTCCATCTCACGAAATGTAGTTTTATTAAATTTCTTACTCAAATTATAAGGTGGGTCCACAAAAAGCAAATCCACAAATGCATCGGGCAAATAATCCAATGCTTGCAACATGTCCTGCTGAATGGTGCGATCGATAATATCAGAAAGCGCCACATTTCCATCCAGATGGAATAATCTTTTCTTCAACTTCTTTTTCTCAGAAATCGACAAAATGATGGTTTTATTTCTGGGTGCTTTTGACATGGGCTTTTTTATAGGTAGTTTGTAATACTATTTTATCAAGTATTAGGTGTTTATTATGGATGTAAGACTCGATGCGTAAAGAAAATTTTGCAACAACGAAGACGATTGCATTCAGAGTAAGCAGCTATAAGAAATCATCAAAATAGCGAGCAATCTTAGTCTCCAAATGTAAACGGTCCATACCACGTACATTATGCCCATGACCTGGATAAACAAAATAATCTACTTGCTTTTGTTGTTTTACACATTCCTGAATAAATTTCAAACTATGTTGCCAAACAACTGTTGGATCCATGGTTCCATGAATCAACATTAATCGCCCTTCTAGTTTATCCACATTATTTAACAGGTTGGAGTTTTTATAACCCTCAGCATTTTGCTCTGGAGTATCCATATAGCGCTCGCCATACATTATTTCATAGTATTTCCAATCTATTACTGGACCACCAGCAACACCCACCTTAAATGTTTCGGCATGATGCGTCATTAATGAGGTAGCCATAAAACCTCCAAAGCTCCATCCGTCAACACCAAAACGTGCGGTATCCACATAGGATAGGCTCTTCAAGTATTCCACTCCAACCATTTGATCCTTCATCTCGGTAACACCCAGCTGTGCATGAATAATACTTTCAAACTTAAATCCACGATTTCCAGAGCCGCGGTTGTCTAATGTGAAAACCACATAGCCTTTTGAAGCCATATACTGCAAGAAGAATCCACTTCCGCCCATCCAACTATCACTTATCATTTGAACATGGGGGCCACCATAAACATATACTAAAACAGGGTATTTTTTAGTGGAATCAAAATTAGCAGGCTTAATTAAGCGATAGTATAAATCAGTTCCATCATCGGCTTTCAAAGTAGAGATAATGGTTTCTCCCACATTAAATTCTTTCAATGGGCTACGGTTTTCTTTTAATACTTTTAGCATCTTACCCTTGCTGCTATACAATCGGTATTCACGGGCAATATCAGTATTATTACTAAGTATATCTGTGAAATACTGCTTCGAGTCATTTAATGTAACGCTATGTGTTCCATGAGTATCTGTAAGTTTCGAAATACCTCCATCTTTCACTTTAACACTATATAAATGTCGTTCGATAGGACTATCTTTTGTTGCCATAAAGTACAATTTGGTGTTCTTGGCATCAAAACCTAAATAGTCTGTAATAATCCAATCTCCTTTTGTAAGTTGCTTAATTAATTTACCTTCTATATCATAAAGGTAGGCATGCATATAACCATCCTGCTGACTTAAATATACAAACTGAGTATTGCTACCATTAAGGAAATGCAATTGGTTTTGTGGCTCAACCCAACGGTCATTTGTTTCTTCCAAAAGTGTTTTAACAAGTTTACCACTACTTGCATCATATTTATTTAGCCACATATGGTTGCTTGCTCGGTTAAGCACTTGGATAAAGACATACTTCTCGTCAGGGCTCCAACTAATATTAGTCAAGTACATTTTATCATCAGTATCCAGCACTACGGTTTTTTGGGTAGTAGGATTATAAACATGAAGCTTTACCACTTCTGTTTTCATACCTGCCATAGGGTATTTGGTGTTCTTAACTTCTGCCACACGGGCATCAATATCCACCAATGGATAGTCTGTTACATTGCTCTCATCTTTTTGATAAAAAGCCAATAAATTGCCCTTTGGCGACCAAAAAATACCATGAGTAATTCCGTACTCACTTCTCGAAACCGTTTGACCACTTACGATATTTGGATCCTTTTCTGAAGTAACAGCAGTTTCTTTTCCATTGGCAAAAATATAGAGGTTATTGTCGCGAGTAAATGCTGTTTGTTTATGATTTTTTTCATATTTAATCACATCTGAGGCGGTAGGATAATAACAAATATTTTTAATGGAATGCTCGCTTATGCTATACTCGTATAAAGTGTCTGCCTTTACAAATGACAAAGTTGAACTGCTTACCCATTGAAGTCTTGGAAATCGTTTTGTAGCTTTAAATCCAGCCTTTTCAAAATCGGCACTTAGTGTAGCTATTTCTAGAAGAATAGACTCTTTCCCTTTAACACTTGTCTTTTTTAGTTTCCCATCTTCAACAAAACTATAATCGCTGCTAGATGGAATCCATTGCAACTGCGATATTCGAACGGGATAAACCTCAGGGTTTGTATATGCATCAGATAATTTCAATTCTTTCTTTTGGGCTAGCGCGTTAAGCCCCATTAATCCTATAATTGTAAATAGGATAAAACTTCGTAAAATATTCATTTTAATATGTTTATTGATTTTTAAATATGATGAATTGCTTCTGCAAATTCCTTAATAAGATCTGGTTTTTCTTCAATAGCATTGCCCACAACAATAATATCGCCCCCTGCACGAGCAGCTTTTTCAGCAGCATCTATATCTCTTATTCCACCACCAATAATCAAGGGTACGGAAATATTTGCTTTAACCTGCTTTATCATTTTTTCAGAAATAGGTGTTTGAGCCCCACTACCAGCATCCATATAAATGGCTTTTAAACCCAGCATTTCGCCAGCAATGGCAGTGGCCATAGCTACATCAGGTTTATCGTGTGGAATAGGCAAACTGCCACTCATATATTGTGCAGTGGTTAGCCTACCGCTTTCTACCAAAATATAACCTGTGGCTATCGTTTCCAGTTTCATTTTGCGTATTAATGGAGCAGCATGCACGTGATTGCCAATAAGCAAATCGGCATTTCGGCCACTAATCAACGAAAGAAAAAATACCGCATCGGCATTGGGGTGTATGTGGCTTCCGTTACCTGGGAAAAGAATAAGTGGGATAGTAGTATTCGACCTAATTATTGAAAGACATTTCTCCAAATTCTTCTCCGTCATTAAGCTTCCGCCTACAAATATAAAATCTACACCCGCCTGATTTGCACCTTCAATTCGGGCCGTAATATCGTCATCACCACATTTATCAGGATCGATAAGCAGTGCAAATTTCTTTTGTTTTATGCTTTCTAAAAGCTTAGGGTAAACATCCATATGCTACTTGGCTTTTTCTTTTATTATAATCGTATCATCAACTGAAAAAGCAAGAATATATTCTCCATCGTCCGAGAAATGATATTGTACCTGATAGTCTTTTTTGAAGGATCCAATCTCCAATTTACCGTCAATAAGACCCTCGTTACCAATTGCAAAAGGCTTGATGCTAATATTATCTAATTGAACTTCACTTTTTCCATATAGCTTATAAAGGGCTTCCTTAGCACTCCACACGATGGTTAAAAATTTATCTTGTTCTAACTCTGGAAGTAGCTCCATTTCTTCAGCATTAAGAAACTTGCTTGCCAAACGATTGATACGGTCATTTAGCTTTTCAATATCGATTCCCACATAATGCTTTTTGCTAATAATAACTCCTGAATAAACACCTGAATGGGTTACTGATAAAGAATAATCAAGATTTGCAAAATGTAATTTTCCATGCTCATCATAAAAGAATTCGCAGGGACATTCCTCATCCAAAAGCTCACGAATGGCCAAACGGTAGCTCAGCCAATGCGCTTGTCGCGACTTCAGCTTAAACTTCTCAAAGGTTTCTCTCTCTCCCTCAGAAAATTGTATCATCGACAGCAATTCATCTACACTCTCAGAGATTTTCCAAACTCCAAGTACAGCGTGACCTTCGATTTCTTGTTTATAAATGATTGGCATAGGGGAGCAAATATACGATTTTTAGGCATTTAATGAGGAAAGAATTCGAGAAGTTTCAAGTAAAAATACCTCAGCTCTTACGAAATTATTTAAGCCTTATATAAAATTTGCTTTTTCTTGCTCCTTTGCGCCCAATTTCTTAACCAAGCTCTATTTATTTTTGAGTTATGTCGAACATCTACAGGCAAATCTCTATAATAATACAAACGATGAATATCAATTGTGATGGATTCTTTTTGCCCTAATAAAAACAGCTCTTGAGCCAGAAGCTCCAGTGCTTGCTTATTTAACTTTCGGAAATCGTTCTCCAGCTCAACAATAATCGCTGGTTTTATTTCTCCATCATCATGAATACCAACCAGAGCAGTGCGAAACACCTTTGGATGATTATTGAAAATAGCTTCACAGTTAATGGTAAATAGGGTTTCTTGTTTACCCGATTTTTTATATTCCACACGATGATCTTTTCTACCACAAAACCAGAGCTTCCCTACAGCATCTAAATACCCAACATCGCCTATACGATGCCACAGTTTTTCACCTTCCAAAATTTTTACTCCCCGCGTTTTTTCGTCATCTTGAAAGTACCTCTTGGTAATCATGGAACTGGAAACCACAATCTCTCCAATGTCGCCCTGTGGCAAAATATTTGTGTCTGAAAAGCTTGCAATAGGCTCGTCTGATATGGTAATTATACGAATCTCAACACCAGCAACAGCATGCCCTACACAAGTCCCTTTCCCTTTGTCAGTTTCCATTTGGGTTTCTTCCAATATGCTCCTTCCATTAATGGAAGTAACAGGTAATGACTCTGTTGCCCCATAAGGAGTGTACATATCTCCATCATCAGGCAAAATATTGTCAATCATTAAACGAAGAATATCTCCACGAACCGGCGCCCCAGCTGTTATTGCTTTTTTTAAGGATGGCAGTTGAATGCTATTTTTATCACAATACTTAGAAATTTTATGCCAAACAGCAGGAGAAGCGAAACAATTCGTAATGCCCATCTCTTGAATTGGCCCAATGATATTCATTGGATTCACTTTGGCAGGCTTACTAGGATCCATGTCTGGCAAAATCAATGTGATGCCTATGCCCAAAGAAAACAATCCTAATAAAGGAAAGCAAGGAATGTCCGTATCCTCAGGTTTTAGCTGATATATTTCTTGAATAGATTTTAACTGATTTTCAAAAATACCATGCTCGTATTCCACACCCTTGGGCACACCAGTACTACCACTAGTAAATAAAATAGCTGCTAAATCGGTAGCAACAACATTTTCTGTAGGAAAGGGCTTTTGATTATTTTTGGAACTTAGCAGCTCGTTAATTGTTTTGCCCTTCCAAAAGCCTTTACGCCCAACCGTAACTTGAATTTTACATGATGAAAACGCCTTAAAAAAAACAGCCTTAATAATATGCCCAATAGGAATCGCGATTAATGCCTTTGCATCTGCTTGTTTGATACACTTTAGCAAATCCTTTTTTTTCATGCCGGGGTCAATAATGACAGGCACTACACCCATTTTGAAAAGAGTAAAAGTTACTAAATAAAACTCGAGAGTATGTTTAATCAGCATAATAACTCTATCTCCCTTAACAAGACCTTCGGCTTGCAATCCATTGGCAAGAGTGTTTGTTTTTCTGTTGAATGAAGCAAAGCTACAATCTTTATAAACGCCACTGATTTTATGTCGAATTGCTACTTTATCAGGAAACTCTTTTGCTAATTTAGGAATATACAATGCAATATTTCCAAGCATGATTAATAGTTTACAGCCCAGTTCAATTTTAAACAAGACAATTTATTATTATATTTTCATAAAGAATACCTCTGCATTACCCCTGCCTTCCAGCAGGCAGACTTTCACAGTCATCTTCAATATCCTTAATCACAAAGATACACCTATCAAACATAAATAGCAAACTACAATTCGTAATTTTAGTTTTTGTTTAGTATAAAATACCACTACAGAATGAAGCCATAAAAATCGTAAATTCGTGGCCAAATCAAAAACTAAAAACAAAGGATATGCGCATAATTAAACTTACTTTTCTATTATTGGCTTTAAGCCTAAGCACGATTGCACAAGACAAAACCGACTGGATGGGTGGAGTACCCGAGGGTTGCACTTCAATTACAGTTGGAAAAGACGCTACATATGACGGCTCGGTTATGACATCTCATACCGACGATAGTCACCGCACACGCTCATGGATGCAGATGGTTGCAGCCAAAGATTGGCCTGCAGGTAGCATGACTCCCATGTTTTTGCGTGAGCAAGATAATACCAAGGCAATGCCCATTTATAAACATACCAAAATTGGAGAAATTCCACAAGTAGCACATACTTATGCTTTCTTAAACACTGCATATCCTTCAATGAATGAGCATCAACTGGCCATTGGCGAATCTACCTTTGGTGGCCTGGATACATTACAGTCGGATAAGGGGATTATTGATTGTCAACGATTATGTCAATTGATGCTAGAACGCACAACAACAGCACGCGAGGCCATTCTTTTGGCCGATGATTTATTACAAAAACATGGCTGGAATGATTATGGCGAAGTACTTACCATCGCTGACACCAAAGAGGTTTGGCACTTAGAAATTGTGGGTCCTGGAAAAGGAAAAGTAGGTGCCGTTTGGGTGGCTCAACGCGTGCCCGATAACCATGTGGCTGTAAATGCAAATGCAAGTACAATTGGTGAAATTGACCTGAAGAATAAGGATCATTTTATGGCTTCGAAAAATATTTATTCTGTTGCAGAAGAATTAGACCTTTGGACAAAAAAAAGCGGAAAACCCTTTAGTTTCAAATATGTATATGCCCCGAGTAGTCGTTTGTCAGTGGCTTCGCGTCGTCGCGAATGGCGTGTACTGAGCCTTGTTGCACCATCACTCAACTTAAGCCCTACTTCACAAGATTACCCTTTCTCTGTTAAGCCTGATGGCAAAATAACTATGAATATTATGATTAGCCTTTTCAAGGATTATTATGAAGGAACACCTTACGATATGTGTCGTACTCTGACTGTGGCCGATAAAGATGGAAAGCAAGTTATTTCACCCTTGGCCAATCCTTTTATGCCTTACGGACAGCTAGAGTTAAGCAAAGCCAATGGTGGCTGGTTTCATGTTGACAAAAAAACCAATCATATCAGGTTTTTAGGCGAACGCACCATTGCTCGTTGGTACACCATGTATGGCACCATCACGCAATCGCGCTCTTGGTTGCCCAATGCCATTGGTGGAAAACTGTGGCTGGCACAAGATAATATTGCCACCTCCATTTATATCCCCGTTTACTGTTCGGCTACGCATTTACCAAAATCCTATGCTACGCCCGGTCGGGTAAATGGCTATACTCATGAGTCGGCCTGGTGGGCCTTCAATCGTTTGGGAACACTTACTGCTCAGCGATGGGGTGATATGCGCCACGATGTGGATGCGGTCTGGAATCCTATGCAAAAGCAAATGTTTGACGAGGTGAAAGCCTTTGAGGCAAAAGCATTAGAACTTGATAAGTCAGGTGAAAAAGCAAAGCTGACTACTCTATTAACTGATTATACTAACCTTTGGGGAACTAAGGTGGTGGATCGCGCTTGGAAATTGGGTGATGAGTTGTGGACTAAGTATGACGAAAAATTCTAATTTTCGATTTTGGGGAGCAATCTCTCGCTTCCTTGGAGAAAAAATCAGGTCATTTACCATAGTAAACTCCCTAGTTTTTTCTCCTTCGGAATCTTCAACCTTGCATTCCCCAAAATCGAAAATTGTTATCCCAAAACTATTTGAATAGGGGCAAAATCTTCATTTACTTGAATATAAAACCAGTCCATTTACCATAGTAAACTCCCTAGCTTTTTCTCCTTCGGAATCTTCGACCTTGCTTTCCCCAAAATCGACAATTGTTATCCTAAAAACTATTTGAAAGGGACAATATAAACCAATTTTGCCTTCGATTTTTACTAAGGACTAGTGCGGGCAAGCAATGTGTATGACTATGAAGCATGGGTTTAAATTCTATTAATACCGTATTTCTACAATTGTAGTATCATAAGGTGGTACTGAATAATAAATAATAGTATCTCTTGTTACTCCATTGCGAGTAAGCTTGCCATGTACCTCATGAGGATTATAATTATTCTGACCTGGTGGAATACCGAACTTATTGGTGCCACCCCATGTTTTGCCAACCCAATTTAGAGTAGAATCAGTTAAACCGTGAAAAACAGGAGGTAATCCTGCCGATCCACAATTATCACATGGTAACCCAGAAACATACTTAAACACATCCGAATTATTAACATCAGGATTAGTATTAATAAAACGAGGGCGCACCCATGAATAAGCTAATACATAGAGCTTTATATTATTGTTTTGGCCTGCGGTAATTGGGAAGAGAGTTGTGTTGTATGAATTGATATTATCCCAATACAAATCTGGATTACAATCCGTATATACTAAAAAATACTCTTCACCTGAGAGCAATTCCTTATCGAAGCTATATTTGGCACTATTATTTACAATTGTTTTATCGATTTCATCCCATTGTGGGCCGCCACCCCCTAAGACACCTCCTCCATGCCTATGATATAGTATTACTTGAGGCTTTTTTAGTTCCGTAGATATTTTAATGGGGTCGTTAGTTCCATTTACTATTAAGGTTCCGTTAATAGTTGTGGCTACCTTTTTTTCTTCTTTCTTACACGAATAGCTCAGTACTATCCCTATAACTAATATTACTATTGCTATCTTTTTCATAATTTATTAAACTTTATGGTTTTACAAAAATACAATAAAACAGAGGCGAAACCAAATTTGCCTGATTGGATGGTAGGCCTCCGTATTGGAGGCGACTTGAATATAATAGCTAGCCATTTACCATAGTAAACTCCCTAGCTTTTTCTCCTTCGCAATCTTCAACCTTGCATACTACATAATCGAAAATTATGTAATTTTGTTATCCAATTATTTTAAATAAAACAGCAAGATGAAAACGGCATCGGTAATACTACTACTTACGCTATTTAGCTTCGCCCTAAAGGCTCAGAAAATTTATTCCGTTCAATACGAAAGCCAAGCTGATATTAAGGTGTTTGTGGTGAAGTATGAGAGTCAAGCCGATTTGAAGGTTTATAAAGTAGATTACGAGAGCAGATCTAAGGGCAATGAAGGCCTCTGGTTTTTTGTGAAGTACGAAAGCCAAGCTCACAAGAAAATCTATTTTGTGGAATATGAAAGTCAAGCCGACTTAAAAATCTATTTTGTAAAATACGAAAGTCGGGCTGGCTGGATTAACAAATCATTGATGCACTTGCTATACTGATTATTACTTAAAAACACTTTCAAGAACTTCCTGCGAACTAATACGCCCCATCCCTGGCAAATGAAGCTGATAATAACGTATTAGCTCATTTAATAGATTTCGCCTTTGCGAACTGGAGATATTAAAAAGCTCTCGATCGAGGTACGACAACTTCATTAAACTCTTAAGATTATCACTTTGTTCCACATTTAAAAACTGATCGGAGTATGGATTGGATTCAAAAATACCCGATTCCATATTAAAATATTGCTGGTTTGCACCAATGGTTTCGCTTGGATAAAAACCAAGATACTTACTCAATTGGAGCATAAATATCAAATGAAAATTTGCTAATGAAGACTCCATAGAGTCGAGAAAAGAAATGGTGGTTTGTAAAAAATCAAAAAGACTTTTATCTTGCATCTCCTCTTCCAATGATTTATGTAAAATCTCAGCAAGAAAAAGTGCTATCGTGCTTTTACGAATATCTGAATGAAGGGAGTCGGTTCGTTGAGCAAGACCAAGCTCCTTTATGTTTTGCAAATTGGATTTAGGTTTATAACTAATATCCATATTAAGCAAGGTAAACGCTTGAAAAAATGATGCAGAGATGCGCGCTTTTCGTTTACGTACACCACGCACCATAAACGATAGCATTCCAAATTCTTCAGTATATATTTTAGTGATAATACTACTTTCGGAGTATTTAATACTGCTTAATACAATGCCACGAGATTTTACTAACATAGATCAAAGATAGTAAGATTTTAAGGTTTCTATAAGCAAATTAATGAATAAAAAGAATTTTAGCCACCTTTGTTTGCTCGCCATCCTCATTGGAGGAAAACACAAAATACACTCCCGACATTACACGATTCCCATTATAGTCTTTGCCATTCCATACGGCTTGACCTCCGAAGGCTTTTCCCTCAAAAACCACATTACCATAAGCATCAGCAATACGTATTTCTGCATTTTGGTAAAGGCCATTAATTGCAATAGGCCCATTATACTCTGGTCGCACAGGATTTGGGAATACTTGCACAGTATCTTGCTGATAATCTAGTCCTTCAGTAGCATCGCTACGAAAGGAAACAATTCCATTTTCAGTGCCAAAAAACACCTCTCCACTTTTTCCATCAATAGCAATACTAAAGATAGTATTGGAAAGTAATGAGCTATTTTCTTGTGTAAAATGATGAATCTGTTTCGTTCCATCGTCCGACATTAAAAAAACACCGGCTTTGCTAGTACCAAACCATTTCCTATTTGCACCATCAATTGCTATGGCAGTAACCGTTTCTGACTCTAATAGATATTGCGAAATTCCTTCTTGCTCAATATATATCTGTTGACTATCAAAATTGTCGCCCGTAAACACCGAGCTTGGCGAGTAAAATACGGCAACTCCTTTACTTGTTCCCACCCATACTTCACCATCATGGTCCACTGCTAGGCTATGCACATCTGCTGAAGGAAGCTTTCCATTACCGTCAGCTTGGCTCAGTCGTTTTTTGCGGTCATCAAATATATTGTCGATGGTATGATTGTCGTTATACACAATAATACCATGTCCACGTGGCATAATAATCCACTTTTGGCCTTCATTATCTATTACTAAATCACCAATAATATCACTACTTACCAATGGTGCTAAATTAAGCGTAAACCATTTTCCCTGAGGGCTACGCATATGCAATCCTTTAGGATTGGCAGTATTTGTTACCCAAAGATTATCATCCTTATCATAGGCAAGACCTGCAATACCAATAAAACCAGCATAGTTTACTGCATCTAATAAAGGGCTGTTTGTTTTTCCGTAAACCGTAACTACCTTGCCATCTTTCATCCTGATAAGTCCTTTGCCCCATGATGCAATAAACACTTCATTGGTATTTAGTGGGTTGACAGCTATTTTCATAACATCTTGAATACTGTCTAAAGCAGCAGTATTATGCTTGTCATAGGCTGTCCAGCCCTCATCATAAAACTCGTAATAACCACGCTTGAGATATCGATTGCCCCAGTTGGACTTAATGCCACCCGATGCTACCCACACATGACCTTGAGCTGCTGTCATGGAGAATGCATACTCAGATGGTGGACCTAATATTTTTATAAACTCATGTTCCCATTCTTTCCATGAATACACTAAGCCATTACTAGCATCGGCAATCCAGGCCTCTTGCCTTTTATCAAAAATAACATCATTTGGCGTGGGTGTAATATCTACGCCATCAATACTATAATTGTATGTGCGAAAGGATTCGTTCATATTATCCCAATAATATATATAAGAGTATGCACTCACAATTAGCAGGGTATCATCATAGGATTTGATACGATGGTTTGGCCCTGTAGGCGAATCGAAAAATACTTTCCATTGGTTTTGATATCTCTCAAATATGGTATCAGTACCAAATACAGGATTTGACATATTAACATACAAATGCCCTTTACGAGTAGCAAGGGTATTGTATTTAGCATCAGGGTATTTTATTTGTAAATCTTTGGTCCAAACGGAATAATCAGATAAAAATTGATTATCAATTTTAGCAGAATATAGACCCTTATCTGTAGCTGCATAAAACAGACTATCATCAAATGTAAAATCATTTATTACCAAGGCACTACCATCTGGCCCAATATAGTATGTATCCTTTATTTCTTTACGAATAGGGTCGAGCACCACAATACCAAAGTCACAACTTAAATAGCACAGCTTATTACGAAAAACAATACGGTTGATCTGTTTACTTCCCACCATATTCTTTCGTTTAATATCCGAAATATTATATACCTGATCATTTTTATAAAGGTCGATATTACCGTTGGTATATGCAATTATCAGATAACCGCTTGCTTTATCATAGTTAAGGGTATTTACATTCACATCGGAGAGCCCCGTTACACGGTTAAGCCGTACAACACTATTATCATTAATGTCATAATAAAAGGCGCCAAAAGGCGTAGCACAATAGATACGATTATTATCACCCTCAGTAACAGCGATAGTTTTAGAATAAGGTAAATGGTCGCGCCACTGCCCAATCCCAACTTGCGCAAAACTTGGAATGCTAATCACTAGCAAGCAAAAAAGTAAGAATCTATTTATCATTAATGCAATATTAAGAAAACACCTAATAGTAACAGCAAAAACATGAAATTATTATAAGGTATTTCTAAAAACTAAAAAAGACCGTTCATCTATGATGAACGGTCTTTAAAACTATTTTTTTCGTGCGATTAGTTTGCTGGAGTTTCCTCTAAAGCAGTAACTGAAACATAAGAACGATTATCTCTTTTCTTTCTGAATTCAACAACGCCATCAACTAATGAGTAAAGAGTATGATCTTTTCCCATTCCTACGTTAGTAGCTGGATGATGAGTGGTACCACGCTGACGTACTATAATACTACCTGCGCGAACTGCTTGGCCTCCGTAAATCTTAACACCTAAGCGTTTACTTTCCGATTCACGACCGTTTTTTGAACTACCTGCACCTTTTTTATGAGCCATAATAATTTTTTTTAATGGTTTTTAATTCGGTTAATTAAGCTGTAATGCCTTCAATACTGATCTTTGTCAAATACTGACGGTGACCATTTTTTACTTTGTAACCCTTACGTCGTTTCTTCTTGAAAACGATTACTTTATCACCTTTTAGGTGAGATAGGATTTTTGCGGAAACTTTTGCACCCTCAACAAGGGGTGTTCCAATCTTAATTTTTTTTCCGTCCTCAATTAAGAGCACTTTGTCAAAATCAAGACTTGCACCTTCTTCGCCTTCTAAACGGTGAACAAAGATCTTTTGATCTTTCTCTACCTTAAACTGTTGACCAGCGATTTCTACGATTGCGTACATCTCTAATTATTTATGTTCTATTTATAAAAAATTCTTTCGGGCTGCAAAAGTAGTCTTTTATTTCTACTTACCAACATTTTATTAACTGCATTTCAAGGCAAATTCAGGCTAATTCCTATTTTGATGCTTTGTAATAATATTATCCTATTTTTCTCTTTTACTTTTTCAACTGAAAAAGTAATAAAAATACCGTAAATTTGTACAAATAAAATCAACGATTATGCCTAAATTTTCAGCCCTATTAAACAGTAAGCTCCCTGGTGCAAAGACTACGATTTTTACACAAATGAGCTCTTTAGCTACTGAGGTAGGAGCTATTAATCTATCGCAGGGCTTTCCAAATTTCGATGTGGCACCTGAGCTTATAGAGCTTGTTCACAAAGCTATGCTTGATGGGCATAATCAATATGCTCCCATGCAAGGGCTCATGGAATTGCGCGAAGTACTGTCAGATTCGTTTTATAATAAATATAAAACTCGCTATAATGCAGATACGGAAATCACGATTACCTCAGGTGCAACTCAAGCAATTTATACAGCCATTGCTACGGTAATAAACGATGGCGATGAGGCCATTATTATTGAACCTGCATTTGATATTTATGCTCCCACGGTGACGATAAACGGAGGAATACCCCGATTTTACAAATTAAAAGATCCCGATTATACCATCGATTGGGCAGAGTTTCGTCGATTGATAACAGCAAATACAAAGCTCATTATTATTAATACACCTCATAATCCCACATCAACTATACTGAGCGAAAACGACCTAAAAAAACTGGAACAGCTTACCAATGGTACGGATATTATTATATTGAGTGACGAAGTTTACGAGCACATCATTTTTGATGGACAGGCACATGAGAGCGTAGCTAAATATCCAAATCTGGCTGAGCGTAGTTTTGTGATTGGCTCCTTCGGAAAAACATTTCATGTTACAGGTTGGAAAACGGGTTTTTGCCTAGCACCTGCCAAACTAATGGCTGAATTTCGAAAGATTCATCAGAATGTGGTATTTGCAGGTAACCGACCCATGCAAACAGCTATTGCTGCTTATATGCAAAATGAAGAAAACTATATCAGTCTGTCGAAGCTATATGAGAAAAAACGAGATTATTTTTTGGAGCTAATGAAAAACTCTCGATTTGAGCCCCTTCCTTCTTTTGGAACCTATTTTCAATTGTTCAAATACGACCAAATATCGGATGAAAGTGAAAATGATTTTGTGCTCAAGCTAACCAAAGAGAACGGTGTTGCAGCCATTCCTTTATCCTATTTTTATCGCTATGGTCACGACCGAAAAACACTGCGCTTTTGCTTTGCCAAAACCAATGAAACACTTGAACAAGCCGCCGAATTATTATGCAAGATTTGAGAATCACACTAATACAATCGGATTTAAAATGGGAGGATAAAGGATATAATTTACACCATCTTTCCTCCTTGATGGACTCCATTACCCAGCCAACTGATATTATCGTTTTACCTGAAATGTTTACCACAGCTTTTTCCATGAAGCCTGAGTTTTTTGCAGAGGTGGTAGGTGGTGAAAGCCTTATGTGGATGCAAGAGCAATCGCGCAATAGACAAGCTGCTATTGTAGGAAGTTTTATGGTAAAGGAGCAGGGAGACTATTTCAATCGGCTATACTTTGTAAAACCCGATAGCTCGTATGAGTATTACGACAAACGCCATCTTTTCCGCATGGGAAATGAGCAGGAGCATTTTAGTCAAGGACAGAAACCGCTAATTTTAGACTATAAAAGCTGGAAAATACAAACACTTATTTGCTACGATTTGCGTTTTCCTGTTTGGGCAAAAAACCAATTTCAAGATGGTAATTATGCCTATGATGCATGCATTTTGGTTGCCAACTGGCCAGCCGTTCGCTCTCAAGTATGGAAAACCCTATCTAGCGCACGAGCCATAGAAAATCAAGCCTATTGGATTGGTGTAAATCGTATTGGCAAGGACGGAAATGGCTTAGAACATTCTGGCGATTCCAATATATGGGATGCCAAGGGAGAAAGCATGATTGAAAATATTAACGATAACGAATTTGTAAAAACCCTTAGAATATCGAAAAGTGAATTGGATGATTTTAGAAGTAAGTTTACTGTGGGGTTGGATTGGGACCCTTCGACTTCGCTCAGGGACCACCCTTCTTATGACTTCGCTCAGGGACCTAGGGGAGAGTGAGAGATAAGGAGACATGACAACAAGAAACTGTGGTTTTGCATTCTTATGGTTGTAGCAGCAATTCATGAATTGTTGCTACCAAAACAATTAAAACTAGTATTGAATAATGAATAAAACAAAAATATACGCTAGTAGCCTAACCGATTATCAACGATGGGTAACCCGCGAAGTAAGGATTGGGAATTTGAAATTGGGCGGCAATAATCCCATTCGTTTGCAATCGATGTCGAGCGTGGACCCCATGGATACGGCAAATAATGTGGCACAGGCAATTCGAATAATTGAAGCCGGTGGTGAGCTTGTTCGTTTTACAGCCCCTGCCATGCGCGATGCCAAAAATCTGGAAAACATCAGTACTGGAATTCGTGACGCTGGTTATGATACTCCTTTAGTGGCTGATATTCATTTCAATCCCAAGGCGGCCATGGTTTCGGCGGAGTATGTGGAGAAAATTCGCATCAATCCGGGTAATTTTGCTGAGCCAAAAGGAGGAAAGATAAATTATAGTAAAGAGGAATATACTGAGGCATTAGTTCAGATAGAGGGAGTTTTTGCTCAGCTGGTTGATTTTTGTAAAACAAAAAATCGGGCAATGCGTATTGGCTCCAATCATGGTTCACTTTCGCAGCGTATCATGGATCGTTATGGCGATACCCCCGAAGGAATGGTGGAAGCTGCCATGGAATATTTACGCATGGCGGTACGAATGGATTACCTTGATATTGTGCTTTCAATGAAGGCGAGCAATATTCGGGTTATGGTGCAAGCCTATCGACTATTGGTATATAAAATGCGCAATGAGGGAATGAATTTTCCAATACATCTTGGTGTAACCGAAGCGGGTGAAGGCGAAGACGGAAGAATTAAATCAGCCGCAGGTATTGGGGCTTTATTGGAGGACGGGATTGGAGATACTATTCGTGTATCGCTTACCGAGGAACCTGAATTTGAAATTCCAGTGGCAAAGATTATTGCAAATAGATATAGCAATAGAAAGCAAAATCACGGAATAAAAGCCATCGATCATAATCCATTACACCCATTTGAATACAATAAGCGAGTTAGTCGTGATGTTGTGGGTATTGGCGGCAAGAATGTCCCCATGGTGATGGAATACGATTATTATTTTGACAATACGTCCACCGATAAACTCAAAATTATTGCTGCCAAAGACTGGAAGAATGACCAACAAGCTTATCCTTTATTCAATTTTAATGATTTTGCCAAAGCAAAAAATATATCCACACAAGCAAACTTTATTAGCATGAGTATTGCTGATTTTGAAGGAGATTGGCAAAGCATTCTTTCCAAAAGCAAAAACAATGTTTTGGTTTTTGAAGCTCATTCTACACACAGTATGGCCGAGCACCGAAGGATGTTTATCGAGCTGATAAACAATAATATTGACCTGCCGGTAATCATCAAGAAATCCTATATAGGTTTATCAGAAGAGGAATTTCAAATATATGCTGCCGCAGACTTGGGAGCTTTATTTGTGGATGGCTTGGGCGATGGTTTATGGATTGAACACGACGAGCATATTCCTCGCCAAAGAATGATTGATACTGCTTTGGGTGTTTTGCAAGCAGCACGTAGTCGAATTACTAAAACCGATTATATTTCGTGTCCATCATGTGGCCGAACGCTTTATAATATTCAAGAAACCACAGCGCGTATTCGTGAGAAAACCGAGCATTTGGTGGGCTTGAAAATTGGTATAATGGGCTGTATTGTAAATGGCCCAGGCGAAATGGCCGATGCTGATTATGGTTATGTGGGGGCTGGTTTTAATAAGATTAACCTCTATAAAGGTAAGGAAGTAATGCACAAAGGTATTCCTGAGGAAAATGCTGTGGAGCGATTGATTGACTTAATTCGAGAACATGGCGATTGGGTAGATTCTAATAATCCGATATAGGCCATCTACACAGCCCATATTATTTGAAGATATTATATACTCGATGACTGCTTAAATTAAAATATTCTTAAAAATTAATATCGTCAATACTATTTGCACCTCCGCTATTAGCTGGGTCTGCAGCACTTTCTTCATCAAGTTTCTTGCAATCGAGTTCAATATCAAACCCTGGAGGACGCTCAAAGTTTCCTTTCGAAATTTTTATTTTCTCATCAGCATATACTTTCTGCATATATAAGGCCCAAATAGGTAGTGCCATATTAGCCCCTTGACCAAGAGAGGTGCTTCTAAAGTGAACCGATCTGTCTTCTGCTCCAACCCATACACCCGTAACTAGGTCGGGTGTTAAACCCATAAACCATCCATCAGAGTTATTATCGGTAGTACCCGTTTTACCAGCCAAAGGATGATTCATATGATAACGGAATCGTAAACGTCGACCAGTACCTAAATCCACCACGCCTTGCATTAGGCTTAACATAAGATAGGCTGTACTTTCGTCAAGCGCATCATTGGCTTCTGAAGAAAAGGTGGCAATTGTATTACCATTTTTATCTTCAATACGAGTCATAAGAATGGGCTTCTGAAACTGGCCTTTATTGGCAAAGGTAGCTAAGGCTCCTACCATTTCATAAACAGAAAGGCTAGGTGTTCCTAAGCAAATTGCAGGAACAGCTTCAATATCACTTTTTACTCCCATTGCTCGAGCAGTAGAAATTACTTTTTCTGGCCCTACACGCTTAATCAGGTAAGCAGAAATAAAGTTAACCGAATTGGCCAAAGCCCATTTTAGAGTAACCATTTCGCCTTCTTTATCATCATCCGAGTTTTTTGGAGTGTAGTCAGCTTGTCCGTCGGGCATTTGGAAAGTAACAGGCACATTAGGAACCTTGGTACAAGGAGTATAGCCAAGCTCTTGCATTGCAGATGCATATACAAATGGCTTAAATGTAGAGCCCACTTGGCGTTTACCTACCATCACATGATCATATTGAAAATGCGTATAATTAATTCCTCCAACATAGGCACGAACATAACCCGTATGGGGTTCAACAGACATCATTCCCACTTGCAAAAAATATTTATAATATAAAACGCTGTCCATTGGAGTTAGTGTTGTATCAATATCACCACTCCAGCTAAATACTCGCATCTCAACAGGAGTGTTAAAATTCTGAAGGATAGAATCGGCATCTACGCCCCTGTGGTTAAGCCAGTAATAACGACTTGAACGCTTCATTCCTGAAGTCATAATACTTTCATATTCTTTATTTGAAAGTCGATAAAATGGAGGATGCTTAAATCGTCTATTTTTCCAATGCTTAAAAAAGGCAGGTTGTAATTCTTTACCTAAATGCTCCGTTACAGCCTCTTCTGCGTGAGCTTGCATTTGGCTATTTATTGTAGTATAAATTTTCAAGCCATCACGATACAAATTATAAGGCTCACCATCTGCTTTATAATGAGTTTTACACCAGCTCTTTAAATCACCACGTAAATGCTCTCTAAAATATGTTGCTAAACCCAGTTTATGATCTTGTCGTTGATAATTGCTCATGTCTATGGGTAGTGCATTTAGAGAATCATATGCCGATGGTGTTAAAAAATTATATTTTTTCATTTGCGAAAAAACTACCGAGCGACGACGCAATGCATTATTTGGATTACGCACAGGGTTATAATAAGTTGGAGCTTTAAGCATACCAACCAAAATAGCAGCTTCTTCCATGCCTAATTCTGCAGGAGATTTTGAGAAATAAGTCTTTGCAGCAGTTTTAATTCCAAAAGTATTGCTACCGAAAGTTACAATGTTTAAGTACATCGCCATTATTTCATTTTTGGTGTAATTATACTCCAATTGGGTGGCAATAACCCACTCCTGAAATTTTCGTAAAACCATCTTTGGCTTTGAAAGCCTCTCTCCTCGAGGAAACATATTTTTTGCCAATTGCTGAGTAATTGTGGAACCTCCACCTGCACGTCTTCCGGTAACAACACCTTTTACAACGCGCATTAAGGCTCTTATATCCACTCCTGCATGCTCATAAAAACGTATGTCTTCGGTGGCCAATAAAGCATGAACCATATTTGGTGAAATTTCGTCGTAACTCACCGTTGAGCGGTCTTCAATATAGTATTTTCCAAGCAAAACCTGATCGGCAGAATATACTTCTGACGCTAAGTTTGTTTTTGGATTTTCTAGCTCCTCAAGGGTGGGCATTTCTCCTAGCCATCCCTTAGATATAGCATAAAAGAATAAGGCGAGTAGCATAATTCCAACAACAAAAGAAAGCCATAAAAATTTTATTATCCGAGAAGTGCTTATTCTTTTTTCCATGCTTATTCTGCTTTATATTATATTTACCAAAGCCTTATTCTGCGCGTTCAATCCTTATCCCTAGGGCATCAATACCATCGAGAATAGAGTCGCGCATAGCCATTTCAAATTCCATTCGATAATTTCCCGTCATAGGAAAACGCATATTCTTTTTGAAAGGAATCATATTCTCACGATATTTCCCAAAACCACTTCCTAACCATTCGCCTTTGATATTAGCCACAAAACACTCCAATGTGTCAATGGAGTAACGTTGGTTTGGATAGATTGTTTTGATGAAGAAATATACATTTGCGTAGTTATAATCCGTAGTATTACGAATATTAATATAAAAATCAATGGGCATAATACTATCTTGGATATTATACTCGAAAACCACTTTGGCATCTTTCGTCCAAGCATCACCCACATCATGGCTTAAATCAACGATGGTTTCTTTGCCACATGAAGATAGTAGAATCGCCAAAAACATCGCTACGACACTAATAATACTTGATTGTTTATGCATATAAATTATCCTAAATCTATTTAAGCCTCTTTGTTTTTATCTTTATTCTTTCGCCAATTACGATTTTTTCCACTAGACTTGTCATTGCCCTGCTTCTTAGCTCCACTATCAACAGTTTGCTTAGATTTTGGGGTTTTAGTATTCGATTTTTCAGGAGCCTTTTTACTCTTTGAATTCGAAGAGTTGGCATTGTTTTGTGGCCGCTTATTCCGAGAATTACGATTATTGTTTTTATTAGTGCGTTTATTCTTTTTGTTTTTTGTTTTAGTCAACTTATCAAAACGCGTCAGATCATCTTGTCCTATTACATCATCAAATGAAGGCCCTGTTTCTTCGATTTTTTCCGTAAAATCTTCCAATGATTCGGGCAGTTCACCCTTGGCATTCATTGCCTGTATTTCTTTTACCTTATCTATTTGAAGGCCAATAAAGCTACCAAACTGATCGGCATAGGAATACCACATCATTCCTTTTAGCACATCCATTTTAAGATAATAGGCTTCTCCTTCTGATGTTTTAAGGCGCTTGCGCGTATCAGGAAATTCCTTAAGAGCTTCTTGATATTGATCAACTTCAAAATTCAAACAACACTTTAGCTTTCCACATTGGCCAGCTAATTTTTGAGGGTTTAAGGATAACTGTTGTGTTCGTGCAGCAGAGGTTGAAACCGATTTAAAATCAGTGAGCCATGAGGAACAACATAGTTCGCGTCCACATGGGCCAATTCCACCAAGACGGCTTGATTCTTGGCGCACGCCAATCTGTTTCATCTCAATTCGAACGGTAAATCTATCAGCCAAAACACGAATCAATAATCTGAAATCTACACGCTCTTCAGCGGTATAATAGAATATTGCCTTGGTATTATCACCTTGATACTCCACGTCGTTAATCTTCATGTTCAGGCCTTGCTCCATCACAATACGGCGTGCCGAAATCATAGTACTTACTTCTTTTGAAGTGGCACTAATCCATTTTTCTATATCCGTTGTTCGAGATTTACGATAAACTTTTTTGATGGCCTCAGATTTGGGGTCCACCTTTTTTTTACGCATTTGTAAACGTACAATTTCACCCGTAAGCGAAACAATACCAATATCATGTCCAGGAGAGGCTTCTACAGCTACTATATCTCCTCTTTTTACTTTTATATCCTCAGTGATACGAAAAAACTCTTTTCTACTATTTTTAAACCTTACTTCGATACAATCAAATTGACGTTTATCGTCTACTAAATTTATATCGGCTAACCAATCGTAGGCATCCAGTTTACAGCATGAGTGCTGATTTATATTTTCGTTCTTCTGAGAGGCATCAGGGATACTACAGCATCCTCTTGATTTTAAGCCTTCTAAATCAGAATACATTTATTCAGTTTTGGTTTATATATTGATCCGCCCATATTTCAGAGCGTACTTTATGTAATTGACAAAGGTAATGAAATTTTGAAATGAAGGGAGAACGGAATTGTTTTGTTCGAAAAATGTAAATTTAGTACAATTGCATGATATTTATGCTAAGCTTGTTCGACTAAAAGAATTTTACTAAAATTTTTAGCCCTAGCGCAAGTAAAATAAATTAGCTGTGTCTATTTAAAAAATCGCAAGAGATGAATTGTAAAGAAATAGATAATAATATTTGGGAATATATCGAGGGGTCGCTTGATGAAAGCACGAAAGAAAATTTTATCAAGCACTTTGAAAATTGTACTCAATGTGCTGCTGCAGAAAAAGGAATGCGTGCAAGTATGACTATGATTGATCAAACAAAAAAAACGAAAGCTGACCCTTTCTTTTTTGCTCGCCTCGAAGCCCGAATGGAAAGAGAAAATCAACATAAAATTCCTAAGAAGTCCTTTGCTGTTCGTTATGCTATGGCTGCTTCCATTGCTTTTATCGGAATTATTGGAGGAAGTATTTTTGGAAGCTATTCCGCCGAACAGTTAAGTTCCAATTTTGATGAAAAAGCAAATATTGAACAAAGTGATGATTATGGATTTGAGCTTGCTGATAATAGTTTTGACCTAATAAAAGATTTTGAATAATGAGTTATTTTAAAAATAAGAGTTTTTGGTTTTGGGGATTTATGATTCTCCTTTTAATAAATATTTCGGTGGTAGGCTCGATGAGTTATGTGATGTATAATATTCATAAGCACGATAATTATACAGCTTTTCATCATAAAATGATAAAACAAGGAAAGCCTTCTTACCATAATAGAAACACAATGCCATTGGTAAAAACGTTGAACTTAAATAAGGAGCAACGACAAGAGTTTAGGCTTATTCGAAAAGAGCATATTATGCGGGTGAAAAGCTTGAAGAAACAACTATTTACAACTCAACATCAGCTGTTTGAAGAGGCAGGGAAAAACGCTGTAGACAGTGTTTTGATGAACGAGTATAGAACAAAAATGATGACTTTGCAAGGAGATATTGCTGATGAATCGATACAGTTTTTAGGAGAAATGAAACAGCAATTAACTCCAGAGCAACAAGAATTAATGAAACAATATTTTCAAGATAAATACAGTAAAAATAAGAATGTACAATAACAATTTTAAATAGAGAAATTATGAAGAAAACACTTTTAAGTCGCAGCTTACTAATCATCATGATGATTGCTGCAATGGGTATGACAACTGCCGTATGGGCACAAGGACAAGGAAATGGCAAAGGATATGGCCATGGTCAAAAACAGGGTCAGGGAATGAAAAAGGGTGACCCTGCCATGCATATGAAAATGATGATTCCAGATTTGACAGTTGAGCAAGCTGAAAAGATTAAAAGCTTACGATTGGAGATGATGAAAAAAATTAATCCCTTGAAAGCTCAAATAAAAGAGAAAAGAGCTCACCTAAACACATTGTCAATTGTTGAAAAGCCAGATATGAAGGCAATTAATAAAACAATTGATGAAATAGGTGCTTTACGTATTGAGATGATGAAAATTCATGCACAAATGCGTCAAGATGTTCGAGCTGTATTAACAGAGGATCAGCGAGTGATTTTTGACAGTAAAGCTGGTCGTATGATGGGCAAAGGAATGAAAGGGCATGGATATCATGGCTCAAGAGGCCCTGGTGAATGCAGATAGAATAATTTGTTTTTCAAGTAAAAACCCTCAAACAGGTAATCTGTTTGAGGGTTTTTTATATTTTTGAAAATTCAAAATATAAAGATACACTATGCTTAAAAAAGTACCCCATACTTATGTTATTGTTTTTGCCATATTGGTATTAGCAGCTATTACTACTTGGTTTGTACCCGGTGGCGAATACGAACGCCAAACAGTTGTTGTAGATGGCACTTCACGAACAGTTATTGTGGACCATTCATTTCATTATGTGGATAATAGCCCGCAAACATGGCAAATATTTTCCGCTTTTTTCGAAGGTTTTGTGGATAAAGCCGATATCATTGTTTTTATTTTGATGATTGGCGGAGCCTTTTGGATTATGAATAAAAGCCGAGCTATCGATATTGGGATTTATGCTTTTTTGGGATTTACCAAAAGAATTGAACATTGGAAAGCACTTAAGTTTTTGGGAGTTGATAATGTGATTTTGGTGTTAATCATGATTTTGTTTAGTGTGTTTGGGGCTGTCTTTGGCATGAGTGAAGAAACGATTGCCTTTATTATCATTCTAGTGCCATTGGCAATATCCATGGGCTATGACTCTATTACGGGTGTAGCCATCGTATTTGTGGCGGCTGGACTTGGTTTTGCAGGAGCTATTTTAAACCCATTTACTATTGGTATTGCCCAAGGCCTCTCGGATATTCCTCTTTTTTCGGGTATTGAATACCGTATTTTTAGTTGGTTTGTGATTAATATTGTGGGCTTTAGTTTTATTCTGGCTTATGCCAATCGCATCAAAAAACACCCTGAGAAATCACCCGTATATCATATTGATGATTATTGGCGAAAACGCAATAACGAAGATGTGGAAGACGTGGAATATTATACTCCTAAAAGTGCGTGGCTTGTTTATTTTGCTACCCTACTAGCTTTGCTAAGCTATTCGTTTGATTTTAGTGGAGATAGTTGGGCATTTGCCATTACCAATATGAAAATTGGTAATACCTCCTATCATCTAGCCATACTCCCTGTCTCAGCAATACTTTTTGCCATACTGGGATTTTTCTCACTTCGTAAATCAGTACATTTCTTTATATTAAACCTCCTTTTATTTACTATTATATTTCTCATTGTGGGTGTAATGGGTTACAGCTGGTATGTAATGGAAATAGCCACATTGTTTTTTGTAATGGGTCTATTGTCTGGAATATCCATGAATTATTCAGCCGACAATATTGTAAAATACTTCCTTGATGGAGTAAAAGATATTCTTTCCGCTGCCATGATTGTGGGTTTGGCTGGAGGAATTATCATTATTCTACAAGAAGGAAAAGTAATTGATACCATTCTTCATAGCCTTGCTCAGTCGATGGATGGAATGGGGAAAATAGGATCTGTCGAAACCATGTATTTAATACAGAATTTTATTAATATAATTATTCCATCGGGCTCAGCAAAAGCAGCACTTACCATGCCTATAATGGCGCCCTTTTCTGATGTGATTGGTATTTCTAGACAAGCAACGGTGATGGCTTTTCAGTTTGGTGATGGATTTACAAATATGCTTACTCCTACTTCGGGCGTGTTGATTGGTGTTTTGGGCGTAGCTCGTATTCCCTATGATATATGGGCAAAGTGGATTTTCAAATTAATAATTGGCTTAATTATTCTGGGAGGATTATTGCTAATTCCTACGGTATTAATGGAATTGAATGGTTTTTAGAATAAAACATGCGCTCCTATACAAGAATTCGTATTTTTGCGTTTAGCAAATAAGATTATGCTCCAAAGAAAAAATATCATAGCTTTTATTGTCGCATTGATTACGGTATCGTGTGCTACAGTTGTGCCTCCTAATGGTGGCCCGATTGACACTACTCCCCCTGTTCCTCAGAACATGAAACCCGAAAATTATTCAAAAAACTTCAGTAAAACTAAAGCAGTTATTGAGTTTGACGAGTTTGTAGTATTGGATAAACTAACTCAGCAAATGGTGGTATCGCCCGAAATGCCTGAGAAACCCAAAGTTTCGATTCGCGGTAAAAAAGTGATTATTAGTATACCCGATAGTTTAAGTGAAAACACTACCTATACTATTTTCTTTGGAAATGCCATTATCAATTATAAAGAGAATATACCGATTGCCAATTTCGAGTATGTTTTTTCTACTGGCGACCAAGTGGACTCAATGATGATTGAGGGTGTTGCGGTAAAAGCCTTTGATCACAAGCCTGCTGAGGGTAGTTTTGTTATGTTGTACAAAGAATATGATGACAGTATTCCCTATTTGAAAAAGCCTTACTATATAACTAAGGTTAATCCAAATGGTCATTTTCGATTAAATAACCTCAGCGCAGGAAAATATAAATTATTTGCTCTGCAGGATATGAATAGCAATTACTTATTTGATCAGCCAACGGAAGAAATCGCATTTATGGATTCCTTAATTGTGCCTCATCCGAATCCTCAATCATATTATATTGCACCACGAGATAGTGGAGATACTTCGGCTATTGAAAGTCCTCCCGTATTTGAGCCCATAGATTTATTCTTTTTTGAAGAGGCAATTAAGAAGCAAAGTATTATGGAATCAAAGTTATTAAAATCCTATAAATTTCAAATTGTTTTTTCTAAACCAGTGAAATCATTGGAGTTAAAGGCCTTAAATTTGAAAAAGGATACCATTTGGCATTTTGATAGAATGGGCGTGAAAGGAGACACATTAGTTTCGTGGCTCACAGGGGTTCGTCAAGACACCTTAATAATGGAAGTGTCAGATAATAGTGAGATTTTAGATACCTTACGTTTTATTTTGCACAAACGTAAAAAGACTGCTGCTCCTCTGTTTAAGCGGAAAAAGAAAAAGAAGGAAGAGCTTACTAAGCCAAAACCAAAAAAGGTGGTAAAGCTTGCGTATAAAAATAATGCTCATGGAGGATTCCCCTTTCATTCAAATATAGTATTTGATTTTCAAGTTCCCATAATAAAATGGGATCCAACTAAAATTAAGATTTTGCGGCAGCGCGATACCATAGTGGACACTTTGGATACCAAGCCCTATTTTACCGACACCGAGCATCAAATGCATTTGGTTATACCAACAAAATTTGGCGAGTATAAGAAATATGGAATCTTTATTCCAGACAGTGTTTTCTTTGACATCTACGGGCATAGTCATGACACAATAAGCAATATGTTTATTACTACCGAAATGCGGGAATATGGTGCCATGCAACTCGAAATAACATATCCTGAAGAATCTCCGCTAATTGTACAAGTATTGGATGAAAAGGATAAGGTTCTGTATCAGGAGATTATTACTAAATCGGGGACTATAAAATACCCATACCTCCAACCAGGCAACTATAGAATAAAAGCTATTGCTGATGTAAACAATAATGGCCAGTGGGATACGGGAAATTATTTGCAGATGCTGCAGCCTGAGAAAACCTATTTTATCAACGATTTGATAAATGTTCGAGCCAATTGGGATGTGGATCAGATTTGGATAATTGAGTAAAAAAGAATATAAATATAATCGCTATCTGCTTTATTTCGAGGCAGATTCCTATTTTATGAAATTAGGACTATCTTTGTCATCTTATTAATAATACCCCAAAAGGTAACTAATAATTAATAAATCAAGCCAATTTGAAAACAGTTTTATCCATAATTTTATTGCTTTTTTTTTATACTAATCTACAAAGTCAAGGACTAACTCAAGTAGTAAAAGGAAAAGTAATAGACCTCGATTCTGAAATGCCTATTATTGGTGCCAATATAGTATTATTGGGTTCTGATCCTATTGTGGGTGCTACTACCAATATTAATGGAATATATAAGCTGCCAACCATTCCCATTGGTCGCCAAAGCTTCAAAATATCTTTTATTGGCTACGAGGATGTATTTCTTAGAGAGCAACTGATAGAAACAGGGAAAGAAGCAGTGTTTAATGTTTCAATGAAAGAAGTTCTATCGGAATTAAAAGCCGTTGTTATCAAAGCAAATGATAATAAAAGTGAAGCTATAAATCAAATGACTACCGTTAGTGCAAATCAAATTACTATTGAGTCAACTTCAAGAATTGCAGCAGGAATAAATGATCCCGGCAGAACCGTGCAATCGCTAGCAGGCGTAGCAACATCTTCAGACAAAACAAACGAGCTCGTGATTAGAGGAAACTCGCCAAGAGGAGTTCTATGGCGAATGGAAGGAGTAGAAATACCAAACCCTAACCACTTTAGTAGTGAAGGTGGTTCTGGTGGTGGAGTTAGTGCGTTAAGCACACAGGTATTAGCCAATTCTGATTTTATTACAAGTGCTTTTCCTGCAGAATATGGAAATGCCATTTCTGGAGTTTATGACTTGAAACTAAGAAATGGAAACTCCGACAAGCGAGAGTATACCCTTCAGTTTGGAGTACTCGGTTTACAACTAGCCGCAGAAGGCCCTTTTAAAAAAGGTTCACAAGCATCATATTTGTTTAACTACAGATATTCAACATTTTCGCTGCTTAACAAAACCATTGGCTCTACAATGGGAGGCTATATTCCTACTTGGCAAGATTTATCTTTTAAAATTTATGTTCCTACCAAAAAAGCAGGATACTTCTCTTTATGGGGACTTGGAGGGAATAGTATCTACGAAGATTTAGCTGTAAAAGACAGCTCACAATGGGATAATAAATATGATAATAGACAAGAAACGTCTATCAATAGTCTCGGAATTATCGGTTTAACTCATAATTATTTATTTAAAGATAATAAAACATATCTAAAAACAACGGTCGCTTATTCAGCAACAAATAATCATTTTGTTAACGACACATTGAATTATAATTACGATGCATTTGCAACCTTAGATTTGAAATACAAATATGACAATATCAATTTCAGCAGTTTTGTCAATCATAAATTTAATGCTAAACACTTGATTCGTGTCGGAGCCAATTACACAATAAACGGATACAATATAGAAACCTTTAATTACCATGCGAATACAGGTAAAATGGAAGAAATTGGTTCGACCAGTAGTTTACAATCCTACGTGCAATGGAAATACCGTATAACGAATGAAATTGATATCATTAGTGGTATACACTCTTCCTATTTACTGCTAAATGGCAAATACACTATTGAACCTAGATTAGGCCTAAAATGGCAATTAGATAAAAAGAATACGCTTAGTTTTGGTTTTGGTGTGCATAGTAAATCTGAACCGGCCTCTGTTTACTTAACCGAAATACAACATTCTAATGGCACTATTACTCAACCAAATAAAAATCTTGACTTTACTAAAGCTATTCATTATGTATTGGGATATAACTGGAACTTTGCAGATGATTTTCGATTAAAAGCAGAGTTATACTACCAACATATCTACTCTGTTCCTATCGATAATAATGATACAACAGGTACAAGAAGCAGTTTGAATTTTAGAACACGAATTCCTGATGTCAAACTAACAAATGATGGTACAGGACGAAATTATGGCGTAGAATTGACTTTAGAAAAATTCTTTTCTAAAAATTGGTACGCGCTCATAACGTCATCAATTTTTGATTCAAAATATACAATGCCCGGTTTTGACGAAAGAAACACACTGTTCAATAGCAATTATATATTCAATTTTGTGGGTGGCAAAGAGTACAAATTTGGTAAAAATGATCAAAATATTTTGGGATTAAATATCCGTACAATTTGGCGGGGTGGATATCGAACTATTCCATACAACGAATCTGAATCAATTAAAGAGGACAAGCCTATATACGACTATAACGACTCTTATGGACAACGGCTTCCAGACTATTATAGAATTGATTTAGGTATAAACTATAGTAGAAATACTGAAAATCTTGTTTGGAAAATATCAGTTGATATTCAAAATATTACAAATAATAAGAATATTCGAAGACAGTATTATGATTATGAGAAGAAGGAAATAATAAATCTATACTCCCAAGGTCTTGTCCCAAATATTAACTTCCTTATTTCATTCTAATTTATCGCTTCTGATACTGCTCTTCATAATACTTCTGATAATCACCAGAGGTAACATTTTCCAACCAATCAGTATTTTCCAAATACCATTCAACGGTTTTTTCCAAGCCTTCGGCAAATTGTAAAGAAGGAGTCCATCCTAACTCATTTTGTAGTTTGGTGGAATCAATAGCATATCGCATATCATGTCCGGCACGGTCTTTTACATAGGTAATTAGCTTTTCACTTTCTCCCTCAGATCGACCAAGTTTCTGATCTACTATTTTACACATTAGTTTTATTAGGTCAATATTTGTCCACTCATTATGGCCACCAATATTATACGTATCGCCATCTTTTCCACCATGAAAAATCACATCAATAGCTCTTGCATGGTCTTCTACCCATAGCCAATCTCTAATATTCTCCCCTTTGCCATAAACAGGAAGCGGCTTATTATTCTTGATATTATGAATAAAAAGCGGAATCAATTTTTCAGGAAACTGATAGGAACCATAATTATTAGAACAATTGGAAATAATCACAGGTAATTTGTAAGTATTATGGTAAGCACGAACCAAATGGTCTGAGCTGGCTTTAGATGCAGAATATGGACTTTTTGGGTCGTATGGTGTATCCTCTAAAAAGAAACCGGTTTCGCCCAGTGAACCATAAACCTCATCGGTAGAAACATGATAAAAGCGTTTTCCATCTTGATTGTCAGCCCAAATACGATTGGCCGCATTCAACAAGTTTGCTGTACCCACAATATTGGTCATGATAAACTCATTGGGGTTGGTAATAGAACGATCCACATGCGATTCGGCAGCTAAGTGTACCACTCCATCAAACTGGTATTTATCAAATAATTCGTAGATAAATTTAGCATCCACAATATCACCTTTTACAAACTCATAATTGCTTGCATTTTCCACATCACGCAAATTGTTTAAGTTTCCTGCATAGGTCAATTTATCCAAATTTACAATCTGATAATCAGGATATTTATTTACAAATAAACGCACTAAATGCGATCCAATAAATCCGGCTCCTCCAGTGATCAATATCTTTTTCATAGTTTCTATTTATTATTTCAAGCTCAACTGCCAGTTCCAAGCACTCAATGTCATTTCATCAAGGCCCTTCTCCGCTTTCCATCCTAGCTCATTATTGGCAAAATTTGTATCTGCCCATACTTGTTCCACATCGCCTTCACGACGTGCAACTATTTTATAATTTAATTTTCGCTTGCTTGTTTTCTCAAAAGATTGAATCACTTCCAATACACTATACCCATTCCCTGTACCGATATTAAAAATTTCAAAAGCAGCTTTTTGCTTTTTATTCATCATGCGTTCTACAGCAATTACATGCGCTTTTGCCAAATCTACCACATGAATATAATCACGAATGGCTGTACCATCAGGCGTATTATAATCATCACCAAAAACACTCAGCTGCTCGCGAATCCCAATGGCTGTTTGGGTAATAAAAGGCATTAAATTATTGGGAACACCCAAAGGCAGTTCGCCTATAAGAGCTGTTTTATGTGCGCCAATCGGATTGAAGTATCTTAAGGCAATACTATTAGCTGGATGAGCGTAAATAAAATCGCTAATCATAACTTCGGCCACCTGCTTAGTATAGCCATAGGGTGATAATGCCTCTTTTATGGGTGCCCTCTCAGTAACTGGTAGTTCATCAGGCTGACCATAAACCGTACAAGAAGAAGAAAAAACCAAATTCTCAATCTTGAAACTCCTCATATTTTCCATAATATTAAGCAACGAGCCAATATTATTTTTATAATATTCCAAGGGTTTTTCTACGGATTCACCTACTGCTTTATAGGCTGCAAAATGAATAATGCCTTCTATATCAGCATTGCGCCTAAAAAAATCAGCACATAAATTGGCCTCCGACAAATCGAAATTCTCATAATTCGGTTTTACTCCCGATATTTTCTCAATATTTTCTAAAACTTCAATCCGACTATTGGAAAGATTGTCCACAATAATAACCTCATAACCACTTTGTTGTAATTCAACCACGGTATGCGAGCCTATATATCCTAATCCGCCAGTAACTAATATTTTCATTTATTTGATTTTCAAAATTGGAGTCCAAAAGTACGAAAAAAAGCATGTGGTTTTTCTTTACCTTTGTAAGCGAAGAACAAAAAGTAGATAATCGTATGCAATTACAAAAACTAATTTCGGAACTAGAGCATTTGGCTCCTTTAAGCTATCAAGAATCCTATGATAATGCAGGACTGATTGTGGGAAGTTCAAACCAAGAGATAGCGAAAGCACTTATTTGCTTTGATGTAACAGAAGAAGTCCTTGCTGAAGCAAAAGCCATCGGAGCTAGCTTAATTATTTCACATCATCCCATTGTTTTTGGAGGTCTAAAAAAACTCAATGGGAAAAACTATGTAGAGCGAATAGTAATTGATGCTATTAAAAGTGATATTGCACTATACGCTATGCATACAAATTTAGATAATGTAATTTTGGGAACTAACCGCATATTGGCAGAAAAACTAGGATTGAAAAACGTCCAAGTTTTAGTTCCTTTAAAAGGGCGATTTCGCAAATTAGTTACCTTTTGCCCCAGCAAGTATGCAGAGAAAGTTCGCACAGCCATTTTCGAAGCCGGTGCTGGATATATTGGCAAATACAACCAATGTAGTTTTAATACCAAGGGTGAAGGAAGTTTTAGGGCCAATGCTGATGCTAAGCCTTTTGTAGGCGAGATAGATCAACTTCAATTTGAAGAAGAAATACGAGTTGAAACCATATTTCCCGATTATTTTGAGGGTAAAATAATCAATGCTTTGAAGAAAGCGCATCCGTATGAGGAAGTGGCATATGATATTTACAAACTAGAAAACGAAAGTACTGAACTTGGAGCAGGAATAATTGGAGATTTAGAAGTAGCCGAAGATGAACTGGATTTCTTAAACAGACTTAAAAATATATGTCGAGCCGACGGCATACGCTACACCAAGCTTCGTAATAAAAATGTTAAAAAAGTAGCCCTTTGTGGAGGAAGCGGAGCATTCCTAATTCATAAAGCTAAAGCGGCTCATGCTGATGTGTATATCACTGGAGATGTGAAGTATCATGAGTTTTTTGATGCTGACAGTCAAATAGTAATTGCTGATATTGGCCACTACGAAAGTGAGCAGTTTACAAAAGAATTATTAATCAGCTACATTAAGGAAAAATTTCCTACATTTGCAGTCCAAATTTCGGAGGTAAACACTAATCCGATAAGCTATTTATAATCAATAAATTAAATAATATAAGCAAATGAGTAAAACGAAAGCTACAGCAGACAAAAAGGTAAATTTAGCTGATGTATCCACAGAAGAGCGTCTAATTGCACTTGCTCGTTTACAAGTAATTGATTCAAAAATTGATGAAATACGTAATGTTCGTGGCGAATTACCATTGGAAGTTCAAGATTTAGAAGATGAAATCACAGGACTCCAAACGCGTATTGATAATCTACTTACTGAAGTGGACGACATCAATTCACGAATTCAGGAGCGTAAAATTGCTATTGAAGATGGCAATGCTCTTATAAAGAAGTATGAAGATCAACGAATGAATGTGCGTAACAATCGTGAGTATGATTCTTTGACAAAAGAGATTGAATATCAGGGCTTAGAAATTGAATTGGCCGAGAAGCGTATTAAGGAAGACCAGTATGCATTAGAGGTTAAGCAAGAAGCGATTAAGCAAGCGAAAGTGATTTTTGAAGATCGTAAAATTGACCTTGAAAACAAGAAAAAAGAGCTTACAGAAATAGTATCTGAAACGGAGCGTGAAGAAAAGGAACTATTAGAAAAGTCGGAGAAAAATGAACCATTTATTGAAAATCGTTTATTGGCTGCCTATAAAAGAATTCGTTCAAATGCGCGTAATGGTTTGGCCGTGGTAGCAGTTGAGCGTGATGCTTGTGGAGGTTGTTTTAATAAGATACCACCTCAGCGTCAATTAGATATTCGCATGCACAAAAAGATTATTGTATGTGAGTATTGTGGACGTATCTTGGTTGACGAAACTATTCTTGAAGAAGCTTCAAAGTAAGCTAGTCTGATAATAATATCAAAAGCGTTCCGAAATGGAACGCTTTTTTTTTGCCAAATACTTAAGACTATAAGTATTAATAGAAATCACCTTAATAACTATATTTGCTGCCGTCATGAGAATAACAGCCATCATTTTAGTATTTTTTATGTTTAGCATTTCAGCTTCTGCAAATTTTGATTTTAATCAAAATTGTAGAAAAGCATATGATAAAATGATGGTTTTCGATTTCGAAAGCGCTAGTATTATCCTTGATAAAGAGAAAAAACTCCACCCTAACAATTTAGTTCCTGACTATATCAGCACTTATATTCTTTTTTGGAAAGCTGCGCTAAATGAGGAGGAAGAGGATATGGAAGTATATGAAGATAAGGTGGATAATCTTATCGAGGATATCGAAGATGATGATGAAAAATCAGCCTATAAAAATTATATGCTTAGCGATATCTATCTTCGTGGAGCTTATATTAAGGGGATGCAAACCTCGTATATGTCTGCAGCATATCGGTTTAATAAAGCTTATAATCTAATTCAAAAAAACCGCAAGGACTTTCCTAACTTTATTCCCAATAAAAAACTTATTGGCTTATTGAATGTAGGTATAGGTACTGTTCCCAAGAAATACACATGGGTACTTAATCTCTTTAATTTTGAGGGAAATATAATGGAAGGGCTTAAAGAACTAAAAAGCCTTTTATATATATCAGCCAATGATAATAACTACCATTATTTATTAAGTGAAAGTTTATTATTGTACTCCTTCACCATGGTAAATTTTGAAGTATCTAAAGAAAGTCAAAATGAGCTTTTGGGTATTTATAAATGGGATATTATAAAAAATGAATTGCCAACTAATCCGTTTATGATTTTTGCAAAAGCATCCTTTCTTAAGCATATTAAGAAGACCGATGATGCCATTCGATGTATTCAAAATAAGAACGGGTCGAGTACTTCCATGCATTTCTATTATTTAGATTATATGCTTGGCGAATGCATGCTAAATAAACTAGATTTTACAGCAGCCATCCATTTTCAGAAATATGTAAATGAGTATAATGGAAATAGTTTTCGCCGATCAGCTTGCCAAAAACTTGCATGGACCTACTTGCTCCAAGGAAAAAATCAACAATATCAAACGACTATAAAAAAGTGTTTAAGCTTTGGAAATGACAATCGCGACTCGGACCGACAAGCAACAAAAGAAGCCGAAAGCGGAAAGGTTCCAAATATTAACTTATTAAAAGCTCGACTTCTATTCGACGGAGGATATTATCAAAAGGCAAGTATTGCAATTGAAAATAAAGCCCAATATAATAATACGCGGGATCAGTTGGAGCATACTTATCGATTAGGTCGAATATATGATGAGTGGGGAAAATTGACTAAGGCTATCTATTATTATAAAGCATGCATTGAAGCAGGTCAAGAAATGGAGTATTATTTTGCAGCCAATGCCGCTTTGCATTTGGGATATATTTACGAAAAACAAGGGCTAAAGACTAAAGCAAAATACCTGTATGAACGCTGTTTGGATATGGATTTTGATGAATATCAAGATGGGATTACTCAAAAAGCAAAAGCCGCATTGGAAAGACTAGAAAACTAATCGCGAGCACGATTTTTCAACATGGGCACAAAGGCAAAGTCACCATGTGTTTTTTGCTCAAAATCCATTTCACTAATACGGCTTATGCTATACATTACCTGCCCCTCGTCGCCCCCAACCGGAATAACAAGTAAGCCTCCAACCTTTAGTTGCTTCAATAGTTGTTTGGGAACCTCTGGCGCTCCTGCGGTAACAATTATTTTATCAAATGGAGCATAGGAAGGTAGCCCCTTATAACCATCGCCATAAAAAAGTTTGGCCATATAACCCATATCATGCATTAGTTTGCGAGTGCGATCGTATAGTTTACGCTGACGTTCAATACTAAATACTTTTGCTCCCATCTCAACAAGAACAATTGCCTGATACCCTGAGCCAGTACCAACTTCAAGCACTTTGTCTCCTTTCTTAATGTTTAATAATTGCGATTGAAAACCAACAGTATAAGGTTGCGAAATAGTTTGGCCAGAACCAATTGGAAAGGGAACATCTTGATAGGCAAAATTTTCGAAGGACGAATCCATAAAAAGGTGTCGTGGAATTTTGCCAATGGCATCCAAAACACCAGCATCTGTAATACCTTTTGCTTTGACCTCCTCAACTAAACGCCTTCGCATTCCCTTATGTTTATAGTTATCAATCATATACGAATTATGTTTATTAACATTCTGTTTTTAATTAGATGCAAATTTACTATAATATTTCATGTGTTTATTAATGTATTTTTGATAAAACAAAGAGATAAGAAAAATGCACAGAGTAAGTATTATTGGTGGTGGCGAAACTGGAGAGTCGCATATTAGAAGTATTCAAAAGCGACCTTACTTTGAGCTTGTGGGCATCCATGATTTTAATCAAGAAGAACGATTGCGTCTGCAAAAAAAATTCCAAATACCCGTTTTTCATTCCATAAATGAACTTATTGACCAATCTGACATTGTTGATATTGCCAGCGATGCTACTCCGCATTTTGATATTGCGGCTCAAGCCTTACGCAAATCCTGTCATGTTTTTATCGATCGACCTTTAATAAGTAGTTTGCCCGAGGCACAAAAGCTTGTAGAACTTGCATTCGAGGCCAATGTTAAAGTACAAATTGGACATATGGAACGTTTCAACCCTAGCTTTATACTTGGGCTAGAGCATATCGATCATCCAAATTATATTGAGGCAAGACGAATGCACGCATTTGAAGGCAACAATCAGCATGTAGTTTTGGATATGATGATTCAGGATATTGATATCATTTTAAGTATTACCAATTCGGAAATTAAGAAAATTCAGGCTAGGGCTCATAGCCTTAATTCTGAAGAGCTTTTAATGGTGAATGCAAATATTATTTTTGACAATGGGTGCATTGCAAATTTAACAAGTAGCAAGATGGCTCAAGAGGAAAGCTGTAATATGCAGATATTTCAGGAGCATGATAGTCTTAATATCGATCTAACAAATAATACAGTACAGCAAATTACTTTTGATCCTATTTTAGGTTCAAAGAATACCTATTTGCTCCACAGTAATAAAAAGCATAATACTCTGGACTTAGAGTTGGAAAGCTTTCATAATTCTATTGTAAATAATACAACTCCCAATGTGTCATTGATGGATGGAAGCAAGGCTTTAGAAGTTGCCTTTATGATTCTTGACCGCGTTTCCTATTGGCAGGATGTAAAACTTGATACACAAAAAGTACGATTCGGATATTAATTCGAGCCCTTTCAAAATAATTTCATAACACTTTCATTTTTTTCAGATTTTTGCACTTTTCTACATACTAATAAGAGCAATTATACGTTAAGAATTAAATTGCACAGATAAACTATTTATGATCTTGAAATTTACTTTTACATTATCGTTTTTCATTCTACTATTCACTTCCTGTGAAGTAATAAATCCTGATGAAAAAGTTCCTTCCTTTATTCATATTGATCATATCTCCCTTGATGTGAAAACAGGCCAAGGCACTGATTCTTCAGATATTGCCGACGCATGGATTTACATAAATAATGTGCTTATTGGAGCTTATCAGCTACCTACTACTATTCCCATATTAAAAGAGGGTGTTCAAGATATTGAAATTCGTTCCGGAGTTATAATCAACGGAATAGCAGCTACCCGATCTATCAATCCTTTTTATTCATATCAAACTAAGAGTATCGATTTAATACCCGACAGTATTGTAAGTGTCAATGTTAAAACCGACTATAACCCATTGGTGAAGTTTGTATGGAACACTATTGGTCAGGAGGGTTTTGAAGAAGGGGGAATAAGTATTGATTCGGTGAAAGGGAGTACTTCTAAAATGATTAAAACCAAAACTGAGGTATATGAAGGTGATGCATCGGGGCATATACATCTCGATAAGGATCATTCGATTTTCATAGGTCAATCAACAAATAAGTATATTCTACCAAAAGGTGGTAAAGCAGTGGTTTTAGAGATAAATTGTAAAAATGTAAGCAACCATTTTGCAATAGGAATGTTTGTAGAAGAGGCAGGGGGAAAGGTGATCATAGCTAATCACTTAATAGTGAACCCGAGTTTAGAATGGAAAAAACTCTACGTGAATTTCACCGAGCTTGTAAGCAATTACCCTCAGGCGATTAATTATAGAGTATTTTTTACTGCGGAGCTTGAATCGAGCAATACCACTGCTGATATATATTTAGATAATATAAAATTATTACATTTTTAATGAATACAAAACTACAAACCGTGAAATACCTTTTAGCAGATTATATATCTGCTTCCTTGGCGTGGACTTTGTTTTTTGTATATCGTAAGTATTCTTATCAAGCCGATATTGAGAATATATTTCAATCTGTTTTTCAAGATCAAAAATTCTTTACTGGTATTATCGTAATTCCATTGTCATGGGTTTTATTTTATCTAATACTAGGTAGCTATAAAGGAATTTATCGTAAATCAAGAATTCGTGAGTTAGGGCTTACTTTTATATCATCTGTAATTGGTGTTTCCATTATATTTTTCACCCTAATACTTGATGATTATGTACAAGACCCCTATCAACTATTTGATTATGTAATTGTTCTATTTTTCAGTCATTTTGGGTTTACAGCAATTTTCAGAATTATTCTCACCTCAATTTCAGCCTATAAAATACATAATCGTATTATTGGTTTCAACACATTAATAATAGGGGGAAACGGTAAGGCAACGCAGATTTTTCTGGATATTGAAAATCAGTTTCGTTCTTCTGGAAATAAAATTATCGGTTTTTTGAGTGTTAATGTGAACGGTGAATATTTGCTTGAGAATCATATTCCACATTTGGGAACCTATGAAGAAGCCACCAAAATTATTGAAAAATATGCGGTGGAAGAAGTTATTATTGCCATCGACCCCTCGGAGCATGATAAAATACGATCCATTGTAACAATACTCGGAAACAGCAAAATTATTATTAAAGTGATCCCTGACATGCATGATATATTATTGGGTTCTGTTAAAATGACTTCTATTTTTCAGGCTCCTTTAATTCAAATTTCTCCTGGTATAATGCCTTACTGGCAGGTGATATTAAAACGTATAATGGATATTGGTATTTCCATTATTGCTATAATTGCCTTGCTACCAGTTTTTATTTTTACTGCCATTGCTATTAAGCTTGGCTCAAAGGGCCCAATATTTTATTCTCAAGAGCGTATAGGCATTGAGGGCAGGCCGTTTAAAATGTTGAAATTTCGCACTATGGTTGAAAACGCAGAAGCAAATGGCCCGCAGCTTTCTTCTGATGAAGACCCTAGAATTACCAAATTTGGTAAATTTATGCGTAAAGTTCGCTTGGACGAAATACCGCAATTTTTAACGGTAATAAAAGGTGATATGGCCTTGGTAGGCTATCGCCCCGAGCGGCAGTTTTTTATTGATAAAATTGCTGAAAAGGCACCACATTATAAGTTTTTACTCAAAATTAAACCTGGCATCACCTCATGGGGTCAAGTAAAATTTGGCTACGCATCTACGGTAGATGAAATGATTGAACGACTAAAGTATGATATACTTTATATTGAGAATATGTCCATAGCAGTGGACATTAAAATAATGATATACACTATTTTAATTGTATTTACTGGTAGGGGTAAATAGCACCTAATAGTCGATGGGAATTAGTACTGTCTTGATTCTACTATTTTTTGAATATTCCTTTTCTTTATATTGCCTGATAAACTCTTGGTGAGATAAATTAAGTGACAAATCCCAACAATGGTAAACAATATCGTTTGATATTCGTTTTTCCAAAAAATCAATCACAAATGAGTAACAACTTACATCGAATGAAATAGCTGAAACATTTTGGGCTGATAATTGAATAGCTAAAAGGTTTGCATAAAACTCTTGAGCAGTGGTATCCCCATCAGCAATCAATTGATTAACATCTTGATAAGGCAAATAATAAGAGGTGTGCCAACCCCTATTTCTAAATTCACTAAATTCTTTGCTCTTAAAGCTTGTTTCAATAATTGCAATATCTTTTATATGATATATGGAATCAATATAAGAAAATCTTTTCAAAATGAAATCGTAATTTGAATTATTTACTCCACGTGTATCCAGCCAAAGCTTAGTCAATGGATAGATTGCAACAGAAGTGAGATATTCGGAGAATAAGGGTGCTGGAAGCAAGTTTTTATCATGCTGCACTTTGAAATAATCACCATTGTCTTGGTAAAAATTTAAATCCAATTCCCAAGCATTAAATCCCAGATTATGTACCATACTCACACGCTTAGTTGAATTAATCCGATGCGGAATTACAATATTATGGAGATTATTATTTTTCAATCTTTCAACAATCCCAACTTGTTCATTTTCTCTTTTGGTACATGAAGAAATAGAAAGAAGAACAATCAAGAGAATACTAATATGGAAAAATCGAAAAATCATGTTCAAAAGATAAAATCACTTTTATAAATACCCCAATTCCAACTGCGCCTCTTCACTCATCATTGATTTATCCCAAGGCGGCTCAAAGGTAAGTTCTACATCTGATTCAGTAATTCCAGGCACCATGGCCACACGCTCACGAACCTCATTCAATAATGAATCGGCCACAGGACAATTAGGACTAGTTAAGGTCATAATGACGTGTCCCACAGCTTCGGGATCAACTTCTATTTCGTAAATCATTCCTAACTCATAAATATCAACCGGAATTTCTGGGTCGTAAACGGTTTTTAGGGCATTCATTATATCAGTTTCCAGCTCCGTCATTTCAGGAGGCGTAAGTTTTTTTTGTTCACTCATGGTTATTGTTTTGCAAAACAAGCAGATATACTGTAATGTATATAAGCAGTGTCTATTCTTTATTATCTTTGTTTTTCCTTTGTTTGATATACTAAGGCATAGAGTTTTATTTGTTTAATCATGGAGTTTAGTCCATTGGAGCGAGTGGGAGAAAGATGTTCTTTAAGTCCAATCTTTTCAAGGAATGAAAGGTCATAATCAACAATCGCAGTAGGAGTATTTCCACTTAAAACTCTTATCAATAAATAAACAATTCCTTTGGTTATTATTGCATCACTATCGGCTTTGAAATACACCTTGCCATCATTAAACTCTGCAGTAAGCCACACTTGCGACTGGCAACCACTAATTAGGTATTTCTGCTCTTTAAATTGACTGTCCAAACCTTCAAGCTCTTGACCAAGCTCAATAATATAATTGTACTTATCGAGCCATGTATCAAACATTTCAAACTCTTCAACAATTTCTGCTGCGCTACTCTCTATACTCATAATATATTATTTATCTGTACTAAACTGATATATATCGATAATATTAATTAAATAAGCTATATAAACATCTTTCGTACTCGATTAATAGAAGATACTAATTTATCTATCTCTTCTTTTGTATTATAAAATGCAAAAGCAGCACGTATTGTACCCGATAAACCAAATCGCTTCATTAATGGCTGAGCACAATGATTGCCTGTTCGTACAGCTATTCCCAACTGGTCTAAAATTGTTCCTGCATCATAATGATGAATATCCTCAAAGATAAAAGAAATTACAGAAGCTTTATTATCGCTGGTGCCAATTATTCTTAAATTCTCAATTTTTGATAATTGCTGAGTACCATAATCTAGCAATTCTTTTTCGTGGGCTTCAATATCTTCTATGCCTATAGCTGTGATATATTCTATTGCGGCAGCCAGTCCTAAAGCTCCACCAACATTAGGCGTGCCAGCTTCAAACTTAAACGGTAATTCGTTGAAAGTAGTACGCTCAAAGCTTACATTCTTAATCATTTCACCACCTGTTTGATAGGGTGGTAGTTTTTCAAGCCAGCTTTCTTTTCCATAGAGAACGCCAATGCCCATAGGAGCAAATAGTTTATGACCTGAGAAAACATAGAAATCGCAATCTAGCTCTTGAACATCTACCTTTGTGTGTGATACACCTTGGGCTCCATCTATTAATACCGGAATATTCTGACCATGAGCCAGTTCAATAATTTCCTTGATTGGGTTTATAACACCCGTTACATTGGATATATGTGTTACTGCTATTATTTTAGTTCTATCACTTAATAACATTTTATAGCTTTCCATGTCCAAAGAGCCATCTTCCAAAACAGCTACAACCTTCAAATGGGCTCCTTTTTCTTCACATACTTGTTGCCATGGAACTATATTGGCGTGGTGCTCCATTTCTGTTACAATAATTTCGTCACCTTCAGATATGAATTTCTTAGAAAAGCTTGAAGCCACTAAATTAATGGACTCGGTAGTTCCTTTGGTAAAAATAATTTCCTTGCTATCAGCTGCATTGATAAATTTTTGAATTATTACCCGAGCTTCTTCGTGCCGACTAGTTGCCTCCTGACTTAAATAATGCACTCCACGATGAATATTACTATTCTCATTTTCGTAATAATGCTGTACACGCTCTATTACCACATCAGGCTTTTGCGTAGTAGCACCATTATCAAAATATACCAAAGGGGAATCGTGCACCATTTGGTGTAATGCGGGAAACTCTGATCGTATTTTCTTAATATCTAGCATTATACTATGTTTTTCTGTAATACTGTAAATAGAATTAGTAAGGCATTCACCACTATCAGACTTTACTCATATCTATTTCAAATACCAATGGTTTATCTGGGTCAGCACACTCAATCGAGCATTGATCACATGCTGATAGCTCTCCTTTTAATCGGCGTGTTACTAAATCATGCGAATATTCTTGCACTGTTGGCAAGCTTATTTTATTTACGATTTCACCAACAAAAGCAAGCATTAATAACATTTTAGCATTGCGTTCGCAAATTCCTCTTTGCATTATATAAAACAAAGCCTCCTTGTCCAACTGCCCTACAGTAGCGCCATGACTACATTTTACATCGTCAGCATATATTTCCAAAAATGGATGTGTATCAATCTTGCTGGTATTAGTGAGCTGTATATTATGATTGTTTTGAAATGCCAGCGTTTGTTGTGCATCTTGACGAACTAAAACATGTCCATTGAAAACGGAACGTGCTTCATCATCTGCAATGCCTTTAAATGTAGTGTTGCTTGTACAATTAGATACTGCATGATCAATATATATGTGATTATCGACAAATTGCTTGCCATCAACTAAATAAAGCCCAACCACATCGGCATTTGCACCCCGTCCATTTAATAACACATTGATATCGTTTCGCACCAAGCCACCATTCAAAATCAAGGTATTACTCATTAGGCTAGAGTCAGCCTCTTGATGAAAAAACGTGTTGGTTAGAATAACCGCCTCTTCATCTTTGTTTTGCAGTTTGTAATAATCAAGCTTAGCCCCACTATCAATAAATACCTCTGTAACAGAGTTTATAAGGCTATTCTTAAACTCGATTGAATCGTCACAATGAACAAGTTTTAGGCGAGCATTTTTACCCAAAATCACCAGATTGCGAGCGTTTACAAATTCATGCTTTTTCGAATTGATAATATTTACCATTTGCAAAGTACGGTCTTGATCCACACCATCGGGTATATATATAAAGTAGCCATCACTAAAAATGGCCGAGTTCAATGCAATTAAACCATTCTTCTCATTGGTTACATATTTTCCGTAATGCTTCTCAAATAGCTCGGGATACTGATGCATAGCGGCTTTAATTGAACCAACGATACACCCATTTTCATAAACCTTGGGCGACTCTTGCTTTTCAACGCACCAGCCATTTACTTGAGTATAAAGGTCTGTATCAAACTGATTTATCTCACAGCTAAAGAAATCATGAATATTATTTTTTTCGAGCTTGCTACTTAAGTTTAGAGCGTAATCTTTGGATAAAACCTTAGTTAGATCCGTTTTCCGCCAACTCTCTAAATTGCGAGATGGAAATCCAATTTCCTTGAATATTTTTGCTGCTTTTCGACGGCGGTCTTTAACAAAATCGCTGTTAGCACTGGCAAAAACATCGAAATGCTGCTCAAACTGATTGAGCAATTCATTTTTAAGGTTTATCGCTATTTCTTTGGTTTTCATTTGGTATAAGTCTTAATTAAGCTCTTCGCCAAGTTCTTTCTTAATCCAGTCGTAGCCTTTTTCTTCAAGGACCAAAGCTAAATCTTTATCACCCGTTTTTACGATACGTCCATTATACATAATATGCACAAAATCAGGCACAATATAATCTAATAATCGTTGATAATGCGTAATAACGACAGTAGCATTATCTGGAGATTTCAGTTTATTTACTCCATTGGCCACAACACGAAGGGCGTCAATATCTAAACCAGAATCGGTTTCGTCAAGGAACGATAATTTAGGTTCTAACATGGCCATTTGGAAAATCTCGTTTTTCTTTTTCTCTCCTCCAGAAAAACCTTCATTAACCGAGCGACCTGATAATTTGGACTGCAGCTCAACCAGTTTCTGCTTTTCTTTCATATATTTCAAAAACTCGCCTGCAGTCATGGGCTTTTCGCCACGATACTCACGGATTTCATCAATGGCAGTACGCATAAAATTGGTCATGCTTACACCCGGAATTTCAATGGGATATTGGAAACCCAAAAACACTCCTGCTCTTGCACGGTCTTCAATGGGCATTTCCAAAAGATTTTTTCCTTCAAATAGTATTTCTCCTTCGGTAACTTCAAAAATCTCACGACCGGCAATTACTGCTGCCAAAGTACTTTTACCTGTACCATTAGGCCCCATGATAGCATGAACTTCGCCTGCATTTACTTCTAAATCCAAAGCCTTAATAATTTCTTTCCCGTTTATACTAACGTGTAAATTTTTTATACTTAACATTATATCCTAATTTATATTGTTTTAATGCTCATGGCATTTTTTCTTTCTATCATAATTTCAATTCCCTTATTTGCTAAGTCTGCAAAATCGCATTAATTAAGCAAAGTCGCGGCAAAGAGCAAAGTCGCGGTAACTGAGCGAAGTCGAAGTTAACCAACACTACCCTCCAAACTAATAGAAAGTAATTTCTGCGCCTCCGCGGCAAATTCCATGGGCAACTGATTTAAAACCTCTTTTGCGTATCCATTTACAATCAAGCCAATAGCTTTTTCATTGGATATTCCTCGTTGCTGACAGTAGAACAATTGTTCTTCCGATATTTTGGAAGTGGTTGCCTCATGCTCCACAATGGACGATGGATTATTGGTTTCGATATAGGGAAATGTGTGAGCCCCACATCGGTCGCCCATTAATAAAGAATCGCATTGCGAAAAATTTCTTGAATTTTCAGCACTAGAATTTATCTTTACTAGACCCCGGTAACTATTATGACTTTTTCCAGCAGATATACCTTTAGATATTATGGTACTCTTGGTGTTTTTGCCAAGATGAATCATTTTGGAACCGGTATCAGCTTGTTGAAAATTATTGGTTACTGCCACAGAGTAAAACTCCGCCACCGAATGATTACCTTTCAATATACAAGAGGGATATTTCCATGTAATGGCCGAGCCTGTTTCCACTTGGGTCCACGATATTTTTGAGTTGTCGCCCTCGCATAAACCACGTTTGGTAACGAAATTAAATATTCCGCCTTTTCCTTCTTTATTTCCTGGGTACCAGTTTTGTACCGTTGAGTACTTTACCTCGGCATCCTTATGAGTAATAATTTCTACAATGGCAGCATGCAATTGGTTTTCATCACGTTGTGGCGCAGTACAACCCTCCAAATAGCTCACATACGAACCCTCGTCGGCTACAATAAGTGTACGCTCAAACTGACCTGTATTTGCAGCATTGATGCGAAAGTAGGTAGACAACTCGACCGGACAACGAACTCCTTTTGGAATATAACAAAATGAACCATCGCTAAACACAGCAGAGTTTAATGCGGTGAAGTAGTTGTCTCCAATGGGAACAACGGAGCCTAAATACTTCTTTATTAGTTCAGGATGCTCTTGTACTGCTTCGCTAAACGACATAAAAATAATACCTTGTTTTGCAAGGGTATCTGAAAAAGTTGTTTTCACAGAAACACTATCTATTACCGCATCCACAGCTACACCAGAGAGTGCTTTTTGCTCTTCAAGTGATATTCCAAGTTTGTTGAAAGTGTCTAATAATTCAGGGTCAACCTCGTCCAAGCTTTCTAATTCCTTTTTCTTCTTTGGGGCAGCATAAAAAATAATCTCATTAAAATCTATTTCAGGAATATTCAAATGTCCCCAATCGGGCATTTCCATGGTCAGCCATTTTTTATAGGCCTTTAGACGGTATTCGAGCAAAAATTCTGGTTCATTCTTCTTTTGTGAAATCAGTCTTACGATATCTTCATTCAAGCCTTTGGGGATGAATTCCATCTCAATATCAGTAGTAAAGCCATATTTATAGTCGCTGGAGGTAAGGTCTCCAATTATTTTATCTTCGTCTTTTGCCATTACATCTTCTTATTTAGATTAAATTAAAATAGCACGGCAAAGGTACGAAAATGCCTTGTTAATTAGCTAGTGTTTTTATGATGATTATTGGTTTTTTATAGTAGGTAGAAGTCTAGATATGGAGGCTGTCAAACTACTGGCTGATTCACGTCAAGGCCTCCCCACTTTTTGGCCATGGCCTACGCGCCGTAACACGGAAAAGCTAGTTCCATGAACAAGGATTTTCTAAAATGCTTCATAAATCAACACTAATATTCACTTTGACCCAATATCATGAGAACACCACTTCAGCAGCCTAATCAACCCGTTCATGGGTTGAATATGCGCCTTAGAGAAATGACGTTAAAAAAATAAGGGGATAAATCGTTAAAAGCTCAAAACTGCATGACGAACGTTAGACGTGTCTTTTACACGGCTAAAAGGAGGAGTTTTTTGTGCTTAGATTTCTTTCCTTATTTTAAGTCATTTCTCGTCAGCGCAAGCTTTTTTGTTACTTTTTCAGCTGAAAAAGAAAAGAAGAAAAACCACTTAAATAATTATAACGAATTAAAATAATAATTAAAAAAAAGCTTTTCTTATTCAAATATTTAATCTTGTTCCACATCTGCTAACCCATCCAAAAATGGAATTAACTCATCTAATAAATCGTTGAAAATGGAATCAATTTCCTCAATTTTAAAATCCTTAAAATAGCCTAACTGTTGATCCTTATTATATCTTGTATATAACCATTTATTAGCACCTCTAAGTTTTACATATTTTCGATTCTCATTTTCAATCCAAGCAAAAGGGATGGGGCCTTTCCTATTATCATACCCCCAATCAATACCAATACCAACAGAAAATTTTCTATCATTAATTTCGCCCCCTATCCTAGATGTTAAATACAAGCCATTACCCCAATTCTTGAAGAATATTGAGTCAGCGCTAACAATTAATTTACCATAGTTTTCCCTATCAGAAATAGTTGAAATCAAGATTGATTTAATTTCATCTCGAAAATGCCAATAAACATCATGAGCCTCTTTGTATTTATAGATCCCTGTATTTAAAAAATCATTTCTTTCTTTGTTCATAATTCTAAGGACTTTTTTAGTATTTCTATCTTATCACTTATGTTTACAGGCATTCTACTCAAATTCCAATAATTGTCAAAACCCAATAGTTTTTGTTCAATAATTCCAATGAAAGAATAAGCCCATACTTTCCAAACTATATTTTCATCTTTAAAAAGCGACTGCCGTAGAGTAATCGTGATTTGCTTCCATGTTAAATAGGAAACTTGTTGATTTGTATCATTCAATTCAATAATCCTTAACCAATCACTAACTTGATTTGGAAGAAGAAGAATATAATTGCTCCAATCATTATCACTCACATTGAAACATTTCTGAAAACTTTCACTAGCCTGGAATGTTTTCAATAAATTTGGATCACCAATTTTAATTTCAAAATGTGTTTGTTTAATTTTGTTCCATTCAATAATAATATCTGCTCGATACCCACTAGTAATATCACTTACCTCTCTTAGTACCTTAGCTGGTTTAGCATAATCATTTTGTTGAAAGCCTTCTATTTTGAATACGGATTCAGCAAAATATCCAGTTGATGATTTCTCAATTAAATATGCAAGCCAATCTGCCCAATCTTCCTCACGAGCCAATCGCAAAGGTCGAAAAGAACTCCAATCACTATTTGTTGGGTCTCCACCTAGATAAGATAACTTTTGATTCCACTGCTCCAGTAGTAATAGATATTCCTCATTCCTTTTATTAATAGCGGCCTTAAAAAGAGAATTAAGTTGACCAAAACTAGACCAGTCATTGGAGTCATTTTCAAACCATTCCCAATCACTATATATTTCCCAACTCATCATAATTATAGTAATACTTTATGACTCTCTAATCTGCTCTTTCAAATCCACCAAAAAAGAACGCACGTTCTCCAGTGACTTTACGATCTCTATTTGGTTGATAGTATCTTCTGGATTATCTTTGAGTTTGTCTTTTGCCCCTTGCAATGTAAAACCACGCTCTTTTACCAAATGATAGATAATAAAGAAGTTATCTACGTCTTTTTCAGTAAATAATCGATTTCCCTTTTTGTTTTTCTTGGGTTTGATAATATCAAATTCCTTTTCCCAAAACCGAATAAGTGAGGTATTAACTTCAAAAATATCTGCTACTTCACCAATGGTGTAATAGAGTTTTTTAATTACTGGTTTTTTGTATGGCATTGCTTCCCTTTTTGTGTTCAGAATAATCGATTGTAAAAATAAGGTTTTTTATTTATTGTTTCCATAGATTTTTCTCCAGAGTAAACGAATCTTAATTTTTTCTATTTCAACACTTCCACGTCCAAGTAAATTGGTAAATGGTCGCTAAACCCTCCATGATATTTTCTTCCAATATAGGTGCGAAAGGGAATATCAAGCCCTGATTCATTTTGTTCCAATAGAAAAGAGGCCTTGAAAACATAGGCTTTAGAATTCCGTAAACAGATTCTTCGTTTTGCTTGAAAAAGCTCTCGACTAACGACAAACTGGTCAATATAATTCCATTCGGCACCGGTGGGTCCTTTATAAAAATGACTTCCTTTTCCTGCTTTCGACAAAGGCAACATTAAATTGAAAAGGGTGTTATTGGAAGAGGAGTCTGGCAATACTGCTTTAAGTCCAATTATTAAACTCTCTTCGTCAGGAGCATCATTCAAATCCCCCATTATTATAATTTTAGCATTGGAGTTAATGCTTATTATTGAGTCTGTTAACTTGCGTATTTGCTGTGCTACATATACTCGTTTAGGAATGGTAACAAAGGCTCCCCCGTACTTCGATGGCCAGTGGGTAACTACAAAATGAATGGTGTCGGCATCGAGCAAGACTCCTTTTACATATAAAATATCGCGTGTTCGAGAGGTGGTATCAAAAGGAAAACGAATGCTAATTGCTGAATCAAAAAGTAATATGAACTTTTCTCTTCGATATAAAAAAACTACATCAATTCCTCGACGGTCGGGTGATTCGTGGTGAACAGTCTGATAATTAGTAGATTTAAGCTGCGTATTATAACATAGGTTTATAAGGGTATGTTTATTTTCAATCTCTGCCAGTCCTACAATAGCAGGCATTTCCCATCCGCCCACTGCGGTAATCACTTGAGCAATTTTCTTTTGTTTATTCCAATATTTATTTTTATCCCATCGGTAATCCCCTTCGGGTAAAAACTGTTGATCATATTTTAAAGTATCGTGCTTTGTATCAAACAGATTTTCCACATTATAAAACATAATCCGCGCAGCTTTTCGTCCACGAGGATTATCATCAAAGTCCGTTAATAACCGCGTATTAGCACTTTGAGCAAAGCTGATAAAACCTAAAACTAAAAATAATAAAGAAATAATTAGAGAGTTCATAGTGGCTATGTATAGCTATACTTTTAAGCTTGCTTCATAATTATCGAGAGTAATGGCGGCCTGCATACGTCCATATTCTATAAGTTCATCGGCACGGTAAAAATCGAAAGTATCGGCAGCTCGAAACGAAATTGGAATATTAATATCAGGAGCATGATGCTGTAATGCTAGCTCATTCAGCTGGTTATGCATTACATTAATGGTTTGAGTTACGAGCTTAAAGTAGCTCCAGTTTTTATGAGTATCCTTTTTTGTATTGTTGTTATAGTATTTATTAAAAATACGTTTAGCCGATGCAAAAGCGGAAATCTCATTTGTTTTTTGGTCATTCTTTTTCAGATTAGGAGCGTGGTAAGGTATTTTTGCCCCCAAGTCGATAGACACCAAAATATCATTTGGCAATCTCCGTACACGATTCATTGGCAATGGGTTAAGCACACCACCGTCCACGAGCATTTCGCCATTATGCATAAAAGGGGTAATCACAGTAGGATAGGCAGTACTTGCGCGCATTGCATCAATTAGGCTTCCCGAATCAAAAATATGCTCTTGCTCTTTCTGCATATTTGTGGCAATAATTTTCAAATCAATTTCAAAATCTTCAATATTAGGATCGTTAAATATTTTACGGATATGATTAAAAACACGTTCTGCTTTTACAAATCCCAAGCTGAAAGTAAAATCAAGGAGTTGAAATACCGCTGATTTATCAAGGCTTTTCATCCATTCAGATAAATCATTAAGATGACCGCTAGCATATGCTCCGCCAATTACTGAGCCCATTGAACTACTAGCAATAGAATGAATTTTATACCCTCTTCTTTCCAGTTCTTCAATGGCTCCAATCTGTGCCAAGCCCCTAGCACCACCACTGGCTAGTACTAATGCTACGCTTTTACTCATCACTTGTTTTATTTATTTCTGTAACTAATTTATCATACCACTTACGCCCGTATTTGCGTACCAAGGGTTCTTCCAATGATTGATATACTGCTGTTCCCTGCTGTACACCGTGGCTTAAAGCCGAACTGCAGATGGGCCATTTGTGATAGTTTACTGCTTCAAAATCGGCATACTCCGTAATACGAATGGGATAAAGATGGCAAGAGATAGGTTTGATAAATTTGATTTTACCTTCTCGATAAGCTTTTTCAATGGCGCAAAGCGATATATTATTTTCAAAATAGACAAAGGCACATTCACGGTCGTTCACTAGAGGTGTAACATAGTCGCCATCAGCCCCATAGTCAAACACGCCCGTATTATCCACCACTTTTAGTCCAGTCTCAGTCATATAAGGAGCCACCTCATCAAGGGCATCTTCCAGCTCACTAATCTCACTTTCCTCCAGGGGCGCGCCCTCGTCACCCTCAATACAGCAATCGCCATGGCAAGCTGATAAATTGCAGCTAAACATCACATTCACCACATCATCCGACACAATTTTATCGTCTATTACTATCATAGCGACAAAGGTAAAATATATCTTTGAGAAATGCTTAATTTATTATATTTGCAAGCTCAATGGGGGATTAGCTCATCTGGCTAGAGCGTCTGACTGGCAGTCAGGAGGTAATCGGTTCAAGTCCGATATTCTCCACCAAAGAACCAACAGAATTGTTGGTTCTTTTATGTTTTAAACAATTGATAATCGGTTTATCCCGATTGCTATCAGAACTGACATCCTCCAATTTGCATAATCGTACTTTGGATTTACATACAACACCGAAGCGTCAAAATATTATTTTCAAGCCTCCCTTTATCCTGTTCTTTTACACTTAAAAATGCACTCGGTACATAAACATCGGAAAGAATCCTTGTTGATAATCGATTTTCATTTTCTGATTTACCGGATCCCAAACTTGTTGATATACATTTTTATGATTTGTCATATTTTGTATTTCAATAACATATTCGTGGTCGGTTTTCCCTAAACTCATACGAAAACCTATTTTCAAGTCAATTCGGAAGTAATCTTTATGACGCTCCGAATAGGATTGATCATATAAATACTCAGGACTATTATTGGCAATGGTTTTTTGCTCATCCCATGGCGTATACGGTTTTCCTCCAGCATAAACTCCTCTAAGGTCAATATTAATTCTCATGCCATTGGGCAAAGGAATTTCGTATCCTCCCAAAGCATTAAACACATAGTTATTGTCGAAAGCTGTTGAGTGCTCTTTTTCGTTATAGCCCTTATAGAGTGACTTAAAAATGGAGGCAGTTCCTAAAATATAAAAACGCTTGGAAAGAAATTTTTCCAATGTAAGTTCTATTCCATAATTATCGCCAGTTCCCTGGTTTATTAAACTATCGTTTAATCTTAAATTGAAATCTGCTCCCACATTAAGTACCGAATAATTGGGCATTGATTGACTCACTGGCACATTAGTTAAATGCTGATAGTAGGCCTCTGCTTTAATTCTAAAGTTGCGCCCTATTTGATTGTTGTAGCCAAGCACAAACTGATTGCTCTTGGTAAAGCCCATGTCTAAATTCGATTTATTACTTTGGCCATTTGGCAATTCGGTTTCCACAAAGTAAAGAATTTTGGGTTGGGTTTGTGATAATAGCCCATAGCCAAAACTTATTGATTGTTTTGGAGTAAATTTCCATTCTAAACCTGCTCTAGGTTCAATTGCCTGACTGTTATTTAGGTCAAAAAACTGATAGTGTAGGCCCACATTAAAATTTAAGTTATCTGAGAATTTATGTTTCCATTGGGCATAGGCTTGATACAAATTCAAATCGCCATGGGCATCACTATACCTAAAATAGTCGTTGCTTGCCGAGCGATATACACTATCGACATAGCTTACTTGAAAATGATCTACAATGACCCCTGCAGTCATCATATCCTTGGCACTAAACTTATGAGTTAGGTGCGTCGACGCGCTATACTTCACCTCTGAATTATTCGACCTATAGAATTGATATTTTGTAACATTATCTGTCATTAGCGAATCTAAAGCTGTGGTAGCCCGTGTGCCAGACACCGAAAGGTTGGTCTTTAGGCGAGTATTTTTGGTTAGGTAATACACATTATAAAAACCCAGAACCCCTGTTTCAGATCCGAAATCGGTATCGGTACCAGTTACTCCATAGGAGGCTTCATCATCTTCTTTTTTACTGTCCCATAATTGAATAGAGCTCTTACCCCCAATACCATAAAGAACAAATCGGCCCGCTTTTTTTGTTGGTAAATTTATCTTAAAAGTAAGGTCTTGGTATTGCGGAACAGAGCTCCCAGTACCAAAATCAATTCCTATGGCTTCCATTACAGCCATGGTAGAATATCGATAATTTACTAAAAACGACCCATTGCTCTTTTTTGAGAAAGGACCTTCGGCACCCAATTCAAATCCATTAAATCCCACTTGACCTACAAACTCATACTCTTGATTATTTCCATTTCGCATTTGCAAATCAAAAACCCCCGAAAGAGCATTTCCATATTCGGCAGGAAAAGCACCCGTAAAGAAATCAGAGTTAGATAATAGATTATTGTTTAACATACTTACAGGCCCTCCTGTGGTTCCTGTAGCTGCAAAATGGTTTGGATTAGGAATATCTATTCCCTCCATACGCCAAAGCAATCCCATGGGAGAATTACCGCGAATAACAATATCATTTCTTGAATCACCAGCACCCATTACTCCGGCATAGTTTTGTGCCATACGCGAGGGGTCACCCAGGGAACCCGCATACCGTTGCGTTTCTTCCACACTAAATGTTCGCGCACTTACGGTGGCAATTTCATTTATTGGACGTTCCTTATTTACCTGAGCCACAATATCTACAGTGGCTGTTGTAATTACGTTTTCTTCAAGACTGATATTTAATACCAATTGCTTTCCACCATACAAATCCAGATTATTAAGGTAGCGATCAGCATATCCCATATAACTTACCTTTAGCGTAATACGGCCTAGAGGAATATCTTTTAATATAAAGTCTCCTTGCGCATCGGATATGGCTCCTTTTATGGGCTTACTTCCCACAATAATAACAGCTGCACCTGTCAATGGTGATTTGGTAACATCATCAACTATGGTTCCGCGTATGGTTTGAAAAACAACTTGCTCTTTATTATTCTGTGCCATTAATAAGAAGGGCAGAAACAAGAAAAATGATAAATGAATGATCTTTTTCATAGAATAATCATTAATACTATTTATTATGATTTTGCAAAAAGCAAATCTACAATAAAAAACATAAGGAGTACTTTGATAAAAAATACTCCTTATAACATTGAACTTGTGTATAGTGACAACTAATTTATTATGAAATAAATAAGATTTCACGATATTTAGGAAAAGTCCACATTTCGTCGTCAATTATCATTTCTAGCTTGTCAATATGTCTGCGTATACTTTCAAGGAAAGGTTTTACATCCTTGGAATAGGCATGTGTTTTTTCTAGCTCGCTTTCAATCTTGTTTGCGATTTTACGCTCAGTAATCATGGCATCAACCTTTTCCCTAATATTCGAAATATGACCAGAGATTATTTTAAGGGTTTTCAATTGTAATCCTGCTTGACGGTCAAAATCTTTGTCGTCCAATAAATCACGCATTCCACGAACGTTTTCAATCAATATATTCTGATATTTTATCGCTGTTGGAATAATATGGTTAATTGCCATGTCGCCCAAAACCCTGGACTCAATCTGGATTTTTTTATTGTAGGTTTCCATTCGAATTTCATAACGAGCCTCCAATTCACGTTTTGATAGTACTTTAAGGTCTTCAAATAGTTTAACTGTTTCCTTTGATATAAAGGCGGCATGAGCAGTAGGTACATCTGAAATATTGGATAGGCCTCTTTTTTCGGCTTCTTTAACCCACTCGTCAGAGTATCCATTTCCGTCATAGATAATCTTCTTAGTTTCAATAATATACTTTTTTAAAACCTGAAATATTGCCTCATCTTTCTTAAGACCTTTTTCTATTAGCTCTTGTACATCGCTATAAAATGTATTTAATTGATTGGCCATTGCCGAATTCAATGCAATCATAGGTGAAGCACAGTTTTGAGATGAACCCACTGCACGAAACTCAAAACGATTTCCAGTAAAAGCAAAGGGTGAAGTTCGATTTCGGTCTGTATTATCCAATAAAATTTCAGGAATACGACCAATATCCATTTTTAATTCTGTTTTTTTATCCGGCGACATTTTTTTCTCAGTAACCGATTCCTCAATTATTTTCAACATCTCATTTAATCGAGAACCAAGAAATACTGAAATTATAGCAGGAGGTGCCTCATTTGCACCTAAACGATGTTCATTTCCAGCCGACATAATACTTGCGCGTAGCAAGCTTGAATGATCGTGAACCGCCTTCATACTATTAATTACAAAAGCAAGAAATCGTAAATTAGATTTCGGGTTTTTGCCAGGCGAAAGTAGGTTTACCCCAGTATCGGTGGCTAAAGACCAGTTATTATGTTTTCCTGAACCATTTACTTTTGCAAATGGCTTTTCGTGGAATAGAATTCGAAATTTATGCTTTTGAGCTACACGCTCCATCACAGCCATCACAAGCTGATTGTGATCAATGGCCAGGTTTACTTCTTCGAAAACAGGGGCGCACTCAAACTGATTTGGTGCAACCTCATTATGACGTGTTTTTACGGGAATACCTAATTTTAGGCTCTCCATTTCAAACTCGTACATAAAAGCAGTAACACGTTCAGGAATAGCACCAAAGTAATGGTCGTCGAGCTGTTGATCCTTTGCTGACGCATGACCCATTAATGTGCGACCTGTCAACATCAAATCAGGGCGTGCATGGAATAATGCTTCGTCAACCAAGAAATACTCTTGCTCCCAACCCAAGGTGGCATATACCTTCTTTACGTCCTTGTCAAAAAATTTCATCACCTTTTTTGCTGCATTATCTAAAGCCGCATTTGATTTCAATAGAGGTGTTTTATAATCTAAAGCCTCGCCAGTATAGGAAACAAAAATGGTTGGGATACATAAGGTATGATCAATTACAAACGCAGGTGAAGAAGGGTCCCAAGCAGTATAGCCACGAGCTTCAAAAGTATTTCGTATTCCTCCATTTGGAAAACTTGAGGCATCAGGTTCCTGCTGTACTAATAATTCGCCTTGAAAATTTTCAAGTGCTCCTCCATCGCCTGTTGGCTCAAAAAAAGCATCATGCTTTTCAGCAGTAGCTCCCGTTAATGGTTGAAACCAGTGAGTATAATGCGTTGCCCCTCGATCTACTGCCCAAGCTTTCATTCCTGATGCAATTTGATTTGCTATGGCACGGTCAATTTTTTTTCCTTCTTTTACAGCACTTTCAACCTCCTGAAAAGCCTCCTTCGAAAGATAGGATTGCATTTTCTGATGATTAAAAACATTAACTCCATAATAATCAGACGTTTTTACTGAAGGTAATTCTACTTTTCTTACGGTGCGGTTAAGCACCTCTTCCATGGCTTTAAATCGAAGTACTGGCATATTTTCTATTTTTTTATATTAAGACGCAAAAATATAATAATTTCCAATACTAGGAGGTTTATTTATACCCTAACTTTGATATTTATTCTATTATTATTAACTGAACCCTATTTTATCATACCCCATTGCTAATATTTTATACTATTTTGCTTTTTTGTATAAAAAAGAACTCTAAGGGCAAAGTACTTGTTTTTACAAAATAATAGTAATTGAGAGAATATTTGAAGCTGTGATATGCAAAACTATTATCTTTGAAGTATGAAATATGCATTATTATTATTGTTTTATCTGCTTACTCCCGCAGTGATCATACACTTTTCGGGCAAATATCTATTACTTCGTAAAGCAGGAAACATTATTCTAGTGTATATTTTAGGCTTAATTATTGGCAATGGTGGTATGCTTCCAGACATTTCAAATTTAGCTATTGATCATCCGGGCTTTGCTTCTTTTGCGTCTGCCCTGGGCGTTCGGGCTGATAGCAATATGATGCTTCAAGAAGTAATAACGAATCTCACAATCCCCTTGGCGCTGCCCCTTCTTTTGATGACCTTGAATTTTAATGGATGGACGCGCATGGCGGGAAGAACCTTTATTTCCATGGTCACAGGGATGGTTTCAGTTATTATTGTTGTACTCATAGGAAATATGATTTTCAGTCAAATAATTCCTGAATCGTGGAAAATATCGGGCTTGCTCATCGGAGTTTATACTGGGGGCACGCCTAATTTGGCTGCCATAAAAACCATGCTTGACATTAGTTCTTCAGAGTATATTTTAGTTCACTCCTCCGATTTATTGTTCTCAGGAGTTTACCTTTTGTTCTTAATGAGCTTAGGAAAACCCCTTTTCAAACGTTTCCTTCCTGAAACGTATTATTATGGAGGCCATTTTATGGCTGGTAAAACAATTGTCTCTGAGGCCGAAGATTATTCTTCTTTTTTTAAACGACATAATCTTATTCCTACCCTTAAAGCATTTGGAGTATCCATCACTATATTTGCCATTGGTGGAGTTTTGTCCATGTTGGTTCCAGCAGAGTATTCTATGGTTGTTGCTATTTTGAGCATTACACTTATGGGGGTGTCTGCTTCCTTTAATGGGGAGTTGCGTAGATCGCCTAAAACGTATGAGTTGGGTATGTATTTAATTATGGTATTTAGTCTTGTGGTTGCTAGCATGGCCGATTTCAAACAATTTAATACGGAGGCCATTCCTATATTTTTATATGTGAGTTTCACGATTACGCTATCATTAATCTTACATCTTACTCTGTCAAGAATTTTTAAGGTAGATGCCGAAACAATGATGATAACTTCCACAGCATTAATTTGTTCTCCTCCTTTTGTTCCTGTTATTGCAGGCGCTTTAAATAACCGTAAGCTTATAATTTCGGGACTCACCGTAGGAATTGTTGGTTATGCTGTGGGTAATTTCCTTGGTGTTAGTATTGCCTATATTTTACGATAATCATTTTTTTTAGTATGTTGTTTTGTATTGTTTTTTTGCTACTTTTGAAAAAAACAATATATCTAGATACCTATGATTAGAATAACACTCATTATTGTTGGCGTATTTTTGCTTAATAGCATTTATGCCCAATCAGAAACAAGGAAACGATTTCCATTCAAAAAGGCCACGATTACCTATAAAATTACTGGTGATTACCAAGGCACGCGCACAATTTATATTGACGACTTTGGTGAAAAAATTGCCGACTATTGGAAAGGGAGTTATGAAAAACGCCAACCCGGACCCAATGAAAGAGTTGATTTTGAATTTCATGATATTTCTATAGGAAAGCTCAAGTACCAAATCAATGATTTGGAATATAATGCTATAGTTTCGATTAATCCCAATTATTTCTATGTTAAGGAAGGTGATCACACCCAAACATCTAATGAAGAGGTTCTTAAAGTAGCGCTATTTAAGAAAACAGACCGTGTAGAAGATATTGAAGGGGAGTTATGTACGGTGTGGCATCAGCGTATTCGTTTTATGATTGAAGTTGACAACTATATATGGATAAATGATAATAATATTGTTCGCAAATATACATTTGGATTTCTAACTCAATTACAAGTAATGGGTTCGATTGGAGTAGCCACAATAGAAAAAATCAACTTCGAAGCAGAGATACCAGGGACTGTATTTAGTGATATACCGAGCTTTTTTATATATAATTATATGAACACTAATGATCCTGACGGTAATAGTTTCGATGATCAAGTATTTGGCTCTGATGCTGAAATGGAAAGTTTTAAGAAAGAATTGGAGCAAAAAGGTTTTGTGGAAAATAGAGATATTCAGGTGGAGGACTTTAATAAAGTGATGCAAGAATTCAGCAATCAATATATTAAGGAAAAGGTTTCTGCATCTTATGGAAGTGGCTCCATCGGTTGTCATTTTGCTATTACTCAACAAACAGATAGTACAAATGCCGTTTTCGTTTCATTTGATATTCGCACAAGACAAAATCTGGACAAGCAATACATTGATAGTTTTAAGCGAAGCTTCAATCATTTTACTACCATCGAATATAATAAAATTGAAATTGATGAAAAAAAGGCATTTTACCTCTATGGACTAACTAATGACGATGAGGAGGATATACCAAAATCGGTAATTGTCCTAAATAATAAAGATAAATACTCAATTAAGTTTATTGCTTACGGAAAGTATAGTCAAGAGGAAATGGTGAAGATGTTAAAGAAATCCAAAATATTAGATTTATAAAATTATGAAGAAATTAATATTTATAATTGTGTTGCTATCTAGTGTTAGCATCGCATCAGCGGCTAAGGGGCCAAAGTTTTTAGGTTCATGGATGTCCGAAAAAATCATTTCAGAGGGGCAATCACATAATATGTTTATGGCCATTACCTTCGAAGCAGATAATGATATCATTAACGGGGAGCTAGTTTTTGGAATTTGGGATTATGAAAAGAATACAAAGCGTATTCATATTACAAGCTTTTTGGTGAGTGAGTTTACTGGTGATTGGGAGATAATGGAACTTTCAAAGGAACGATTAATTCTAAAAATGGGAGACTACCAATGGCATTTGTTTAAATATGATGAAAAGAAAATAGCTGCTACAAATGCAAAGTTGAAGCTTAGCGGCCTATGGAAAATGGTGATGAAAACCGATGTTGGAATATCTGAAACAGCTTTAGAGGAGGATGTAGAAGAAGAGGCTGTGGAAGAAGGTGCTGTAGAAGAAAGTGCTGCGGAAGAAGAGGTAGTGGAAGAAGTTTCCAATGAAAATATGGAGGCATATGAGTCAGAATTTGAAGTAGAATTACCCACAATCTATTTACGGTTTGATAAAAACAACATGGAATTTAAGCTAAATGAAATTTATAAGGATTATACCTCCTCATCAAGTGGTAGCTGGATGTATAAGCCCAAGCAAAAGTCCATTTTGTTTATCGCAGGCCGCAGAGGAGTTTTAGCTGGTAATGCGGAATTAAAAAAATCTGATAAAAACGCTCTGATTTTTGAAAATGCAAATTCAGTTTACACTTTTGAAAAATTAGAAGATGTTAAAGTTGAAGAGCTTACGTTTGATTATAATTATCTAAATCAGCATCGTAAAGAGGAGAGTTATCCTCCTTGGAGCAATTTTGAAGCACTCATGAAACAGGCTTCTACTACAGGGGCTTTAGTATATGACAAGGGCGTTTACGATAAAGAAATAGGAATATTTAAGAATAGTGTTGCAATATATAAGCCTTCGGTAGATGATGAAAATGAGCGAGTAATATTTACCGATTATACTATTGAAGGAAGCGATACTATTGTGGGAGAGGAGATTTCAATAGGCTCTGAATATGGTTCTGAAAACGAATTCTTTCCACAAGCGGTTTTAAGCGATTATATTATATTAAAGAAAGAGCAGATTACCGTTCCTGCAGGAACTTTTGAGTGTACTGTAGTAATTGGTTTTAGCGATGATGGTGCACGCTTTAAGTATTGGATGATAGATGAAAAACCAGCTGTGTTTGCCAAGGTCATATCGCAAAGGAAGAATTATAGAGGCAAAATGGAATATATAATGTTGGAATTAAACAAGATTAGATAAACAAATTAAGCCAAGCTTAAAATAAGAAACACCTTTAATAATTCAATTTATTAAAGGTGTTTTTTTTATTAGCCTTCAATAGAAATAATCCTATTATCTTTGCCCTCCTTAAAAACAATTTATTATGGGCATACCTGTTTTATACAAAGACCTGGGCTTAATGGACTATCAAGAAGCTTGGGACTATCAAGAAATTCTATTTCATGATATTAAGAATGTGAAATTTCGTAATTTTGAACTGCCTCAATGTGAAGCACTGTCCAAAATGAATTTTCTTATTTTTTGTGAGCACCCACATGTTTATACCATTGGGAAAAGTGGAAAAGATGACAATCTACTAATCAATGAAAACCAACTCAAGGAAAAAGGTGCAAGCATATATCATAGCAATCGGGGTGGCGATATCACCTATCATGGTCCAGGTCAAATTATTGGTTATCCTATCCTAGACTTAGAAGACTTTGGTCATGGCATTCGATCATATATCGATAATTTGGAACAAGCAATTATTAATTTGTTAGCTGAATACGGTATTCATGGCGAGCGTTTAGACGGAGCCACAGGAGTGTGGTTAGATACTACTATTGCTGGAAAAACGCGAAAGATATGCGCCATGGGTGTTCGTGCCAGCCGGCATGTAGTAATGCATGGTTTTGCTCTTAATGCAAACACCAATTTAGACTACTTTAATTATATAAATCCTTGTGGCTTTACCGACAAAGGAGTGACATCTTTACAAAAAGAGTTGGGAAAAGAAATGGATGTGGAAGAAGTAAAACAGAAACTCAAATACCATATTGCCAAGGTGTTTGATATGGATCTTGATCTTGATGAATAATTAGTATAATGGAACGAAAAGATATTGTACGCAAACCCAAATGGATGAAGAGTCCATTACCATCGGGGAAAACATATATAACAGTAAAAGAAGTTGTAAAAAAGAATAAGCTTCATACGATTTGTACAAGTGGAAACTGTCCCAATATGGGGGAATGCTGGAATGCTGGCACTGCTACCTTTATGATTTTAGGTGATATATGTACCCGTTCGTGCAAATTTTGTGATGTGAAAACGGGTCAACCTTTGGCTGTTGACATGCAGGAGCCTGCACGTGTAGCCGACTCGGTTGCTAAAATGAAAATAAAGCATTGTGTTTTAACCTCTGTTGATCGTGATGATCTGGAGGATGGTGGAGCTGATATATGGGCACAAACCATAATTGAAGTAAAAAAGCAGAATCCTGGAGTTACAATTGAAGGATTAATCCCTGATTTTGATGCACGGCCAGAGCTTATTAATAAGGTAATTGATGCTGGTGCAGAAGTAATTTCACACAACATGGAAACCGTACGTCGCTTAACGCCAAGCACTCGTTCAAGAGCAAAATACGAACGAAGTTTAGACGTACTGCGCATCATATCGGCTTCAAAAGCTCGATCTAAGTCAGGAATTATGCTTGGCATTGGTGAAAAACCTGAAGAAGTGATGGAGACTTTAGGCGATATGCGCAAAGTTGGGGTGGAGGTTGTAACAATTGGACAATACCTGCGCCCTAGTCCTAAGCATCTGCCTATCACCGAGTTTATTCGCCCTGAGGTATTCAAAAAATACGAACGAGTGGGTTTGGAAATGGGTTTTCGTTATGTGGAGAGTGGCCCTTTAGTGCGCTCATCATACCATGCCGAGAAGCATGTTAAATAAGATTCGTAAATTAACATAAGTTATTCTTTTTTCTACAAATAAACCTTTGAAATTGATATATTTGCCGCTCGAAAGAAAAAGTATTAAACACTATAAATTAAACAATATGACAAAATCACTATTCTCATTTTTAGCATTTGTACTATTTGCTGGAAATATGTTTGCTCAAACTACAGTAAACATGGAGTCCAATGCGGCTATTCCGATGGATCCTTCAGTGCGCCATGGCGTGCTCGAAAATGGATTAACCTACTACATTAAGGTGAATGAAAAACCTGAAAATCGTGCTGAGTTTTACCTCGTTAATAACGTAGGTGCTATGCAGGAAACACCAGGTCAAAATGGATTTGCTCACCTAACTGAACATATGTGTTTTAATGGAACTAAGAATTTTCATAAGAAAGACATTATTAATTATTTGCAATCAATAGGTATGAAATTTGGCCCTGAGATTAACGCCTATACGGTATATGATCAAACCATTTATACTTTGAATAAAGTGCCTATTGAGGATAAAGCGCATATCGACACTTCCTTGATGATTTTGTTTGATTGGGCTACCAACGTAAGTATGGATACCGAAGAGATAAATGCCGAGCGTGGCGTGGTACGTGAAGAACTTCGTACTCGTCGTAGCTCTAATATGCGTTTACGCGACAAAACAAATAAAGTATTATTTCAAGATTCGAAATATGCTGTGCATAATATTATAGGAACTGTTGATGTAATTGACAATTCTCCATGCGATACTTTACGTGCTTACTATAATGAGTGGTACCGTTCAGATTTACAAGCTATTGTAGTTGTTGGTGATTTTGATATCGATGCTATGGAAGTTAAGGTGAAAGATATGTTTGCCAAACTACCCGTACATAAAAATGCTCGTGAGCGTCAATATTTTCAGATTCCTAATCATAAGGAAACCCGTGTGATTATCGCTAAAGATCCAGAGGCTCCAATGGTGATGACTTGGATTTATGTAAAGCACGATGTGGATTCGAAGCGTGATGTATCATACTACCGTGAAGAATATATGCAAAATCTATATGCCACTATGGCCAATGCTCGTTTGGGTGAGGAGTCAATGAAGCCAGACCCGGCTTTTGCACAGGCCGGTATTTTTTATACCAACCTTATTCGTACCAAAGATGCTCATATATCAATTGCGATAAGTAGTAAGGATAAAATTATGGTAGGAACTAAGGCTATCATGGTTGAAGCAGAGCGAATCAAACGATACGGTTTCTTGCAATCAGAACTTGATCGTGCTAAGAAAGAACTTTCAGCAGCTATCGAAAAAGGATATAATGAACGCAACAAACGCACTTCTGATTCATATGCAGAGGTATTAAAAGATAACTACCTAACTCAAGAGCCTATACCTAGTGATGAGTGGGATTATGAATTTGGGAAACAAGTTTTGGAAACAGTTACTCTAGACGAAATTAATGAACTTATTAGTAAATGGATTGTTAATGAGAATCGTGTAGTTGCTATTACAGGTCCTGATAAAGAGGATATTATTTACCCAACAGAAGCAGAAGTACTTGCATTATTTGAGGAAGTTGAAGCAATGGATATTGCACAATATGTTGATGCTGATGCTAATAAACCTTTGGTAGCTGTTGTTCCAACGGCTGGCACTATAGTTAAAGAAGAAATTGATAGTAAGAATAAGATAACACGTTGGACTTTAAGTAATGGCGTAAATGTGGTAATCATGCCTACAACCTTTAAGGATGATGAGATATTAATGACTGCACAGAGTTTAGGCGGTTATTCAAAATATGGTCAAAAGGACGATATCTCTTCTAAAATTGCTGCTGAAGTAATTAATCAGAGTGGTGTTGGTGAATTTGATTTTATTGAGTTGCAAAAGAAACTTGCAGGAATATCTGCTAGTTCTACTCCATATATTGGGCAATTGACAGAGGGTTTTAATGGTTCTTCTACCATTAAAGATTTTGAAACTATGCTACAATTAACTTACTTATACTTCACTGCACCGCGTACTGATAAAGATGCTTTTGCTAGTTATAAACAACGAGAAATTACTGTATTAGAGAATAAGAGCTTAGATCCACAAGCAGGGTTTATCGATTCTATTCGTGTCAACTTGGCCTCGCATAGCCCTCGTGCTCGAATGATGACTCCTGAAATGTTTGACGAAGCAAAGTTAAGTCGTATTAAATATATTTTCCAAGATCGTTTTGGTGATCCTTCAGGATTTACATTCTATTTTGTTGGAAATATTAATACCGACTCTATGAAAACAGCCATTCTTACTTATCTTGGAGGATTGCCAAAAGCAAATCGTACCGAAACATGGAATGATCTTGCTATTCGCATGCCAAAGAGCAAAACTAAAGTGAAGTTCGAGCGTAAAATGGAGACAGCTAAAGCTAGTGTATTTGTCGGTTTTACAGGTGATATGAAGAAATACACCATCGAAGACCGTTTGATGCTTCTAGCTGTTAAGGAGTATTTAAGTCTAAGATATACTGAGACGCTTCGTGAAGAAATTGGTGGTACCTATGGTGCAAGTTTATGGACTAATATGAAGCATTATCCAGCTACTGAGTATCAGTTGGGAATCTATTTTGATTGTGATCCTGAGAAAATGGATACCATGGTACAAGTAGTTTACAATGTGGTAACAGAATTACAAACAGAGGGTGCAGATGATACTAAAGTAGATAATATTCTTAAGAATAAGCTAAAAGAGCATACTGAGAGTATTAAGAAAAACAGGTATTGGTTAAACATCATTAAGAGCGACGATTTTGATAATGAAGATTATAAGAACTTTGATTATAATAAATTCTGGGAAGGCTTAACTTCAAAGAAAATTCAAAAGGCTGCTAAGAAATTCTTAGATGCCAATAGTGTAATTGAGATTATTCAAACGAGTAAATAAGTTATAACATACTATATTTTATGGCCCTACAATCTCTGGATTGTGGGGCTTTTTTATGGGCAATGCATTCCCCACATCAGGCCGAGTAATTTTCCATGCATTACGCTTCGCTTCATGCTTGAAAAATTGTACCGAGGCAGGACGTTGGCAGGACGGAAGCAAAGCGTCACGCCTCGATACAATTTCCTTCATTGCATTTCGGAAATTACTCAGCCTGACAGCAAGTGCAAAATTACTCGGCATGACTTGGTTCGTTGCAATGCAGCACAATAAATGCTACGCTCCCCTCGTGTCATACTGAGGCATGACGAGAGGCCACAAAAAAAAGCACCAAAGTCCTAAGCTGGACTTCGATGCTTTCTATACATTCTATAACTTAGATAGTAGCCTAATGACTAGGCCCTTTAACTTTTAGTTTATCACCCGTTTCGCCAACGATCTTACGATACCAAGCCTCCCCATAACCGGGCTGCTCAAGATTTGGACTTACGTATTTATAATTTTCAGGAACATCCTTTGGAGTCTTAACATTGCCATCCATATACTTTACAAACAAATAATTATAAAGCTTTTTCCAAGTATTGAAAGTACGCTCAGCGGCACTATTTGAATAATTAGTTAAGAAGGCAACTGCCTGCTCAGGATTTGTTTCATACAATGCTTTTGCAGCAGCATCAATACCTTTGGTATAATCAATAAACTCTTTTTCAAGTTTTAACTGCATCGCTTCCACCTCTGGGTGAATCAAGTTATAGCGAGTATAAGCAAAATTTTGTACTTGATTGAAAATCCAGAATCCAGAAGTTTCAGAATAATTCATCAAGTCGCCATTACCCACAGCAAAATTTTGAGGAACCTCCGTCATACTAGAATAAAAAGGCATATAAACTGTACCCGAAGCATCATCAACACCCCACCAATGAATACCACCAATGGCATCTGGTAAATCAGAACGCATTTGAGAAATAAATGAGAAGCCTGTTTGCTGAGTTGCTGTAGCACGTTCGTTGCAATAACGCACGCTATCAACTTCCCATGTTAATGGACGCCAACGATAAGGGTTAGCAAATGCTCCAGCACCCATATCTTTACTCATATCCAAGTCAGTTCCTTCCAAATGATCACGCATAAACATCATCATATCATGCACCGAGATTTTACGATCAGGCTTAATATAAAGAGGCATTCGGTTGGAAGCATAATTATTTTTCCCAGAATGTTGAATATTTCCTTTTACATATTCCCAATAGGCAACATTACCTTCAATTTCGGTACTTACCTTGTGAAACATTGAATAAACACGCATTTCGCAGAAACGTGCACCACCAAAATCAACAGGAGCATAAGTGTCTGAAAAGCTAAACTGCTTGTCGGCACCCTTGAACCAACCTTTGTTTTTCGCAAAAGAAATTACATCATTACTATTAAAAAACATTGCATCAGCATCATCCCACTTATTTGATTTTTGAAAATCGAAAGTAGTAATACGTGCTTGATTTGCATGGCCTGAAATATAACCATCAGGAATACGAACAGCTACCCAAACAGCACCTTTTTCTCCCTGACCTTTACCAATCATTTCCATTATCCACACTTCATTTTTATCAGCTATAGAAAAGGATTCGCCTGAACTATAATAACCATGTTGGGCTACTAAATCAGTCATTATCTTCATTGCTTCACGTGCATTTTTTGCACGTTGTAGCGTGATATAGATTAAACTGCCATAATCCATTATTGCACCATCTTGAGAGCCTAATTCTTTAAGCCCTCCATAGGTTGTTTCACCAATACTCAACTGGTGCTCATTCATATTTCCAACCACATTATAGGTTTCGGTGGCTTGAGGAATTTCTCCTAATAATTTTCCTGTATCCCACTCATACACTTTCATCATAGTGCCAGCAGGCCATGTAGCCGCAGGCCAATGGTAAAGTTCACCATACAAAAGGTGAGAATCGGCTGCATAGCTAATCATAGTTGAGCCATCGGTCGAAGCTCCTTTGGTTATTAAATAATTGGTACATGCTTGTACGCTGTTTGATGAGAATAGCAGTATTGCTGACAACATCAAGCCTATTAGTTTAATTTTATTCATAGTTTTATATATTTATTGTTTCTTTCTTATTTTGAAGGAGCAAATATAATCAATTGAAAGAAGTGATTGTAATTTAGAGTTAAATAAGAAGCATTATAGCTAAATAACTAGCGTGGTGACAACCATTTTTCAGGATTTTGAGAATCCTTGGTTTTCCGTACTTCAAATTTTAAGACCGTTTCACCATTTTCAGTATTAGTCCACACAGTACCAATTTTTTGTTTGGTTTCTAACATATCTCCTTTGCTCACATATACGGTACTCAATTTATTGTAAATGGTATAATAATCACCATGTTTTACCAAAACAGCGTAAAACTGAGTAAGTTTTATTACTCTTACAACTTTCCCGCTAAAAACAGCTCGGGCTGAGGAACCTTTTTCGCAACGAATATCTATTCCATTATTATTTACCTGTACATTGCTGAGCTGCGCATGAGCATGTACTCCATATCTACTAGTTATAATTCCGCGTGCCGATGGCCAAGTCAGTTTTCCCTTATTGGCAACAAAGCTATTGGATAGTTTTTGCTCTTCGGGGGTTAAAGGTAAGCGCCCTTTTCCTTTTGAGTTCTTCTGCAATTCCAACTCAATTAAGCGCTCTATTTCCTTATCCATTTTCTTCCACTCCCTTTGTTGTTTACGAACCTGCTTTTTTAGATTTGTTTCTTGGGATTTTAAGTCTTGGAATACTTTTTGTTTCTTTTTACTGTCATTTTCTAGGCTACGAGTTTCTTGCTCTTTTACTATTAGCACTCCCAATCGCTCATCTTTCTTCACCTTAAGAGCTCTCACTTCTTCCTCTAAAATCCTTGTTAATTCAAGTATCTCTTCAGCTTTTTCTCTCCGATATTCGTTATACTCTTTTAGATATTTGGCTCGCCTTACGGCTTGATAAAAATCCTTAGATGCAAATAAAAACATCCATTGATCGTAGCTGTTACGCGATTTATATGATTGGTAAATTAAAGCAGCATATTCTTCCTTTAGATTTTGTAAATCAGTATTTAATTGTGAAATATATTGACGGTTCTCTTTTATCTGAGCATCAATCATTTGAACTTCACTATTATAGGAGCGAATCAGGAGTTTGCGATCTTGTACTTGACTCTTAAGAAGGTTGTACTCGGTTAGGGTTGACTCCTTTTTGTTCTTTGTTTCACTCAATAATTTTTTAGTGTAGCTAATCTTTTTTTCAATTTTACGCTGCTTAGCTTTCAGTTGAGTCTTTTTCTTTTGAGCAAAAGTATTTTGTGGGCTTATAACCGCAATCATAGCAATTACAAGCATTATTTGAAAAAAATAATTTATCCACGAAAACTTCTTCATATCTACAAAATTAACGCTCTTTATTGGTCAGATTTTATTCAGTCTATCAACTTATCAAGACACAAATGTTAACACCTAAATTATAAGCGACTGTACTTTTTCGAAATCCTAAAAGGAAACGTAAGGGGCTTATTAATTATTATACTTTTATACTCCAAATCAAGTTTTATTATTTTTTCGCCAACCAATCTAAAAATCATATGATAAGGAAATTCCTGAGAATTGACCTCCCTAAAATCAAGATATTGAACCACAACTTTTTTATTTGGATTTTTTACCTGACGCACACTTTGCTGTTGAATTTTGAAGTCGCTTTGACTTACCCATAAGTTCTGAACCAAAACCTTCTCCATATCATCTTGTGAGCTGATATACTTCTTGAGCTTGCGCCTGCTTACTGTGCTTAGTTTGTACTGGTCTGAACTAGCACTTAAAGTGAATTTATCATTTTCATAATAGTCGAAATCGGATCCAATTAACAATGACTGTAAAATATCAAAATCCAGATCAGTGCCTAACTGTTCATTTAAAAAACCAATATTTCTACTATAATAGGTTTTCTTTAAACGATTTAGCATAAAAACAGAATCTTGTTTAATGATTACCCTAAAAACTTCAATATTCATTACCGCAACTATACTAATCCATATTACGCTATCTTTTCGTATACGAAATTGACCTGAAAAATTTTGTTTTTTATCACCTGATTTGTAATTTGCATTAAACTTGCCTTGAAACCAATCGTAGCTAAATTCGTGCTCCTTCATGGCTAAGAATACGCTGTCAACAGCACGTATTTTTATATTCTTTTTTTCAACTTTTTTTGTGGTATCACAGGAGCTGAAAAATAAACTACCCATAATAATAGTCATAAGTACAATTATAATAATCTTCATATCTTATTCATTCTTATTTACTTCCATGTTTAGTAATTGTAATTGTTTACTCTGAGGAAAACGCTCTAAACCTTCTTTAATCCATCCCTTTGATTGACCATTCTCTCCTGCCTTAAACAGTACAAAAGCATAAACATAATAATAATCCTCATCATTTGGTTTCATACTTATCGCTTCTTTGGCCATAAGTTTTGCATCATCATAGTCTTTATCATTATAGGCTAAAAAGTACGCATAGTCTTTCAAGGCTTGAGTATTTTGAGGGTTTCCTTTAATTGCTCTCGAAAAATGATTTTCAGCTGGGCCGTATTTATGCTGACGAAACTCCGCCTCTGCTAATAGTCCATAAAAATCAGATTTAGATTTTTCATCAAAAACAAAGTTTAAACCCATTTTCAAATGATCTTCGGCCAGCGAATAATTAGAAAGATAAATATTTGATTTCCCACTAAACAGATATAGTGCAGGTTGCTGAGGAAATAGTTTTAAAGCACGGCCACTTTCATTTGCCATGTCAGTATAATTTTTCAAGCGATCCTCCACAAGCAACATCTGTTCCCATATTAAGTATCGTGAGCTATCTATTGCTATCACTTTTCGGAAATAGATGATAGCATTACTATAATCACCATCACGATTCAAGAAATCAGCCTTCATTGCTAAAGCCTTTACACTATTAGGGTTTGCAACTAAAACAGTATCCATTAATTCTTCAGCTTGTTTTTTCATTTTTGAATTACTCTCCGAGGCTTCGAAGTATTTCAAAAGGACACGCATTTTTGCGTCCATCTCTAAATTTGGGGTGCCCAATGCAATTTTTATTTCCTGATACGACTTTGTATTATCTCCCTTAATTCTGTAATAATCGGCCAGTACAAGGTGCACCCGCCCATCATTTGGATCGATTGCTAAAATCTTTTGGATGTACTCATAAGCCATATCATACTCCCCAATGGCCATGTATATATCCGCAGCCATGCCATAATATTCCTTTACTTCTGGATTAACTTTTATTAAGCGATTAATCTCATTTAAAGCCATTTTGTATTTACCTAGTTTTAGATATATTTGCTTTCGCTGGAGCACAATCCCTTTTTCAAAACCAAACTGCTTCTCCATGTCATCGTATACTTTTAATGCTGATTTATAATCTTCGGCATAAATGTACATATTGGCCAATAGGTAATAATTATCCTTATCAAAAGGATGTGTTTTAACAAGAATTTGGGCTTCTTTTGCAGCGTTTTTATAATCCTTTTGTTGCTTGTAAATCCCAATTATATTTTTATGATACCAAATATTATTTGGGTCTAAAGCCGAGGCCTTTTTTGCGTATTCCAATGCTTTAGATTGTGCTTTTGTAGTCTTAGAATATAAAATGATGCGACTCATTTCATAATAGGCTGCATCATTATTTGGATTGTCTTTCAAGGCTGCTTTTAGGCTCATATATGCAAGCTCCCGTTCTCCATTAAGGAGTTGTTTACGGGCTTGAAGTACCTTTGAGGTGGACGATACTTCATCAGCACTTCTTTTGTATTCAAGTGCCGAATCATTGTTTCTATCACCCTTTATTTTTTTTGATGAACTACACGAGGAAGCCAAATAAAGCATAGTGAAAAACAAGAAATATGTAAGATGTTTTAAGCTCAAAACGATGGTGTTTGTCAAATTATTTATTGAGGCAAAGATAGTGGAAAAATAGGGTGTTTTTGCAGTAAAATAGCCGATAAATCAAGAGCAAGGAAAGCCCTATGCCAATGCATGATCTGTCACGAATCGCTCTCGTAATTTTTCAACGCATTATTGTTCAATGTATTAATATTTTAGCTGACTTAGCCAATTATTCTAATCCTTATAAACTCAATTCTTATGAAAACACCACTTCAATTGCCCCAATTGGCAAAGGACATGTATTTATATCGTATTACTACTAAAAAAACAGGCTGTTGAAAGTGGGTGCTTTATTGTGAATTAATTAGTCTATTCCTTACAGAAGGCAAAAACAATGCTGTGCCTTCTGAAGGAATATTTTATCCTACTTCAGAGTAGAAAAATCACCAATACTCAAATCAGCAGCAGCCATTTTGTAAATCACCGAATTACCTATCATTGAGTTATCGATAAAACCTCCTTCAATTTCACTACCGTTTCCGATAATTGAATTGGAAACCACCGAATTACGAATCATCGTATTCGCTCCTATGGAAACATGGGGTCCAACCACTGAATTTTCAATAATTACGCCCTCTCCAATATAGCAAGGCTCAATAATCTGTGTATTGTTCAGCTTTACGGAATCGGCCATCAACTTTTCATCTTTACTCAAAGCCAAAACTCGGTTATTAGTATAGACAGTTGCATCCTTATTACCGCAATCTAACCATTCGTCCACTTGACCAGAATAAAACTTCAACCCTTTTAGTTTCATATTCTCCAAGGCATCGGTCAATTGATATTCACCACCTTTCACAATATTATTGTCCATCAAATACTGTAGCTCTTTCTGTAAGTTTTCACCATCACGGAAGTAGTATATTCCGATAATAGCTTCATCGGAAACAAATTCGGCTGGTTTTTCCACAAAGTCAGTAATCACACCATCATCTCCTTTTTTTACCACACCAAAAGCAGAGGGGTCTGCTACTTTATGCGTCCAAATAATACCATCTTTTTCAGCATCTAATTTGAAATCGGCATCGAACAAAGTATCCGCAAAAGCTACAATCACATTTCCTTGCATCGAATCTGCTGCACAGTTTATTGCATGAGCTGTACCCAAAGCCTCTCGCTGATAATAGATACTTCCTTTCGCACCCAAGCTTTCGGCAATACCTATTAATGTATTCTCTACTTCGGCCCCAAAATCGCCTATAATAAAGGCAATTTCGTCCACCTCTTGCCCAGCTACTTTTACAATACCTTCTGAGAGGCGTTGCACGATAGGTTTACCAGCAATATTGATTAATGGTTTTGGTATAGTTAATGTATGAGGTCGCATACGCTTTCCCATGCCTGCCATTGGAATAATTATTTTCATGTCTTTTATTTTTTGATAGCATCTAATTCGCTAATGGTTTTATTATTAATCTAGTTTAGATATTGTATATCTGTTAATTCATTTTAATATGAACCAGTCGAACGGCGTAATTTTGCAGCCAGTATCTGAGCTTTTTGTTTCTATTGATAGCCTTCGACAAGCCCTTCGATAAGCTCAGGGACCTTGTTCATGGTAACTGAGCCTGTAAAAGCTGGTGACTGAGCCTGCCGAAGTCCCATAAGTACCCTTCATCATACTTCGCCATACTGAGTGATTTTGCAGTCTGTACTTGAGTTTTGTGTTTTTATTGACGGCCCTTCGACAAGCTCAGGGGCCTTGCGTTTGTGAATATCCTTCTCAAGTCTTCTGCTTCGTCATGTCGAGTGATTTGCCTTTTCGGCAAATCGTATCGAGACATGTCGAAGCTCGGTAGCTGAGCCTGCCGAAGCTATACCCCAGTACTCCCAAACCCTCCTGCACCACGTTCAGTTTCCTCAAGGCTTTCCACTAATTTCCAATCAGCTTGCTCGTGAGCCGCAATCACCATCTGAGCAATACGATCTCCCGTTTTCACTATAAAACTTTCGTTGGATAGATTAATTAAAATAACCATAATCTCTCCTCGATAATCGGCATCGATAGTTCCTGGTGTATTTAGCACGGTAATTCCCTTTTTTATGGCCAAACCACTTCTTGGCCGAACTTGTGCCTCATAGCCCACAGGCAATTCCATAAACAAGCCAGTTTTTACTAAAATACGCTCCATCGGTTGCATAAGAATATCCTTTTCAATAAATGCTCTAAGATCTACTCCTGCTGATGCTTTAGTACCATAATTTGGAACAGAATTATTCGATTTATTTACAATTTTTATTTCCATAATTAGTTTGATTTGCTCGCAAATATAAGGCTTTTAGAAAAGGTAAATACCTTAGTGTTTCAGGCTTTTTTCAATGATTAATTAACATAAAGTTAAACATTAAGGCATTTTGCTTATTTTTGCGGCCTTTGACAAACACAGGAAATCTAAATTTATTATTAATCAATATATTACATTATGTTTAAAGGACATCCTAAAGGATTAATTCCAGCCGCCCTGGCTAATATGGGAGAACGTTTTGGTTTTTACACCATGATGGCAATTTTAGTACTTTTTTTACAAGCAAAATTTGGTTTGAGCGGAACTAACGCTGGTTACATTTATTCAGGATTCTATTTTGGTATCTATGGATTTGCTTTGGTTGGAGGTATTATTGCGGATAGAATTCAGAATTTTAAGGGTACTATCTTTGCTGGTTTATTACTAATGGGAGCTGGCTATGTTATTATGGCTTACCCTACACCTACACCTGTTTCAAGTGTTTCTCTTTACTTAACAATCTCTATTATTGGTCTGTTCGTTATTGCTTTTGGAAATGGGTTATTTAAAGGTAACTTACAGGCTTTAGTAGGACAAATGTATGATAACGAGAAGTATGAGCCCATGAGAGATTCTGGTTTCTCTTTGTTCTATGCTTTTATTAATATAGGTGCTATTTTTGCTCCTTTTACTGCTATTGGAGTTCGTAACTGGTGGTTAGGAAAATACAATTTTACTTATGATGGTAGTTTGCCTGAGTATTGTCATTCCTTTTTGAATGGTTCTTTGTCATCAGAGTCAGTTGTTAATTTTCAGGCTGCTGCAGAAAAAGCTTCTGGAACAACAGTAACAGACTTAACGATTTTTTCTAATGAATATCTAAACGTCTTTAATGAAGGTTTTCATTATGCATTTGGGATAGCTATCATTGCAATGGCTATATCAACAGTTATATTTTTAGTGAATAAAAATAAATTTCCTGATCCTAAAAACGGTAAGTCAGCTGGTGTTGAAATAACCGAAGAGATTAAAATGGAGGCTAAAGAAGTGGCCCAACGCATGTATGCTTTATTAGCCGTTTTTGGTGTTGTTATCTTCTTCTGGTTTTCTTTCCATCAAAATGGGTTAACACTTACCTTTTTTGCAAGAGACTATACCGACTTAAGCTTATTGGTTTTCACCATAGGTGGTATCACATTTAAAGGTGCTGAGGTATTTCAAGCTATGAATCCTATATTTGTAGTTGTACTAACCCCTATTCTTGTTGGACTATTTGGCTGGTTACGAAACAAAGGTATAGAGCCATCAACTCCAAAAAAGATTGCCATTGGTATGGGAATTGCCTCTTTAGGTTTTGTAGTCATGGTATTAGGATCTTTCGGACTACCTTTATTTACTGAGATTAGCACCGCTCACGGAGGAATTCCTTTGGCTGATGATGCTCGTGTTACTCCTTTCCTTTTATTAGGAACCTATTTTATACTCACAGTAGCGGAGTTATTTATAAGCCCAATGGGTATTTCATTTGTATCTAAAGTTGCACCTCCACAATATCAAGGCTTGATGCAAGGTGGTTGGCTTGGTGCTACTGCATTAGGAAATGGCCTACTATTTATTGGTGCTATACTTTACGAAACTATTCCTATTTGGATGACTTGGAGCATCTTCGTTGTTGCAACTGCAATATCAATGTTTACCATTATGTTTATGGTAAAATGGTTGGAACGTGTTTCGGAGTAATTTGAAATAAAAAATATTGAAAGCTGCTTTGGGTTATTCTCGAAGCAGCTTTTTTATTTTTAAATATCCTATCTTTACACCAAATACTAAAAGCACAGTAATGACCCCAAAGAAAAGGCCTTCGAAAAAAAGATCTAAAAAGAACCCAAACAAACGAAAAAGGACGATTTCCTTTGTGTTGCTAGCTTTCTTTTTATTTATCGCTGGTGGCCTTTACTATGTTAATACCAATCTAAACAAACTCATTAGCTCAAAAATATACTCGCTCTATAATCAGTCCGAAGCGGTTAATTATTATAATTTACACTTCGATAAACTTAGGGTAAACCTGCTCAGTATGAATATACATGTATATGGTGTACACTTTGAACCAAAGGTTAATGAGCATAAAGATTTTTTTGCAGAGAACGGAAGCATGGAAGTTAGTATTGGTAAAATCCTTATCGATGATGCCAGTATTATTGAGTTCCTATCGTCCAATAATATTAGTATTAAGGAATTTGTGGTTAAAGACTCGAAGATAAAGATTCGAAAAACAGCTGCTAAATTTCAACCCTTTGCGTTTATTGTAAAAACAGAACAGCCCGATTCATTGAAAATTCATATTAGTATCCAAAAAATCAATATCACAAAGGCTGAATTATTGTATTTCAGACATGAAGCCAAGAATACAGAGAATAGTTTTGACGACTTCAATATGGAGATAACAAAATTGGAATTAAATAAAGAACAGTCATTTAATTTCTCTTTGGATGAATTAAATGCTTCTCTAAATGATATTTCGTATCGAGGCAAAAACGGCACTTATGTATCGATGCAGCAATTTCAAATGGGAGTGAAGAAATTCACTTCACAGAAAGCTAATGATGCGTTTAGTTTTGATTATAAAGATTTCTTTTTTCATATTTCAAAGCCACAGTTTGTTACCGCAGATAGTGTTTACACTATTTCGGCAACGGAATTAAATATTAATAAATCAACAAGGCAACTTTTAATTTCAAATGCAATACTTCACCCAAATTTAAGTAGAAAAGAATTTACAAAGAACTATAAATACCAAAAGCTTCGTCCCGAATTGAATATAGAGCATATTAAAATGACCAATATTCATTTTGATAGACTGGTGGATATGGGAGAAGTATTTACAGACTCATTAATTATATCAGGGGTAGTGGCCGATTTGTATAAAAGTAAAAAAGCCCCCTTGAATAAGCGCAAAATCCCGCACTATCTTGCTTTGCAAATAAAAAGTATAAAACAACCGATGCATATAAATGTTGTTGAGGCTTCCGATGTGGAAATCAATTTCACGCTTCAACAAGAAGATGGACGCTTGAGTAAAATAGCAATAAATAAAATCAATGGGCAATTGCATAATGTTCAGAACCGAAATTCATCTCAAAAACTACTCCTCAATGCCAAAGGCCAAATTGAAAACAGTCTTCCTTTTGCGGTAAAACTCCAGTTTGATTATCATAGAGACTTATTTACCTACAGTGGTAAAGTTTATAAATCAAATTTAAAAAGAATCAGTACAATGATTCGCACTTTTGCTCCTATTGAAATAAGTAGTGGGGAGCTTAAAAGCATTGTGTTTAAGGGAGTGGCAAATCGGACGGACAGCCGTGGGGCGATGACATTTCTGTATAATAACTTAAATATTCAGTTGCATAATAAGGAGCCTGAACATAAAGCCAAATTTGGAAATCAAATTCTTTCCTTTGCTGCCAATACCTATCTACTTTCTAATAATCCTGCTAATCCAAGCTTACCAGCTCGAAATGTTCAATTTGTAGTTGGCCGCAATATGAATAAAGGATTTATTCATATTTTAGTACAGTCCTTGTTAAATGGAATGAAAGAAACCGTTATTCCATCTAGAGAAAACCGAAAGCGATATAAGAAAATGAAAAAGCACGATCGTTAGAAAACGATAAGAAACACGATAGTTTTTAGTATCCTTGCAAAATCAAACTATCAGCAATGCAAGAATATCCATGGAAACATCATCGTCGCTTTAATGCTTATGCTCAATATTTTGAGCGTACTTTTGGCGAGCGCATACAGAAGGTTACAATTGATGCCGGCTTTACCTGCCCAAATCGAGATGGCAAGCTAGCTCGTGGAGGCTGCACTTATTGTAATAATGATGCATTCAATCCATCTTATAATACACCCAGTAAAAGCGTAAAACAACAGATTGAAGAGGGAATTGAATTTCATGCGAATCGCTATCGTAGAGCCTCACAATATTTGGCCTACTTCCAAGCATACTCCAATACGTATAAGCCTTTGGAGGAGCTAAAACGTATTTATGCCCCCGCATTGGAACAAGAAAAAGTGCAAGGAATTGTTATTGGTACCCGCACCGATTGTATGGATGAAGAAAAGTTGAAATACTTTGCTGATATCGCCAAAACTCATTACGTAATATTGGAATATGGCATCGAATCCTGCTATGATAAAACCTTGAATCTCATCAATCGAGGTCATGATTTTCAATCGGCAGTAGATATGATTGAGCTTACTCATTCCTATAACCTAAAAGTGGGTGCTCATATGATATTTGGGTTGCCAGGAGAGAGTAGAGAAGAAATGTTGGCTGAGGCCGAGATACTCTCCGAGCTCCCTTTGAACAATATCAAATTCCATCAGCTGCAGATAATCACGGGCACTGCAATGGAAAAGGATTATGCCAAACATCCTGAACATTATCAGTTCTTCGAATTAGATGAATATGTAAATTTTATGGTTGACTTTGTGGAGCGCTTAAACCCAAATTTTGTAATCGAACGCTTTGCAGGTGAAGTTCCTCCACGATTTTTGGCTGGACCAGGATGGGGAAAGATTCGTAATGATCAGATTTTACAGAAAATTGAACGCCGATTGGAGGAGCGCGATACCTGGCAGGGCCGCTTATTTCAATCATAATGGACATTATTAGTAACGCATGAAAAATAATTACCTTATTTTTACCTTGCAATTTGGAAGTTGAATTTCCAAATAACAAGCTTAAACATTAATTTATTACCCAATGATTAAAGACACCCAAATAGTAGTCACTCCTGAAGAAGCGGCAAAAGAAGAACTTTATACGGCTAAAGTAGCAGAATCTTTAGCCATTGAGCTAAAAGAAATTACCGCAATCAAAGTATTGAAACGCTCCATTGATGCACGAAAAGGCCAGGTAAAAATACTAATGCGCCTTGAGGTTTACATTGGTGAAGAAATGCCTGAGGAAGATTTGGAATTGCATTATCCTGATGTAAAAGATAAGGAGGCTGTGATTATTGTTGGCTCAGGCCCTGCAGGACTTTTTGCAGCCTTGCGTCTGATTGAATTGGGGATGAAACCTATTATTTTAGAGCGTGGCAAAGAGGTAAGCGATCGAAAATTGGATATTGCAAAAATTAATCGAGAGAGTATTGTAGACCCCGATTCAAATTATGCTTTTGGTGAAGGTGGTGCCGGAACTTTTTCAGATGGCAAACTTTATACCCGCTCAAAGAAGCGAGGCAATGTGCAATCCGTATTAAAAATATTGCAACAGCATGGTGCCGACCCTGATATTATGGTGGATGCACATCCACATATTGGTACGAATAAACTACCTCGCATTATCCAAAAGATTAGAGAAACAATAGTCAATGCTGGAGGTGAATTCCATTTTAACCATCGAGTAGACGGGCTAATTATTGATAGTAAACAAATAAAAGGGGTAAAAGTTGGAGATAATAGCTTTAAAGGAAAAGCAGTGATACTTGCTACAGGCCACTCAGCTCGTGATATTTATGAACTTCTGCATGAAAACAATATTTTGCTTGAAGCCAAATCATTTGCCATGGGCGTTCGTATTGAGCATCCTCAAAAGCTGATTGACCAAATTCAATATCACTGTAAAATACGAGACGAATATTTACCTGCGGCAGCCTATAGCTTGGTAAAGCAAGTGGATGGTCGTGGTGTGTATTCATTTTGTATGTGCCCAGGTGGTTTTATTGTGCCTGCTGCCACAGCAGATAATGAGGTAGTGGTAAATGGCATGTCACCTTCACGTCGCGATTCAAAATACGCTAATTCAGGAATGGTGGTTGAGATACGCACAGAGGACTTAGAACAGTATAAAGAATATGGAGTATTAGCAGGTTTGCAATTTCAAAAGGAGTATGAACAAATGGCTTTTCGTAACGGAGGCATGGGTCAAGTAGCTCCTGCACAGCGGATGATGGACTTTGTAAAAGGAAAGGTATCCAATGGGATACCAGATACTTCTTATCAACCAGGAATTATTTCTTCGCCCATGCATATGTGGTTACCCGAGCATATTGGAAAACGATTACAGGAGGGTTTCAAAATATTTGGCAAGAAAATGAATGGCTATTTAACCAATGATGCTGTAATTATTGGTGTTGAGTCACGCACTTCCTCCCCTATTCGTATTCCTCGCGAAAAGGAGAATTTACAACATACCGAAATAAAAGGTCTTTATCCCTGTGGCGAAGGTGCAGGTTATGCAGGTGGTATTGTATCAGCGGCAGTTGATGGGCAGCGAGTGGCGGAGGCCTTATTAGGCAATTAAGTTTTGTAGGGGGAATACCTCTTGCAGGTTTTAGGAAAATATTCTGTAGTGAATAGAGCGCAATTTCAAAATGATAGGGCATAAAAAAAGCACCTAAGTCTCCTTAGATGCTATATTATCTTTTGAGTTTATATGTTATAAATCTTCGTGCTTCAAACGTTTTAATACAGAGAATGCCGAATCTACATCTTGATCATTTACTATAACCGTAAACTCGTGTGTAGTGGAAATGATTTCTAAAATATTAATTCCTTCATAAGCCAGTTTTTTCAAAATATGATAATAAATACCATAAACCTGAGCATTTTCTTCAGGTAATTTGATGGTTATTGATGAAAGATTTGATATTTTATAAGTTAATAATTCGTTTTCAAATATTTCACTAACTTTATCATGCATCACATCACTCATCACAATAGTTGTTTCATATATTCCTTGTGAAAAAGCATAAAATATTTCCTTGCGTGAACTAATTTGCTGTAGTAATTTGGTTTGACAGTCGATTAAAGTGTCCGAATTTCGGTAGGTATAATCAATCAAATTAGACCGAACGATAATATCACCCAAAAGGCCGATTACTTTCTTTACTCTTAGATTTATCTGAAAATTAATTGTTGGCTTCAATCGCTTTAGAGCCATTACAATTGCTCCTTGCTTTACGTCCTTATTAAGCTTAGTACTTACCTCGGGTTGAATCTCTCTAGCTAAAGATGATAGATTAAGTAATCCACTCGCTAAAGTTTCCTCCAAAAATGGTTTGCGACTAACTATTTCGTTTACTGCTTCGCTAATTGTTATCACTATGTCCTCCTTTATTTGTTGTATTTATAACGCAAAAGTACAATAAATGTTATTAATACAACAAAATTACAATTATTTAACAAATGGAAAGTTTGATTAATGTACACTAAAAGCATTGAGTGTAAAGCTGTTAATAAAGGAAAGACATTTTTCTCGTGCTTCGATAAATCCCATATGAGCAATATGTTCTAAAATTAACACTTCGCTATGTTTTGGAAGACCTATTTGCTTGTTCATCAACTCCATAGGCGTTCGAGAGTCCTTCTTACCTATTATGAATAGCACGGGCACTCTTGCATTTTGTAATAGTTTAAGTTTGTCGGTTCGTTGACGCATGCCATAGAGCGCTGCAATAATGCCTTCTTTCTCCATCTTTCGTGATTCCGATTGCAGCACCTCTATTTCTTTTTTATAGATCTCTTTATTCTCTTTGGTAAATAAATCAGGAATAAAGCTTGAAATAAAATTTTTGTGATTTTCCTTTACTACTTGGATAGCACGGCCACGATTTATTTTTGCTTCGGTACTATCGGCAAGTGCATGCGAGTGAAACACCCCAAAACCAGTAGTTTGTTTACTATACATTTCGGCAAAAGCCAATGCCACATAACCTCCCATGGAATGACCAATGACCACATACTTTGTGATTTGCAAACGATCCAAAAGCTCTTTTACAATTTGTGCCATTAGCTCCATACTATGCACTTCTTCAATATTTTCGCTTTGGCCATGACCAGGTAAATCAATAGTTACTACTTTTAGTGATTTGCTCATTTGTTCAGAATAATAGTTCCATATATTCTGATTTTCTAAAAATCCATGAAGCAACACTATGCAATTGCCCTTTCCATTTACACGATAGTATATTTTCTTGTCTTGATAATTAAAGTAATTGTCCACGCTTTCTCGTTCTTTATATGATCCTATATATAACGCAAAAAATACTTTTTCGTTGCATTTTTATTTAGAAGATAAACTCCGCATAATTTCCGTAATTTTGACCTGAAAACAGAATGCAAATATGGGAACAAAACTAGATATACTTCCAATCGACAAATGGTTTAATACCAACGGTAAGCCACTTATTATTAGTGGGCCTTGTAGTGCTGAATCTGAAGAACAGTTATTGAATACAGGGAGGGAATTGGCAAAAATTTCTGAAGTAAAAATAATTAGAGCAGGAATATGGAAACCACGCACTCGCCCTGATATATTTGAGGGCGTTGGAGAAATAGGACTTAAATGGCTTAAAAAGTTAAAGGAAGAAACAGGATTAAAAACATGTGTGGAAGTGGCTACACCACAGCATATCGATGCTTGTTTAAAAAATGATATTGATATTCTTTGGGTTGGAGCTCGTACTACGGCAAATCCTTTCTCCATTCAGGAACTCGCTGATAACTTAAAGGGGGTAGATATTCCTATAATGGTGAAAAACCCCTTGCATCCTGATTTGAAACTATGGATTGGAGCTTTAGAACGTTTTAATCAAGTAGGGATTACTAAATTAGCTGCTATTCACCGAGGATTTTATACCTACGAAAAAACACCATTCCGTAATTTACCCATGTGGGAAATCCCCATTGAATTGAAACGCCTTGTACCTAATATAGCTGTCATTACCGACCCATCTCATATTTGTGGAAATAGAGAACTCTTGCAAAGTGTTTCGCAAAAGGCAATGGATTTAGCAATGGATGGCTTGATGTTGGAATCTCATATCAATCCTTCAGTTGCCTTAACAGACGCTTCGCAACAATTAGAACCAAAAGACCTTAAGATACTGCTCAATAATCTTGTGCATCGTCAAGAATTCGGCACCGAAGATTTTGAAAATTTATTGGAAAAATTACGATTTGATATTGATCATATCGATCAAGAACTACTTACAATCCTTACGCGTAGAATGCATAAAATAGAGGAGATCGGATACTATAAAAAGGAAAATAATATAACTGTTTTGCAAATGGACCGCCTAAGGCAGATGATGTTGTCCAGACTTAAAGTTGGAAAAGACTTAGGGCTAGATAGTAAATTTGTATTAAAACTATTGCAACTAGTACATAAAGACTCCATTCAAATTCAAACAAAAATAATGACTACTTAAGCTTAGTCCAAATCACCATAAACTACTATCATGGAAGAGTATAAAATATATCTTGCAGGAAAATTTGTTCAAACAAATTCAGAGGTTAAAATTTTTAATCCTTATCACGAAAAGGCTTTTGCCAAAACATATTTAGCTGGTAAGCAAGAGCTAGAAGAAGCTATAATATCTGGGCAGAAGGTATTGAAAACCATGCGCGACTTACCTTCCTATGAGCGCTATGATATTTTGATGCAAATAGCTCAAGGATTGAGTGATAACTTGAATGAAATTGCTCAAATTCTTAGTGATGAATCAGGAAAGCCCATGCGCTATGCCAAGGGTGAGATACAGAGGTCTATTCAAACATTTACTGTAGCAGCAGAAGAGGCAAAACGCTTGCCTGCTGAAGTTATGAGCTTGGATTGGACTGCGGCTGGAAAAGGAAAACAGGGCGTCATTCGATATTTCCCAGTAGGCCTAGTTGCTGGAATTTCACCTTTTAATTTTCCCATGAATTTAGCAGTGCATAAGATTGCTCCCGCCATTGCAGCAGGATGTCCCATAATATTAAAGCCATCAACCACTACTCCATTATCTACTTTAGCATTGGCCAAAATTATTGATAAAACCTCTTTGCCTAAAGGAGCAATTTCCATTTTGCCTATGTCCCGTGCCGAAGGAAATCAATTGGTAACCGATGATCGTTTTAAGCTGCTGTCATTCACGGGTTCACCTCATGTGGGCTGGTTGATGAAGGCTGAATCAGGACGTAAAAAAGTAGTCCTTGAATTAGGGGGTAATGCAGGTATGGTGATTACCAAATCTGCAGATTTAGATTTGGCAGTGGAAAAAGCTATTATTGGTGGTTTTGCCTACTCGGGTCAAGTATGTATTCACGCACAGCGTATTTATGTAGCCCAAGAGATATTTGAAGAGTTTGCACATAAATTTGTTTCCAAAGTAAAAAACCTTAAAGTTGGTGATCCAACAGATGACAGCACCGAAATATCGGCAATGATTGACGAGAATAACGCCAAAAGAGTAGAGGCGTGGGTGAATGAAGCTATTCATGATGGCGCAAAAGTGCTTTGTGGAGGTAATCGACATGGAACTTATTACGAACCAACAATTCTTTCCGATACCAAACCTAAAATGAAGGTTTGTGCCCTTGAAGTGTTTGGCCCAGTAGTTACACTAGAGCCTTTTAGTGATTTTGAATCGGTAATTGATGAAGTAAACGAAAGTGAATTTGGTTTGCAAGCAGGTGTCTTTACCAATCAAATCGACGAAATGGACTATGCTTTCACTAATTTGGAAGTGGGCGGTGTAATCATCAACGACTCGCCTATTTTCCGTGTTGATCACATGCCCTATGGTGGCATTAAGGATTCGGGCTTGGGTAGAGAAGGAGTAAAATATGCTATACATGATATGATGGAAGCTCGAATTTTAGTTCGATAAAAGTTATTCCTATGTAGAATAAACCCTCAAGAAGACAGTCTCTTATTGAGGGTTTTGTTTTTTCAATTTTGTTTTCAATGACTAATACATATCATAAAACCTAGACTTCAATTATCTATATCTTGCGAGCTATTAAGTACATAAATAGAGAATAAATAATTAAACTAGAAAGACAATGAGAAAAACAATTTACGTATTAGGAATGGTAGCACTGATGGCTACTTTTACTGCTTGCAATTCAGCAGCAGAAAATACAGATACCAAAAAAGTTGAAACTGCTGATGCTGATGCAAAATGTGGAGAGGGTAAATGTGGTGAAGGCAAATGTGGTGGTGCCGATGCAGAAGGAGAAAAAGAAGATCATTTTGCAGATATCGATACCGATGGTAATGGCGAAATTACTAAAGAAGAGTTTGTAGTTCATGTGACTAAGGAATTCAAATCAGTTGATAAGAATGAAGATGGAAAAGTTACCACTGAAGAATGTGGACATTTTGATATGTTAAATACCGATGGCGACGATCTTATATCTTCCGAAGAGTTTGAAGCTGGTCATGATACAATGTTCTCAAAAATGGACAAAGATGGAAGCGGAACTGTTTCTCGTGAAGAAATGGAAGCGCAAATGAAAGCCATGAAAGAGAATACTAGCGATGATGCAGAAAAAAAATGTGGAGATGCTACAGCAAAAGATGAAAAAAAATGTGGCGAAGGCAAATGCGGTAAATAATATTTTTTAGTAAAAATAAAAGAGGGTTTGATTGTAATATCAGACCCTCTTTTTTTTTGTAGATAATATTGGACCATATGCTTTTTTTAGTAATTTTAGGGATTACTAAAAAACGATACTATGGCAAGTCCTCATAAAAGACACGGTAATTCAATTCTAGCTGAATGGCTATTAAAATTTGTTCTGATTTTCTTTATAGCTTCAATATTTTTTGATGAATATGCTATTAAGTTTTTGATTGCTAATGGGGGTTCTCTATCGGGTTTTATGACCTATCTAAAAATTGCACTTATTTTGGTTTTCGGAATAGTAATTTCAGCAATCAGTCAATCATCATTTAAGATAGTTGGCTTTGTATCCATAATTATTGGATCGCTTTTCAAGATTATCATGAAAATTTCAGATGAAATATTCATGGCAGTTGATATTATTAATCTAGCCGATGAATTTCTTTTAATTGGAGTAGCTACATTCTATTTATATCGTCATCATAGACATGAGAAACAAACCAGGAAGGTAGTTAAGAAAAAATCACAACGTGCTTAAAGCAAAAACCCTTCAAAAATTAAACTTTTGAAGGGTTTTAATAATATATTTTTTGCACTTATATAACACCAAGATCTTTACCAACTTTAGTAAATCCAGCAATACATTGATCTAAATGAGCTTGTTCATGGGCAGCTGATAGCTGAACTCGAATACGAGCCTCACCCTTAGGCACTACTGGGAAGAAGAAGCCTATTACATAAATTCCTTCATCCAAAAGCTTAGTCGCAAATTCCTGAGCTAGTTTAGCATCATAAAGCATCACAGCGCAAATAGCTGATTTTGTAGGTTTAATATCAAATCCTGCCGCTTTCATTCTCTCCATAAAATAATCAGTATTGTCATGCAGTTTTTCTTGTAGGGTGTTGGTTTTATCTACCATATCAAACATACGAATACCTGCAGCAGCAACCATTGGAGGAATAGAATTGGAAAATAAATATGGACGAGAGCGCTGGCGCAACATCTCAATAATTTCTTTCTTACCAGTAGTAAATCCACCAATTGCACCACCAAAGGCTTTTCCAAGGGTTCCCGTAATAATCTCTGCTTTCCCTTTCATTTCAAACAACTCAGTTACCCCACGACCTGTTTTGCCAACTACACCTGCCGAATGACTTTCGTCAATCATTATCATGGCATCATACTTATTGGCCAATTCCAAAATTTTATCCATTGGGGCCACATTTCCATCCATGCTAAAAACACCATCAGTTACAATTAAACGAAAGCGCTGTGCTTGTGCCTTTTTTAATTGGATTTCCAAATCCTCCATATTGGCGTTTTTGTAACGGTAGCGCTGTGCTTTACACAAACGAACTCCATCAATAATAGATGCATGGTTTAATGAGTCCGAAATAATAGCATCTTCAATTCCTAATAAAGGCTCAAATACTCCACCATTGGCGTCGAATGCTGCTGCATAAAGAATAGTGTCTTCTGTGCCAAAGAAATGAGCTATTTTCTGCTCTAGCTCTTTATGTAAATCCTGCGTGCCACAGATAAAACGTACTGATGACATTCCATATCCATGACTGTCCATGGCATCTTTTGCAGCATTTATCAACTCAGGATTATTTGATAATCCTAAGTAATTATTCATACAGAAATTTAATACTTTAGATCCATCTTCCAAAGTAATTTCAGCTTGTTGAGGAGCTACAATTACACGCTCGTCTTTATATAAACCAGCTTCTTTTATATCACCTATCTCTTTTTGTAGAAAATCTTGAAAATTATTATACATCTTGCTATGTTTTTAGATTTTTAATAGGGGGTAAAGATACCATATTTTAATGATTTATAAGTTTGTTAACTTATTAAATCTATGCCAATCTTACCTTTTTTGTTCATGATATAATGGCTTATTTTAGAAAAAACCCTAGTTTCGCACCATGCAAAATCTAAATGAGCTCAGAGAGCACTACATAACTTATCAGATTAAAGAACAAAAGGCATTGAATAATGCTAAAAAGAACATATTTTGGATTTCCATAGTACGTTTAGCCGCTTTTCTAGGTTTAATAATAGGGGTTTATGTATTATTTCAACAAGATTCGAATTATACTCTATATTGGGCATTATTAGGCGTTGTGCTTTTTTTAGCCTTGGTAAAACTGCACGCACGCTTCTTTGCGGCAAAGCGTTTAACCGAAAACCGATTACGAGTAATTGAGGAGGAACTAAAATCATTGGAAGGTAACCAATCGGCATTCGATGATGGAAGTCGATATATGCACCGGAGTAAAGATTATGCTTATGATTTAGATGTTTTTGGTCCACAATCTTTATATCAAAAATGCAATCGTACCACTACCATTGGTGGTGGAGGCATGTTGGCCCATTGGTTTAATTTCTCGGAGTACGAAACAGCTAAAATAAAACACAAACAAGAGTCGGTTGAGGAGTTAGCTAGTTTATTTGAAGAGCGACTTGATTTTCGTGCTCAAGGACTAATGTTAGATGAGGAGAAAGGGGAATATCGTGCGCTAATTCGATGGATGAACGAGCCGGATTTATTCTTTGGCAAGCCCTTATTTATTGTGCTAATATGGATTGCATCACTCATTAATATTGTGGGAATTATGCTTTATTTTGGAGGAATTATCAATGGCAATTTACCCGGAACAAGTCTATTTATCAGCTTGATGTTTGTAGGTTTCTACACAAAAAAGATTCAACGAATCCACATGTCGGTAAGCTCTAAGGTTAAACTCTTGACTAAGTATATCAAGTTGCTGCAAATAATTGAGCAAACACCTTTTACAACATCTTATCTAAACGACTTGCAATTTGAGTTGGGTGATAAAAAAGCTAATGCAAGTACTCAAATTGGCAAGCTATCCAAAATATTGTCAGCATTGGATACTCGATTAAATGTGTTTGCAGGAATATTAGTTAATGCTATTTTTCTTTGGGATATTCTTCAGGTACTTCGGATGGAAAAGTGGAAGGCTGAGCATAAAAAAGACCTAATAAAATGGTTTACAGTTTTAAGTAGTTTTGACGCGCTAAACGGAATATCTACGCTTCATTATAATCATCCAGATTGGGTTTTCCCAACACTCTCCGAAAAGGATTTTGAACTTACTGCTGAAGACCTGAAACATCCATTAATGCAAGACACTAATTGTGTAGGTAATAATTTTAGTATTCCAAATCGTCCCCATTTCAAAGTTATTACAGGTGCAAATATGGCTGGTAAAAGTACATTTCTGCGCAGTTTGGGTACTAATATGCTTCTTGCTATGATGGGAGCACCAGTAAGTGCCAAAAGCATGATTATTAATCCCATAGAAATTATAAGTAGTATACGTACCAAAGATTCTTTGGCAAAAAATGAGAGTTATTTTTATGCGGAAATAAAGCGTCTAGAAGTAATAATTAACCGACTTAAAAAAGGAGAGCGGCTTTTTGTTTTCTTAGATGAAATTTTGAAGGGTACAAACTCCAAAGATAAGGAGCAGGGCTCAAAAGCTTTGCTAAAACAATTAGTAGAGCTTAAGGCTGTGGGAGTAATAGCAACTCATGATTTAAACTTAGGAGTTATTTCTCAAGAATTCAAAGACTATGTAGAAAATATTTGTTTCGAAGTAGAAATTCTTGATGGAGGTTTGCATTTTGATTACAAAATTAGACCCGGGATTGCTCAAAATCTTAGTGCTACTTATTTGATGAAACAAATGGGGATCACCGTATAGGACCTTCTAACTTACAATTTTGTTGCAACGATACTAGCTGAAAGCTCCAACATACAATGGCAAGCCCCACCATCTCGGCAATCGGAGCATTCACCACTATGTACAACATAGTCAGCATTTATTCCCAATGGCATCCAGCGCCCAGGATGCATGGGGCGAATTGGTGGGTAAATGCCGAGAGCTCTTTTCCCAAGTGCTGCGGCTATGTGTAAAGGGCCTGTACTCGCAGCAATTAAGCCGTCCGCAGCATCAATAAAACTAACAAATTGCTGTAAACTCATGGTCCCAGAAATGTCTATTACATTTTTGGATTCAAGTAATACATCTCTAAAAAGCTCACCTTCTTCTTCGGTACCACTGAGAAATAATTTATACTTTTTGGAAGGTAGGATTTCAATGAGCTCCTTGAAATTCTCTAAACCCCACTCACGCGCACTTCCTTTGGATTTTGGGTGTAAAATTAGATTGAATCTCTTAGGGTCTAATAACTCAATAAAATTGATATCTAAAGGTTTAACATTATCGAAACCATAATATTCTACCAACTCGCTCAAACTAAAACTACGGTTAATTCCTATGGGTTTTAGAAGCTTGGTGTTTAGTTGAGATTCATGTAAGTCCGAATTTTTGCGAGAGAAGTTAAGTAGTTTATTACATGTTGTCCAATGAAAGGGTCTGTGCGCAGTTCCAATTCGGTTTTTTATTCCTGCACTTTTTGCGATCCTTGCAATGTCTTTATTCGGAAAAACATGAATAATTGTGTCTATAGAATACTCTTTGAACACATTAATTTGTTCATTAGTCGCAAGTTTATCTATGTCTGACCAATTTATAAACTGATCTACATGCTTAGAGATTGATATTATATCTTTAGTATAACTTTTACCAAGAAATAATATTTTCGAATCAGGATAATACTCCTTAATGATACCAGCCAATGGTAATGTAAGAATCACATCGCCGATAGCATCGGTACGACTAATTAATATGTTAGGAGAATTAGTCATTATTCTTATTTAATTCACGTAATTTCAGATACTTATTAAATGTTGCCCAAGCTGAAAGAGAACATATAACAAAGCCATAATAGCCATCTAATATTCCAAGTTTAAAGAAATAGTCGCGTATAAACTTCCAATTTGACTTGATAATTGCAATTGCCATATTTGATTTTCGACCCTTTTTATGAGCTTCAAAAGCACCAATACTTGTAAATTTGTTTATTTGATCAATATGCTGCTCAATACTGTAGTAGGAATAGTGCAAAAGCTCTCCCTTAAGGTGTTCGGATTTTATTCCTTCGTCCATCTCTATCTTATCATGTGGGTTAATACCAGCCCAACGACCTTTTGATTTCTTTAGCAATCGTAATTTTTGATCAGGATACCAACCCGAATGGCGTACCCACTTTCCCAAATAATTGGTTAAGCGATTAAAATAATAGGCTTCAGATAAGGGACTGTCAAGTGCAGTCTTTATACTGTTTAGCAGTTCTTTATCGGGAGCCTCATCTGCATCAAGTGATAATACCCACTCATTGTTTGCAAGAGCTAAGGCACGATTTTTTTGTTGAATATGCCCATCAAAATTATGTGCTGAAAATGTGACCTTATATTGCTCACATAACTCTTTCGTCCGATCTGTTGAAAAAGAATCGAGCACAATAATTTCACTAGCAATAGATTGTATTGATTGCAAGCATCGCTCAATATTTTGCTCCTCATTATAGGTTATGATGACTACTGACAGTTTTTCCATAATTTATTTCCTCCAAAAACCAGGTGACAAAAATACAAGAATTGTAAATAGCTCCAAACGACCCAATAACATTAAGAATGAAATAATCCATTTCCCAAGAATTGGAATGTCGTGATAGTTTTCTGTTGGTCCTACCATGCCTATACCAGGACCAATATTGCCCAAAGAAGCAATACTCGCTCCCATGGCCGATTCAAAATCTAGTCCAACTGCAGAAAGCAAAATAGAACCTATAACAAAGAATAAGGCATAAAAAAGTCCAAATGACATAATGCTAAAAATAATCTCGTCTTTTACAGAGTGTCCATTATAACGCACAGGAATAAAGGCTCTTGGATGAACTAGCTTGCGTAAGTGTACTGCAGAAGCTTTGAACATAAGTAATATTCTAATGGATTTCATGCCACCACCAGTCGACCCTGCACTTCCACCAGTAAACATTAAAATAAAAATGATAAACCAAGCAAAGTGTGGCCATAAAAGATAGTCACTACTCACAAAACCAGTTGTTGTGATAATGGAGATAACTTGAAAAAGCGAGTCTCGAAATATTTTGCTCGCATCAATTTCCATATTAAGGTAAAGAACTGTTGATATAATTATGGTTGATATAAATATCAATGATGCATAAAATCGAAATTCTTGATTATTCAAAATCTTGCGTGCTTGACCATGCAGTCCAAAATAATGTAAAGTGAAATTCATTCCTGCCAAGAACATGAATAGAATAATTATGTATTGGATATATGGAGAATAATTAGCTATACTAGCATTTTGAGTAGAAAAGCCACCTGTTGCCATTGTCCCAAATGCATGACAAAGAGCATCAAATAATGACATATCACCAAACATAAGGAGAATTGTTTGAATAAACGTTAGTAGCACATATATTCCCCATAAGCGCTTTGCAGTTCCAGTGATACGAGGGTGAAGTTTGTCTGGAACTGGCCCAGGAACTTCGGCCACAAAAAGTTGCATTCCACCTACTCCAAGCAGAGGAAGAATAGCCAAGGAAAGAACGATAATACCCATTCCACCAATCCAGTGTGTCATGCTACGCCAAAACAATACTCCATGTGGAACCGCTTCTATATCATTGAGTATGGAGGCTCCTGTAGTGGTAAAGCCAGACATAGTTTCGAAAAACGCATCCGTAAAATTATCCACACTACCACTAAGTAAAAATGGTAAGGTGCCAAATAAAGAAAATACTACCCATGCCAAGCTTACAATCATAAATCCTTCGCGTTTACCCACATGAGTATGAGTAGTTTTCCTGAAAGTAAGAAGAAAGCCAAATGCTCCAACTCCTAGTGTGATTAGACCTGAGTTCAATATTGCCATAAAATCATTGCTACCGTAATACCATGAAAATGGTAATGATAGCCATATAGCAAGGCCCTCAATCATTAGTAAAAGTCCTAGAACCTTTACTACCTCATTTATATTTATATCTCTGGAGCTCAGCATTTATACGAATAGTTTACTAATCTTAGTAATACCTGAAGGCATAGTAAATATTACCACCTTATCATTTTCTTGAATATGAGTTTCGCCAAGTGCGATGATGCCCTGCCCATTTCGTACAATTCCACCAATGATGACATCAGAGGGAAGTCGCAATTGGTGAATTGGTTTTTTTGTGATATATGATCCTTTTTTTGCAATAAGCTCTAACACTTCAGCCTCAACACCACTCAAGCACTTTATAAGCGATACGTTTTCGCCCAATGTAAAGTTTTCTACATAGCTGGCAGCAATCAGCTTTTTATTAATAATGGTATCAATTCCTATATTTTGTGCTACATCGATGAAGTCAATATTGTCAACCAGAGCAATCGTTCTTTTAACACCGAGGCGTTTAGCTAAAAGGCAAGTTAAAATATTTGTTTCAGAGTCGCGAGTAACTGATATAAAGGCATCCATAGATGAAATACCCTCATCTTCAAGCAGTGCTAAATCACGAGAATCTCCATTTAATATTAAGGTATTATTAAGGGTGTCACTAAGATTATAACAACGGTTCTTGTTAATCTCGATTAGCTTAATATTCATTTCACCTTCCAATCGTTGAGCGGCCAATCGTCCTATACGACCTCCACCAACAATCATAATATTATTAATATCAAGTCTTACTCTACCCCCCATTTTCATTATTTGCTCAATACCTTCAGGTTTAGTGATAATATAGGCTAAATCATTGGTGTGAAAGCGAAAATCACCACGAGGAATAATTGTTTTTCCTTGGCGATGTACCGCCACTGCGCGAAAATTCAGGTCCTTATGTTCTTCTGCAATTTCATTAAGTGATTTATTAATCACCATTGCACGCTCGTCTAATTTTATGGAGAAGAGGGATAGTTTTCCTTCAGAAAAATCAAATATTTCATCGGCTGCCGACTGTTTAAGTAATTTAACAATTTCATCAGAGGCAATATTCTCAGGACTTATGAGATTATCTATTCCCAATTCACGAAAAAATAATTTATTCTCAGTCCTAAGGTTATCAATATTTGAAACTCTTGCTATTGTACGTTTTGCTCCTAATTTTTTTGAGATAACCGCTGTAACAATATTGGGTTGCTCGTCGTGCATTACCGAAATAACCAAGTCGGCCTTGCTAGCTTTTGCGTCTCGTAGAATTTCTACCTGTGTAGCATCGCCAACAATCGTTAATAGATCGAGGTGAGAATCAATTTCCTCAATAAACTCTTTATTGGGGTTAATCATAGTAATATTGTGATTTTGACCTGCCAAAAGCTTGGCAATATATGCTCCCAATTCACCGTCACCTGCAATTATTATATTCATTATCCAAAGATATTTTTGTGCATGATGCTAAAGTACAGTTTTTTTTGTGCTCAGCAATTAAGACTAAGAAAAAATAAGACGATCGACACTTTAGAAATGACGAAATCCAATAATTTCACGTGCCTCTTTAATGGTTTTCACAGCACTTTCACGAGCTTTTTCAGCCCCCATTTTGGCCACTTTCGAAAGGTAAGCCTCATTGGCCGATAATTCCAAAATACGCTCCCGAATTGGGGCGGTGAAATTAATCATATCATCTGCTAGTTGCTTTTTGAAATCACCATAGCGAATTTCACAGTTATTGTAAAGCTCATCAAAGTGGGCTAGTGTTTCAGGCTCAGAAACGATACTCATTAAAGTAAAAAGGTTTTGAATAGGTTCTGGCTTCTTCTGATTAGGCTCCGTAGGACCAGCGTCACTTACAGCGCGCATAACCTTTTTGCGCAATACTTTAGGGTCTTCGTTTAGGTAGATTGCATTGGCAGCACCTTCCGATTTTCCCATTTTCCCATTTCCATCCAAACCAGGTACTTTAACCAAGGTTTCCCCAAAATTAAAGGCTGTTGGAATAGGAAAGAATTCTTGTTTGTACATACGGTTAAATCTTCGGCCAAATGTACGCATCATCTCTAAATTCTGCTCTTGATCCTTTCCCACGGGCACTTTGGTAGCTTTATGTAAAAGCACATCGGCAGCCATAAGTGTGGGGTAAGTTAGTAAACCTGCATTTACATTATCAGGTTGTTGACGTACCTTATCTTTAAATGACGTAACACGTTGCAACTCTCCAACATAAGCATTCATATTTAGCAAAAGATAAAGCTCAGTTGTTTCAGGTATATCACTCTGAACATAAAGTGTTGCTTTTTCAGGGTCAAGGCCTGCCGCTAAATATTCAACTAAAACTTGCTTCACGCTTCCGTGTAAATCGCCTGGTGTAGGATGGGTGGTTAATGAGTGATAATCAGCTATAAAAAAATAGCAATTATGAGTTTCTTGCATGCGCAAAAAATTCTTCACCGCACCAAAATAGTTTCCTAAATGTAAATTTCCGGTTGGCCGGATTCCGCTAACAACTGTTTCCATGGGCACAAAAATACGGTAAAATGGTAAATGGGCAAATTATTATTTTGCTATGTGAAAACGCATGGCCTAATCTATATACTAGAGATTAATTATGGTAGAAACAAGCTCTTTATTTCTGAAAGAAATCATATGGATACTTCCATTTACTAGATAACCAGTTTGTGGTATTAAATAATATTGTCCGTTTTTTCCTCCAAAGCGCGGGTCAGTAATAAGCGTATGTGTATCTTGCTTTCCCTCTTGCGAAACGATTTCAATCACATCACCCTTCCAATAAATAACGGGTGGAGTTATGACAGACCTTTTAATTCCATCATGTCGAGCCCAAGAGTCAAGATAGATAACTGCAATTTGATTTGATGGTAATACGGTAGCCCAAACACGATGCGCTTTTGCATTATCATTTGTTGATTTTTGCTCATCACGTTCTATTGAATATATCCATTCAATCTGTTGCTGGCTGTTGAATTTTATAAGTTCTGAATTTTTATTCGTGTACAAATCACTATATACTGGGGCGGTTCCTTCTCCAACGGCTTCGCTTTTATAGAGTACACTTTCAATTAGTAGAAAGAAGTTTCCAAAAGCATCGCTCATTAGTTGGTTAGTAACAAAAGATCCACTATAATGTTTGATATTAAAAGTAGATGTTAATATTCCTTCAGCAGTGCATTTTGAAATAAACTGACCATCAGGGTCAGAAACATTTACTCCAGATTTTTTATAATCGTAGTATAAACCTCCAAAAATTAGATTCCCGTCATTATCAATCATAGTTTTATATGTCGATATTACTCCTATTTCACCAATTTTATGAGCTGACTCGCTTATTAATTTTAGCTCTGGTGTAAAGGTAAAAACCATTTCCCTATCAGGTAAACCCTTTTTAGCATAAACTTTTTTTAGCAAGAAACTAGTACCATTATTATTAATATATACATTATTAATAAGAGTTTTTAATGATGGGTAAGGCAATTCTATCTTCTTTGTTACGAGCTCATTCAGCTTATTATCATATACAGTGAGGACAATTTTCTCATTCGTTTTTTTGACACGAGGCATATTACTTAAAACAAGTATTTTCGTATAATCAGGACTAGCAACAACTTCGAATCTTCCTGAATTGAACATCCCTGTCCCTTGTATGGATGTAATTTTTTTTGCTTCGCCTTTATTTCCTTCTTCATCAATAATATAGGAATATAAGCTCATTTTTTTCGTTTTGGTATTATAACCACTTTTGAAAAGAACAATATTACCGTCTATTGGAAAAATACCTTTGAAATAGTTTGGCTCAGCACCATTCATAGTCTCGTCAATCATAAATGAATTCAATGGTTTTCCATTGCTATCATATGATACCAATTGCAAATCGAGTCTTAAAGGAGCTTTTAAATTTGATGATTCTAATAAAATATAATGCTTTCCATTTAAATCAAAACTAGATAATTTAGGTTTAGGGCTTTCAAGATTAAAACGAGGTTCAACGAATGTAATTTTCTGAGCTGTTGTTGTCAAGCTTATTGAAGCAATAACTATTAACAACAGAATTGATTTTATATTTATCATAATTATTAGATTATTGATTATTTATAATATACCATGCATTATACTCATCTATAATATCATATAAGTGAACTAAACCATATCCTTTTTCCTTTTTAAGAATCTTTTGCGATAGCTCCTTATAATCTGCTACATAAGCTGACATTTTCTTGGAGAAGTTAAAGCCAAATTTTTCATTTGTTAGTGGTTTAGGATATTTTGAATCGCGCCATTTATAATAAACCATTGTTTGTGCTCTTTCTTCGTTATTAGGAACACTTGCCTCTTCATAGAAAATAAATAAAGTTAATTCACCATCTTTAACTACTTTTAGAAATCGCAATGGTTTTGAAAAAAGCCCTCCACTATAATTAATCGTGCGATATAATACATCACTTACTAAATAAGCCGTTAATTCTTTTGGGCTATAAACTTTAGCAGGCTTTTTATCGGTTTCATTAATAAAGAATTCGCATTTTTTCTGATTATTGACCACATTACTATAGCGGATGTACCCGTACAAAGTATCGCCTTTGTTTTTGATTATATAGCCAGGGTATTTATAGCCAATAGTAAGACCGTCGGCACTGATAGTTTTGGAAATACTTGTGAAGGAAAGGATAATTAAAATGAGTGCAATTTTTTTGAATAATTTCATGACCTATTTTTTACTGCACAAAGGTAAAAAAATACGTGGAGATTCTACGATTTTATCGTAGAATCTCCACCTTATGTTTTTAGGACAAGCAATTTATGTGAAAGCTATTTTAGTTTTTACTTATTTAAAGAAGAAAGCTCAGTAAAATACCCGCAGCCACAGCACTGCCAATCACACCTGACACATTAGGCGCCATAGCATGCATTAGCAAGTGGTTATTTGGGTCATATTTAAGTCCTTCAGTTTGCACTACTCGTGCACTATCAGGCACTGCCGATACGCCTGCAGCTCCCACCAGGGGATTGATTTTACTTCCTTCTTTCAAGAATAGGTTCATCACTTTTGCAAACAAAATACCACCTGCCGTAGCTACAATAAAACTTGCTGCTCCCAGACCGAATATCATTAAGGAAGAGGTGTTTAGAAATACTGTTGCTTGCGTTGAGGCACCAACAGTTACTCCGAGTAAAATCGTTACAATATCAATCATTGAAGTGCGTGCAGTTTCGGCTAGACGCTTAGTTACACCGCTCTCTTTAAGTAAATTACCAAAAAATAGCATACCCAAAAGAGGTATCGAGCTGGGAGAAATAAATGCAGTTAGTAAAAATCCAATAATAGGAAAAAGAATTTTTTCGAAACGAGGAACTACTCTAGGTGGTTTCATTTTGATAATACGTTCTTTACTATTAGTAAGTAAGCGCATTATTGGGGGTTGAATCACAGGAACCAATGCCATATAAGAATAGGCAGCAATAGCGATTGGACCAATTAAGTTTTTCACCACTTGGCCATCATAGAGATTTACACCATTGGCCAGCTTAGAAGACAGAAATATTGCCGTTGGGCCATCTGCACCACCAATAATGCCTATGGCTCCTGCCTCAGGTGGTAGAAATCCTAAAAGAAGAGAACCTAAAAAAGTAATGAAAATACCAATTTGTGCTGCAGCGCCAAGCAACATGAGTTTTGGGTTAGAAATTAGAGAAGAAAAATCTGTCATTGCTCCAATTCCTAAAAAAATCAGCGGTGGATAAATCCCCAAAGTCACCCCTTTATAGAGATAATTAAGCACACTTCCTTTTTCATAAATACCCAATTGAAGACCAGCATCTTCTAAAAAGGGGATATTTCCAATCAATACACCAAATCCAATCGGTATTAGTAGTAATGGTTCATAGTCGTATTTTATGGCTAGAAAGATAAAAAATAAACCTACAAATATCATTACTAAATGCCCCGAACTTATATTCTTAAAACCTGTGTAGGAAAAGAATTTTGCAACACCATCAGTATTGCTTTCAGTTTGAGTTTGGGTAGTTGTAATTTCCTTTGATGCATTTTTATCAGTGTGCTTTAGGTCTGCCAAACCAAAACTTTGTGAAATAATAGCAATAATTGCTACTGCCCCAAAGATGGTTAGTAATTTTTTCCAATTGTTCATCCTGGTCTCCTTTTAAGATAAGTTAATATCGATCAAAGTATCATCTTGCAAAACGGCATCTCCTATACTCACATGTATTTTGCTGATGGTTCCAGCCTTATCAGCCAACACCACATTTTCCATTTTCATAGCTTCATACATCAAAAGTTTATCCCCCACTGCTATGGTATCGCCTACTTTTACCATTATCTGCATAATGTTTCCTGGTAGAGGACATTTTACTTGCAGGCTTCCAGTACCAGCCTCTTTTTTCTTAATTGGTTTATGGGTTTGTACTGCTGCTCGAACTAGTGTAGGTGTTTTCTTTACTTGAATTTCTTGATCAAGCTCAACGGAATAATGCGAACCATTAATCTCAAGTTCTACGATATTCCGTTCTTGATTTAGAACCTCCACATCATATTTATGACCTCTTATTTTAAAACTGAATTTCTTCATTATACTCTATTTTTTATGACGTTAACGGACGTCAGTTTTTGTTTATCGTTGATAATTATTCATGCTGTATATTTTTGAATTCCAAGGCGAATAACGTTTCGAAACTTTTTTAATAGTAATGGTTCCGCTTTCTAAATCGTGATGTTCATTCAGAATATAAAACATGGCTGTAGCAATAGCTGCACTTTCGTCTCCGCTTAAATCAAGAGTATCTTTTTCTGCACAGTTTTTTCCTTGACTTCGCAGTTGATAACGAGTATAGGCGTTAAGCAATTTTGGAACTAAAGAATAAACGCCAAATAAAAATGTAAGGGCAGAAAGCACAATCAAGTAGCCAATTACACTCACCATTATTCCAAATTCCATATCTACCAATAGTATTGTATTCATTTGTTTTTAGTTTTAAAGTGGAATATTTGAATGTTTTTTAGGAGGATTTGTCTCCTTTTTACCTGCAAGGGTTTTTAATCCACGAATAATCCTAAAACGAGTATTTCGTGGTTCAATCACATCGTCGATATAGCCAAATTTGGCAGCCTCGTAAGGATTGGCAAACTTGTCGGTATATTCCTTTTCCTTTTCAGCAATATAATCCGCAGCATCTTCGGCCGTCATCTTATTTACATGTCTTGATTCCAATACCTCAACTGCACCTTTAGCTCCCATTACTGCAATCTCGGCAGTGGGCCAAGCATAGTTTAAGTCACCACGCAATTGTTTCGAGCTCATTACATCATGAGCTCCTCCATACGACTTACGTATTGTAATCGTGATTTTTGGCACGGTAGCTTCACCATAGGCAAACATTAATTTTGCCCCATGGGTTATAATTCCGCCATGCTCTTGACGACTTCCAGGAAGGAATCCGGGTACATCTACCAAGGTAATAACAGGCACATTAAAAGCATCGCAGAAACGAACAAAGCGAGCTGCTTTACGTGAGGCATCAATATCTAATACACCTGCAAGATAATTGGGCTGATTGGCAACGATTCCCACAGGAAAACCATCAAATTTGGCAAAGCCTGTAATGATGTTTTTTGCAAAATGACGTTGATATTCCAAAAACTCTTGTTTATCCACAATGGTGTAAATAATATCCTTCATATCATAAGCTTCCGATGGGTTTTCGGGAATGATTTCGTTTAATTCATCATTCAATCGGTCAATGGGGTCGGAGCATTGTGTTTGAATTGGATCTTCCAAATTATTTTGAGGAAGAAACTCAAGAGCTTTGCGAATAAGCATAATACCCTCGTCTTCGTCGTCGGCCCGAAAGTGTGCTACTCCTGATTTTGTAGCATGTACGCTTGCACCACCAAGATCTTCTGTTTCAATAATCTCACCAGTTACCGTTTTCACTACTTTGGGTCCTGTAACAAACATATAACTTGTTTTGTCACTCATAATCACTACATCGGTTAGTGCGGGAGAATATACCGCACCTCCTGCACAAGGTCCAAAAATTGCTGATATTTGTGGAATTACTCCAGAAGCCATAATATTGCGTTGGAAAATTTCGGCATAACCTGCCAATGAGTTTACCCCTTCCTGAATACGTGCTCCGCCACTATCGTTAATTCCAATAATTGGTGCTCCTACTTTCATGGCCATATCCATAACCTTGCATATCTTTTGTGCATAGGTTTCAGAAAGTGAACCTCCAAAAACCGTAAAATCTTGCGAATAAAGAAATACAATTCGACCATCGATAGTCCCGTGTCCCGTAATTACACCGTCGCCAGCAAAATGCTGCTTATCCATTCCAAAATTGGTACTTCGATGTTCAACAAACATATCAAACTCCTCGAAACTACCTTCGTCTAAAAGCAAATCAATACGCTCGCGAGCAGTATATTTTCCTTTTTTATGTTGGGAATCAATTCGCTTTTGTCCTCCACCCATTGCGGCTTCTTCTCGCCTATTGATGAGTTGTTTTATTTTATCTTGATTTTTCATTGTTATTTTTATAACATTAGATTTTCAAAAAATGGAGGTGTTGAACCTCCTTGATGTTTTACGTATTTAGATGCAATTCGTGTAAATACAATTCGTGAACTGTAATTACTGCAACCTTAAAATACGATTACTCTTTTGTCTTTGAACAAAGTTCAGTCAATACGCCACCCGTTGATTTGGGGTGAAGAAAACCGATGCTTAGTCCTTCAGCTCCTTTACGACTTTGTTTATCAATTAGACGAATGCCTTTTTTCTCCACTTCTTTAAGTGCTTGGTCGGTGTCTGATACGGCAAAAGCCATATGATGCATTCCTGGTCCTTTTTTAGCCACAAACTTCCCAATAGGTCCGTCAGGGTCGGTAGACTCTAAAAGCTCTATTTTAGTATCTCCAACTTGAAAAAAGGCAGTTTTTACTTTTTGATCAGCGACCTCTTCAATGGCATAACATTTAAGTCCCAATACCTTTTCGTAGTATTCGATACTTTCTTGTAAGTTGTTTACAGCTATCCCAATATGTTCAATATGTGTGGGTTTCATAATGTTTTATATTTATTGAATGGCAAAGATAATCAGCTTTATTTGATTGACCAACAAAAAGAGTAATTATTTGTTATTTTAATAACATTAGATTATTTATACGAAATTATGTGACCATTAAGTCTAGTTATAGATGAATACAGCCGCTTTTTTTGGTGTTAAATTAGATTCAAAGTTTATTTTTTAATAGCATAACTAATAAACTTTGGGTGAGAATAATCAGTACAGTCTACTTTGAACCACCCTAAATGATTATTGTATATAAAACCAATATACCGAGTATTATTTAGCGAATACCATGACCCACCATCATAGCCATTAATTGTACCTTGCAATGGAATAGGCATTTCCCATAAAGGTTTCCATCGATGATAAATATTGTTTGCAAAAGAGAATTCATCAGTATTGCCTTCTATATTATCACCTGTTTTATATGCAGTTACTGAATACATGTCGGTGGTTGATCCCAAGCCTACGTAATATGTTTTTTTTGAAAAATGAAATCCCATATCGTCAAATGCATAAACTTGAAGCCTTTGGATAATACTGCTATCTTTATCCTTAATCACTTGTAAACTATCACTATTAATGTACTTTATTTGAATTCGAAATGGAATACTATCTTGCCCAAAGTGTAGAAAAAAACTAGTGTCAGCATTGGCTACCCAATTACTAGCTTCCCAAATGGGATTAAGTTCAATTGGAGTGGGAAACTCGTAATATTCAAAATTACTATCCCAATTACCTGCGATAATGCTGTCAGGAGTTAAAGGGTCTTTGTCTTTACCGCACGAATATAGGAAAAGGAGAATGCTTAGAAATGGAATAGATATTTTCATAATTATTCTTGTTTTATACAACAATAGTGTAAAGATAAGATATTTAGGTGAAGGTTGCCTTCTTAATATAAATTGTACTTATCAGTTTAATCAGTATTATTTGAGTTCTATCACTAAAACTGAAAATATATAAACGCCTGCATCTCCGATGACATCGATTGGTAAACCAAAAACACAACCGTTGCAAAAATTGCAGCTTGGGCAATAAAATGCTGTCGGATAAACCAACCACGATAATGGTCTTTGGTGGCATAGGGTAGCCAATGAAATACAAAACCCGTAAGCATCACCAGGAATGGCCATTTATAGGAAATCAGTATTTGAGGTATTAGAGACAGCTCAGTGGTGCTGAATATTTGGTGCAACATTCCATTTACCACTTCCATACTTTCGGAACGGAAAAATACTCGTGTAAAAGTGATAAAGGTAAAGGTGATAGCAATTTTCCAAACTATGGCTAATCTATGATTTGATTTTTCCCAAGGGCTAATCTTTCGCCAAAATTTGTAAACGACCAGTCCAAGTCCGTTTAGTCCACCCCAGATAATAAATTGCCAACTAGCACCATGCCATAAGCCACCCAAAAGCATGGTAAGCATTAGATTAATATTGGTGTTTACTTGCTTTTTAAATGCCGGAAATTTCCAAGAGAAAAACCAAAGAATAAAGCCTACACTGACCATGGCAGGGAAAATCCACCAATACCCAACCAAGAGTGTGATAAATAGCAGAATAATGGTAAGCATGATGTAGCTAAAAACGGAGCCTCCACGATTTCCTCCCATGGGGATATAGAGGTAATCTTTGAGCCAAGTGGAAAGTGAAATGTGCCAACGCTTCCAAAAGTCGCCCACATTCTGGGCTTTGTATGGTGAGTTGAAGTTGCGAGGCAAGGTAAATCCCAGGAGTAATGCCACACCAATTGCTATGTCGGTATAACCTGAAAAATCAACATAAACCTGTAAAGAATAACCAAATAGCGCGAGCAAGTTTTCCACTCCCGTGAAATGTAATGGTGCGTCAAACACTCGGTCCACAAAATTGACAGCGATATAATCGCCAATGAAAATCTTTTTTACCAAACCCTTCATTATCCAGAAAATGGCCAAGCCAAACTGCTCTCTTGTGAGTTTATAGTCCTGATACATCTGTGGTATAAACTGCGCTGCACGCACAATGGGCCCAGCAACCAACTGAGGGAAGAAGCTCACATAGAAACCAAAATCAATTAGGTTTTTCACGGGCTTCACCTCCCCACGATATACATCTATGGAGTAAGAAATAGTTTGAAAAGTATAGAATGATATTCCAACAGGAAGCAATATTTTGTCTACCGTAAAGTGGGTATTCATATATTCATTGACATAAACTGCCATATAGTTTACCACCTCGAAGTTGGTGCCAAACATATCGTTTACACTTAATACAAAAAAGTAGGCGTATTTGAAATAAACCAATAATCCAAGATTGATTAGCAAACTGGCTGTGATAAGCAGTCGTTTGGATAATAGTTTCTTGGAGGCGTAAACCCATTTACCAATATAATAATCGGTAAGGGTGGATAAAAGCAGAATATAAAAGAAATGCTCGCTGGTTTTATAATAGAAAAATAAACTAACCACAAATAGGTAGCCCGCACGCATACTGCGATTTTTGTTTTTGTAAACAAAGGAGTATCCCGTAAGCACGAGTGCAAAAAATACCCAAAAGCTAAAACGAGTAAATATCCACGAGTCGCCTTGGTGGTAAAGGAATATTTTTTCTAATATGGCTTGTAAATCCATCATCGCTGAATGTCGTTTTTGTTCAACAACGAGGCCGTAGTTTGCTCTTTGTTTTGGCGAGCAAGATAATCCCCAAAATCGCGAATAATAGAGTCGAAAATCAAATCGCCCATCAAAATATAACCTGCACGAGTAAAATGAATACGATCTTTTTTGGACAAACCATAGCGTTGCCATACCACAATAGAATTTAGCCCACCCATTACTTCAAACATATCCCACAATGCTGTATTCTGTTTTTTGGCAAGTCGTTTCATGCTTTCTTGCACCTTTATTCCATTGCGATTGAGGTAGCGACGGCGGATATAACTATCATTATTGGTTGTATAGATTATGCTCACATTGGGATTTGCTTTGCGTATTTCTTTTACCAATTTGTCATAATTATGCTCGTAGGCGGTTTGCGAAAAATTCTTGCCGTAGGCATCATTAATTCCCAAGCCTAGAATTACTAAGTCGGGTTTAATAGTTGCCAATTGTTGACTCAATAAATTACAGCGTAAAAAACTTGGAACAGCAGCTCCATTTATTCCCAAATTATGAAAAACCACTCCAGCATCATCGGTTTCCAAATTTATTCCATAAAGCTGAAAACCTGTTTGCGTACTATCAGATTTAAGAAACTTAATTCCCAAACTATCGATATAATGAGTTAATTGAAATTCGGTAAATCCACCAACAAGATCGGTATGCTGCGATTTAACCAGTCCGCTATCCAATAGAATAGTATAACTAGTTGTTGATATTTCATGGTAAACCTTAATGCGATTAAAATGGTATTTAATATCGTTTTCAGGCTCGAAACAGATAGCAATTGAAGCGGCGCTATCCTTAGTATAGGCACTTATACCAGCCATTCCTAATGAACATACTTTTTTCTTTTCCACATTTCGGCACGAAGTCCAATTACCACTTTTTTCGAAATGATAACCGTAAGGAGTATTTGTATGAGCCAATCGATAAGGAAAAACAAAGCCCCGACCTGCATTTTGATTCCCTTGAAAGCTTTGAAATCGTTTGCGCATTTGCCCTGACATTACATCAGCTTGAATATGCGAGCCTCCAATCTGTACTATATTTACTTGGCCTTTTCCTTCCAAAATCAAAGTGCTAAGCTTAGCGTGAAAAGCATCCATAGCATCTTTATTTCCTGGGAGCTCGATACGGCTACTATCGTATTGTACAAAATTGTAATGACTTATGGCAAATGGATATTGAGAATATTGAGCATGGGAAAACTGTGCTAAACAGATTAGCAAAATGATGATTCCGTATGTTGCTTTTTTTATCATTATTCGTTTCCTTTTTCTTCTCTAGTGACTAAGCGACGTCAGCCCTTCTACAAGCTCAGGAACCTTCCTTCGACTGGTTCAGGAACCTGTAGTCGGTGGCTGAGCTTGTCGTTAATCGGCGGCTGAGCTTGTCGTTAATCGGTGGCTGAGCCTGTCGAAGCCCACCAATCTTCCAAGCACTTAGCCAAACGCAAATCACTCACCTGTTAGTTATCAGGTCTAACGAGGCTTCTCTATCATCAGCGCATTATAAAACATATTGGCAATCAGCTTAGCCCCGCGAGGAGTAAAGTGTGTGTAATCACTTCCTGCCAAAGCAGGTTCAGCATTTACCCATGAAGGCATCGAATTATGACCACCCATCGCCTCATACATATCCCAATAAGCAAAACCTGCTTTGAATGTGGCCTTTTTCAACTCATCTCTTACTAAGGGTAAAAAGCCATAGGTAACATAGTTCTCTTTTACTTTCTGTGACATATCCGAAGGTCCAATCACCACAAAACTAGCATCAGGTCGCATGCGTTTCAACGTCCTCAATTGACTTCCAAACCAACGACCATAATTAATTGCAGCTGTGCTATCTTTAATATATGGCATTACATTGCCTCCAAATTGGAGAATGAATAACTTCACATTAAGATTGGCATACATTTTATTTAGGTGTCCATATTCCATTTTATTAAAAATAGTGCCAGAGCTACCTCGCATTCCGATATTTGTTAGGCTAATTCCACTCACTGCATCCAATGCTATTCCATATATATCAGGACTATCGTAACCCGAAAATTTTATGGCAAGATTTTTTGTTTCACTAGCCAAAGTATAGGTGTATCGGGCATAATCCACATTTGCTAATAAACTATCATGAGCCACTTCTACACCATCTACCCATAGCGAAATAGCTACCGAACGATTAGAATTACCATAGAAAACTTGAACTTTTTGAAACTTACGAACTCGCCCATAGGCCAAGTTGGATTCTTCAAATATCACTTCACCTTGATATAGTAAGCTGTCCTTATAAATGGAGTCATTGCTTATAGGTGCAAAGCGAGAAAATGCAGCTAAAGCACCAAAGCTTTTATGCAGTACATCAGGATTTTTACGGCCAAAAATAGCATAGCGAGACCAGTTGCCCACATTACTTTGTTTTATTGAAAAATAGGAATCGTAGGGTTGTTTTACAGGCAATAATCCGGGTCCATTTCCTCCATACTTTGTTTGTAGCTTGTTTCGGATATAGCTACTTATTCGATCACCTTCGATTTGCGAATCGCCATAATGCATAATCCGAATCAGGCTTTTCTTAGTGGATAAACCATCCAAGGCAGCAAAGAATTTCTTTAAGCTAGCTTTATTCCCTTTGGGAAATTGAAGCCGATAAACATTTGCCGCTAGTGCTTTTGCATCGGCTCGAATAGTGTCCTTTATAATACTCGTACTATCTATAGTAGCCTTTGCTATCTCCGTGATATCTGGCAGCGAGTCCATGTCAATATTCAGATTTACAATATTGCTAATGTCTGCATATTCAACAGTGTCTTTACCTAGTAGGTCGTCAAGAGAAAGCATTTTTAAAGTAAAAGGTCCCACATCAATCCCATCTTTGGGCATAAACAAAACCGTTGGGAGCAAAAACAAGCCAGCCAATAAGAAGAATAAAACTGTTTTGAGAGGCTTTATCATTTTACTTTTTTGATTTTAAGTTTCTGACCAACTTTAATATTTCGAGCATTTTCAATTTTATTCCATCGAAGAATATCATCTGAACTTACACCAGGATACTTTTTGGCAATGGTATAAGGTGATTCTCCAGAGCGCACGGTATACCAAAAGAAATCCTTACCCAAGGGTTCTTCTTTTTTAGGTGCTCGGCTTGCTGTTTGTGATGATGATACTGATTTGCCAACACGCTTTTGTTTTTGCTCAAAACTCATTGCATCGATACCACTGTAATAAGAGGCTTTATTCTCAGGAACATAGATTTTCAATTTTTTGCCTAGCTTCAGTCTTCGAGGGTCATAAATATTATTCCAATCTTCAATTTGCCGTACTTTCACACCATACCAAGAAGCGATATAGCCTAAATTATCGCCCGATTTAATAGTGTAGTGCATCAGCTTACTATTGTCGGGTGGTAGCTCGGGCTCATAACGAGCATAGTGCCGCCCTTTTGCTGCAGGAGGAAGTACTACAGGCTTTTTTAGGTCAAATAAAATGGTATCTTTATAATGATAAATTGAATCTTCCAATTCGTTGAATTTTGCTAAGCTTCCTACAGGCAAGTAAATATGAAAAATCTCGTTAACGGCAGGTACAATATCAAATTTATACTTGGGATTTAGATATCGTAATTCTTCAATTGGAATATCTAAGAGGTCTTGGATTTGTACAAAGTGTAAACGTTGTGAAACTGCAATGGTGTCAATTTCAATGGTAAATTTCCATTGTGGCTTCACAATATGTAGTTCTTTCGAAAACTGAATAAGCATACTCGCTGCCGTAAAGGCGGGTACTATATCACGCCCATAATCAGGTAATGAATTATAAATACTGTCAAAAATCAATTGATTATTATTTCTACGTATGGCTTTATTAACGTTTGTAGGTCCACATGCAAAAGCGGCTATGGCCAAGTCCCAGTTTTTATATAAGTCGTAGTAACTCTTAAGTTCTTTTGCTGCAGCCTTACTGGCTTGCGATACATCACGACGTTCATCCACATAGGAGTCAACTCGTAGTCCTTGTCGACGAGCATTAGCATACATTAATTGCCAAATACCACCCGCTCCCAATTTGTTTGTGGCATTTATATTTAGGCAAGACAATGCTAGCGGAAGGTTTTTTAACACTAATGGAATACCTTCTTCTTGTAATGCTTCTTCAAAAATAGGACTCAAGTAATCGTTGTATGCGAGAGCAATTCCAACATTATTACTTTTTAAGTAGGAGTTCAAAATTTCTTCAACCCAGATAGAGTTTTGGAGTGAAATTTTGGACTCTAATTTGTTATAATACACTAGATACTTATCAGCTGTTAGCCCTAAATAGTTTTCATTTTCAGCAGAGGCTTTTGTGTTACCATCTGATAGATGCTGTTTGATTACCCAATTGTTTTTTAGAGAGTCTTGATTTGTGCTCCAAAATTGAAAATAATAATCTTCTTTAACACCACTTTTTTCAGAGGTGTTTTTTTGTGCATTTCCAAATGCAACAAAGAATAATAGTAATATACTTAATAAACTGTATTTCAATGTATAGTAGCTTTTCAAAATTATAGGAAATTCCTTAAAAATAATGGCTAAAAGTATCTATAATTAGTTCATTCAAAAGAATTGATTTTTATAGTTTTTCAACAACCTAAACTTGATATTTTTCATCCTAAATAATTGGTGTAATATTTAGCATGTTTTGTGTATATAAATATAAGGCTAAGCGAAAACAATTTTCCTTAGTTTTGCATCATACACATAAATTACTAGTTTGTATATATGAAGAAACTTTTATTCATTGCATCCGTTTTATTATTAGTCACACAGGCTTGTGTTACCTCACGTAGTTTATCTAAAAAAGGTACAAAACTTGAAGAAGCTGGGCAATATACTGCTGCTGCTGACATGTATTATCAATCCATAAAAAAGAATCCTAGAAATACAAATGCTCTAATTGGAATGAACCGGACAGGGCAGCGTGTTTTGGCTGATTACCTCCAAGTATTTTCCAAGTATGCTTTGGCAGAGGATTATAAAAGAGCAACTTATGCGTATATTGATGCTATAACTTATCAGCAAAAAATAAAGGAAATAAATATTGATTTGAAGATCCCTCCAAAACATGAAGATAAGTATGAAGAGGTAAAATTGGCATATATTTCTAATTTATATGAGGACGGTTTAAAGTTTATTTCCTTAGAGGAGTTTACCAAAGCAGAGGAAAACTTCAACGAAGTATATAAATTTAGTCAGAACTATAAGGATGTTGCGGAATTGAGAAACATTGCTTTCCTAGAGCCATTTTATCGTAAAGCAGAAAGATTAAAGGATGAAAAGCAGTACCGTGAGTCCTATAATATCTATGCTAAAATATTGGATCGTGTTGGAAATTATAAGGAAACAAGAGATCATCAGGAATATGTGCTAAGAAAAGGTCAAATACCAATTGCGTTGTCGAGTGTAAAAACCGGTAGATATCGAGCTTATGCAAAAAGCTTTAAGCAATATGTGCTGAGTGCGATAATGGATATCAACGACCCGTTTATTCGCATTGTTGATCGTGACGATATTGATAAAGTACTGCAAGAGCAGGATCTAGCACTAAGTGGTAGAGTAAATTCAGATCAACAGGTAGAAGTTGGTGAAATTGCGGGAGCCAAATATGCCGTTGTTTTTGATGTGCCTAGTTATGGGATAGTAGAACGACCTCTACGAAAACGTAGCAAGCCGGCTTTTGAACAATATACTGAGAAATACTATGATAAAGCTGAAGGTAAAACTTCTTATAAAACACTTTATCGAAAAAAAACCTATAGTTTGTATTCAGCATTTCGAAAGGTTACAATGTCGATTAGCTATAGAATTATTTCGTTAAGTACAGGCGAAGTAATGGGAACTGATATAATAACAAAGGCATATGAATCAGAGGTATTATATGCAGTATATTCTGGAAATAAATCGAGATTATATCCAAGCAACGATGGTCATGTGAGCACTTCTAGATCCGAATATAATAGTTTGCAGAGGTTGTTTAAAGGGAATCGTAAACTAGCTTCTCGCGAGGAACTTACTGCCGAAATATATCAAATATCGAGTAAATTAACAGCTGAGAAAATCGTTAAAAAATTCCAATAATGATCAAGCATTTTATTTTCATTTCTATCATTATTCTTTTGTCTGCTTGCGGGGCTTCTAAACTGGCCAAGCAGCGAGCTTTGGAGATGGAAGCTGCTCCCTCTTGGGTAAAATCTCGCCCAACAACAAGTATATATTATGTTGGAATTGGCAAGGTTAGCAAACTGAGTGATCCAGAGGATTATCAAGCTATTGCTAAAAGAGCGGCACTTAATGATTTGGCCTCAGAAATAAGTGTTAATATTCAGTCAAATAGTCTTATGTCGTCCTATGAAGATAATGCCGGCTATAAATCAGAATTTACGCGATATATTCAAATGGAGATGACCAAAGATTTGGCTGGTTATCAAATGCAAGCTGATTTCGAAACCCAAGATCAGTATATGATTTATTATCGCTTATCGAAAGTTAAATGGGCTGAAATACAAGCAAAGCGGAAAGCAGATGCTGCTAGCAAAGCGGAAAATCTATTTTTGCAAGGACAAAAAGAAAAGCAAGAACTTAACTATGCTGCTGCCATAAAATCCTATTTGAATAGCCTTTTGGAATTGAAAAAGTATTGGAATGAAGCTGTATACTATAATGTGAATGATGAAAAACGACGTCTTGATTTAGATATTAGACAGAAATTAACTGAAACACTTGCCGATATTCAATTGGTAGTTAAATCTGCCAAAATTGATATTAATTTTCAAAATCATTTTAAGAATAATCTTCAAATAGAAGTTGTAAATAGCAAAGGTCAGTTGTTAAAGAATTTTCCCATTAAGATAAGTTATCGTAAAGTGTCAATCCCTTTCCAGACTGAGATTTATTCCTCAAAGCAAACTTTGAATTTGGTAATTGAAAACGTGATGTATAAGCCTAATTCAATGTATGTGATTATCGAGATTCAAAAGAATAAAGCTTTACCAATTAAAATAGAAAATAAGTGGTTTTTGAAGTTTGTTAATGATGCTTTTCAAGTAAACCCTATTGAAGTGCCCATTAATTATCTGCTTCCAAAAATTTATATTGATGATCAAAACAATCAATCTACCTATTATCATTACTTAAAAGACGCTATTCAACAATCATTTGCAAAACAGCATTATGGGTTGGTGTTTTCAAAGGAAACCGCAGATTTAATATTTAATATTAAATCTCATGAATCAGTATCTAACACTGATTCACAAGTAAAAACGGCTAACTTATCTTATTCCATTGAAGTAAAAAACCAAAAGAAGAATAAGCTTGTTTATACATTTTCTTCAGAAACATATAAAGGAGTAGCTTATACAGCTGAGTCGGCAAAAGAAAAGGCTTATATAAAAGCATCGGAAGATGTAAACGATAATTCATTTAAGAAACTATTGCAGGAAATAAGAAAGTAGTAATAGTTCATGGAGAGAATTTCGTCAACTTATTGCTTTTGGCCTATTAATTGCATTAGTCAAGAAACATTGATTAACTTTGTAGCACAAACTAAGAACAAAACAATAAATAACTAAATATTACAATTATGAAAAATTTTACAACTAGAATAAGCCTTATAGCGATGCTCGTTATTAGCGCTTTTGTTATTTCCTCTTGTGGAGGGTCAAAAAAAATAGATAAGGATACTGCAGAACGTACTGGTGGCTTCCATGAATTAACACTTCCTTGCGCTGATAAGGGCAAAAGTGACAAAAAGTTTTTTAGAGCAAGCAGTGTAGGTCACAGTCGTGATTTGGCAACCTCTCGCGAGAAAGCTTTGTTAATGACTAAACAACGTTTAGCTACTTTAATTAATTCAACCCTAAAGTCGGTAACAGAACGTTATGCCAACGAAATGGATGCAGGTCAAGGCGGAGAATTTTCTCAAACTTTTGAAAACCTTACTCGCGATGTAGTAAAGCAACAACTATCTGATGTAATAATTATTTGTGAGAAAACTGGTCAAAAAGACGATGGTTCTTACGAAACATACATGGCCATAGAAATGGATAAGGATGTTATACTCAAAGGAATTAATGCAGGAATTTCACGAGATAAGAAAATGGAAGTGCTTTATGATAAAGAGCGTTTCAAGAAAACTTATGAAGATGAAATGACTAAGATGGGTGGAGGAAACTAGACTTAAGTCAATATGAATCAAAAAGCTCTCCCAAAAGGAGAGCTTTTTTAATATACATACCTGAGCAATTGTTGTTTAGTATCCCCTACTATCCGTAAAAAATCGTTTTGGAATAAATTATTATATCTTTAATCAACCTTTTTAGTAGTTTCGTTGTCTAACAAAAACATTTGATTTTATCAATTGTTTTTGGGCTGATTTGAAGGCTTTATGAGGTCTTTTTTTGGCGAGTGGTAATTAATTTAGATTTATTAATTTGATAAATATAGTATTTAAGGTGCTTAGAAGTGAGTTTTCAGGCAACCTTTTTAATGTATATTTATCTTTGGAGAAGATTTGATGAGTATTGAGACAAAGATACTTGAGGGTTGTGTAAATGATGAACGTGGAGCTCAAGAGCAGCTTTACCGACATTTTGCACCCACAATGTTAGGTATTTGTCTGAGGTACACCAAGTCGTATGACGAAGCTAGTGATGTAATGCAAGAAGGCTTTATTAAAGTTTTTGGAAACATCAAACGCTTCCGACAAGAGGGTTCTTTTGAGGGTTGGATAAAGCGTATTATGGTTAATACTGCTTTAAACCATTATCATAAAGCACAAAAGTTGAATTCGCATCGTAATATCGATGAGGTTCGTGAAACAGACATTATTGAAGATGATGCTCCTGTGACAAAAACCCGCTTTTCGCAAAAGGAAATGCTAGATGCTATACAAAAGCTTCCTCAAGGTTATAGTTCTGTTTTTAATTTGTATGTATTTGAAAAATATAAACATAAAGATATAGCAGAAATATTAAACATTTCGGTAAACACCTCCAAATCGCAATTATCGAAGGCGAGGATTTACTTGAAAAAGCTTCTTGCTCAAATAGAGAAAGAACGAAAATAAGTATAAGAATTAATGAAAGAGCATAACGAAATAGATAAATTATTTGAAGAGTCTTTGGGTAACCTTCAGGGTGAACCCTCTGCTGATTCATGGGAAACATTGGCTACTTCTCTTGATGCTTCTGCCAATGTTGTGCAGGGCAACCGGAAAAGACGTTTCTTTATTTATGCATTTATAGGCACTGTTGCTGCATTGCTTACTTATGTATTTTTCTTTAACAAGAATCATAGTCAAAATATTGACTTAAAGAAAATCCAGCAGGTAGAAGTGCCAACTAATAGTGATAAAAATAAAGCAATTGCAACAGCTCAGATTGACGGGATACAAGACAATCAATCTAATTCAGTAGAATTGAATTATTCTGAAGCTAATAATGATGTAAGCAAAATATCACCACAAGTTAATTCTCAGCCTATTTCATCAAAATCAAATACAACTAAATCAGAATTAAACACAGTCAATAAAAATATTGAAACAAGTTCAAGCCAAGCAGTTTCGAAAGCGGTAGTTAAAAACACAGCTGTTTCTAATGCAAAACCAATACAAACTCAAGCTATTTTAGTTCCTGCTTCAACACCAAGCAATGCAAACAAAATGCAAACTAAAAATGCAGTTTACTCTCATGATATTGACTCTTCGTTGGATGTAAGTAATACACAACAACAGTTAGTTGTAACAAAGGAAGCAAGTGCTAGCCAAGGAATACAGGCCAAGAAAGTCGTGGAAAATAGTGAGGCAGATGAGAGCTCCTCTAACGCTCCTTCCCCAGGTGGAATTACGGGTATTCATAATTCTACGGGTTGGTCTTTAGGTGTTTTTGGAGGCCCAGCATATATCAATTCCAACGAAACCTTTGTTGTTGAAGAAGGTCAGCTTCTTTACCAAACAGAGAAAGAGCAAAAGATTATAACTCCCAATTTGAGTATAAACATCAATTACCACTATAATAATTGGTTTATAAGAAGTGGAATCGGCTATGCAGAATATGGTGAAAACCGTAGCTATTCCAATAAAATAGAAATGCATGACACTTCGGGCTATGCTACTCAATCCATTAATAATTATTATACTTATGACACTACGGGTTGGATTAAGGACCCTGGGAATTCTAATGTTTTAATCCCTGTATATGATGCAATATTACATAGCGACACTGTTCATTCATGGGTCTCACAAGATAGCCTATACTATGAACACCAAAGTATTTATGCACAAAACAGATTTCGGTATATAGAAATTCCCCTAATGCTTGGTTACGAGTTTAGATACAAAAACCTTGGTTTGGAGTTGGCAACAGGAGTTTCTGTTGGTTTTAGGGTAAATTCATCAGGAAAATTTATGGATTCAAATAATGAACTAGTAAATATTAATTCATCAAATAGTCCCTATTCGAATACTATGATGAACTATATTATTACTATTGGAATTAATTACCATATTGGTAATAGACTGTCAATCACTGCTCAGCCTATTTACAAAACCAACTTGAACAGTATTATTAAGTCTGGTGTAGGTTCAGACATACGCTATAACAATTTAGGTGTAAACCTTGGAATAAACTACATTATTAAATAGAAGAAAGATCAATATGATTCAAACATACATACAAAAAAGCACTTTTATACTCTCCATAATTCTTCTGTTTGCAGTACCTATGCATGCACAATATTATAAGGCTAGTAAGATTAGCGAAGAGCTTATGATTGAGGTTAATAAGCATAATGAGAGTTTGGGCAACGAAAATGATATGTTTTCCGCCTGTCCCCAAGGTGTTAGTGTTTTTGGGCAAGTTTTTCGTGGTACGCATAGCGTAGACCACGGTTTTGTTTTTCTTTATTCATACGATTCAATTAATCATACATATTCTTTCTATGACGCTACAGCAATTAAAAAATTGATTAGCTCAGATGTTAGTTATTATTATTTTGACACTGTTCCTATGGGAGAGTACACTACCATGGCCGTTTTGTCTTCAACTTTGCCCTATTCAGATCAATATGCGCCAGCCTATTTAGGCAATACCTTTTATTGGACACAAGCAGCACGTTTTATATTAAACGCGCCAGGATATAATTATCCAATTAATCTTAGCGAAGTTGAGCCTTCAAATGGGCTTAGCTCTATTTCAGGCCGAGTACTTGAAGGTACGTCTAAGTCTCCTGGAGATCCTATTGCAAACATTCCTCTTTATCTTATTGATGATAATAGTATTTTGAGGGGCTATACTTATTCTAACTCTTTGGGGAAATACTCTTTTAATAGTTTACCCTATGGTAAATACCAAGTGTATACTAATCTGATTAATTATCAGATTAATCCTTCGGTGGCTACAACAACCATCAATGATTTAGACAAAAAGGAAATTAATATTTATATTGGCAATGGAGTTGTTACTTCATTTGAGGATGGTAGTATTAGTGATATAAAAGCCATTGTTTTCCCAAATCCAACAAGTGGAAACCTTACTTTAGAATTGAGTTTGAAGCAAGAAGAGGTCCTTAATATTAAAGTATATAATGTATTTGGACAACAGGTTAAAACATGTTTGCTCAACACGCATTTTTTAGCTGGTTCTTATTCACAACAAATAGACCTGTCTTCTTTGTCTCAAGGTGTTTATTACCTTGTTATTGAGGATAAGTCAAAACAATATAAAGCACTTAAGATTATTAGGCAGTAGCACCTAGTTTTATCGAAGCTAGCTCTACCATTTTTATTTTATATCAAGGCGATATTTTATTCCAGAATATTCTTTCAATTCCATTCGAACAGAGCCCACAGCTACTTCACTTACAACAAGTATCGGCAAATGGTTTTTATCATCTGATACGTAAACAGTCATGGGACTTTCATCTTCAAACACACCACCAGTAAGCATCTTTGGTTTAAATTTAATGCAGCTTATTTTGCCGAGATTTGTTTTTATAGTTTCCTTACCAATGTATTCAAATTGAACTTGATAAACTGAATCATCTAGGAAAACGTTTAGTTGAAATTTGTGCCCATTGGAAAAATTATTGAAATCCCAATTACGTATGTAGTAAAGAGATGAAACCAAATCCTGCACCTCAACTGTGGTATTTACTATACCTTTTTGCCCATTTTTTAAGTTATGATAGTTAATTATCCCAGTTTCTTGATTGAAACGCACTTCGCGTTGGGTTTTATAGTCGCCTTCTTGGATTCGCTTTTTATAAAAAAGAGGACGAAGATTTAATTCATTCATATAGGTTTCGAACCGATCACGAATTTTAAAAAACCAATTAAAAGCTCCTTTAGTTCTCCCTTCCATTACAATATGGTAGGCAGGTTTATTTGCAATGTAAACTCGATTGGGTTTTACCTCACTGATAAGCTCTCCAGCATTTACATTTCCCGTTACAGCCGAACGATAGTAGAGTTTGAAAGTCAATTTTTCACCTCTTTGAAATGCATTGTTCAACAATATATTATTGTCTTGTGAAATGGCATTTAGGCTAAGTATAAGCCCTACGATAAGAATAAATAATTTGTTCATTTGCTTTAGTTTTTAATGAATGGTGGTAAAATTCCAAAATTCGTTCCAAAAACCGCAAAACAAATAAAACAGGCAAAAAACCTAATAGGTTTATCTTAATCTTCAGCCATAACTAGGTCCATTTGACGGTTAAGCAAGTTTACTTCTTTCACCTTAACTAAAATTTTATCACCTAGTCGATATTCGTTACCATTCCTTCGGCCAACGATTCGATAGTTATCCTCATCAAGATAGTAGTAGTCATCATCCATACTACGAATAGAAACCAGTCCTTCGCTTTTTGCTTCTCCAATTTCGACAAAAAGACCCCATTTACTTACACCTGATATTACTCCATAAAACTCTTCACCCACCTTATCAAGCATAAATTCTGTTTTCTTATACTTTATCGATTCTCGTTCGGCAACAGCAGCTTTCTTTTCCATATCAGAAGTATGCTCGCAATATTCTTCAAATTCATTTGCATTTACCGAAGGCTTATTATCTAAGTAGCGCTGAAGTAGGCGATGCACCATCAAGTCGGGATAGCGCCTTATAGGAGAAGTGAAATGAGTATAGTATTTGAATGATAGTCCATAATGGCCAATATTTTGTGTTGAGTAAACCGCCTTTGACATCGTACGAATAGCAATGGTTTCAATCATATGCTCCTCTCCTTTTCCTCTAATTTCTTCAAAAAGTTTGTTTAATGAGCTAACCAAACTTTTGCGCGAAACCAAGCTGATTCGATAACCTAGTTTTCGAATAAACTCAGAAAATGTTTGTAGCTTTTCATCATTGGGGGTGTCGTGAATTCTATAAACAAAAGTTTTTGCTTTTTGCTTATCTCCTTTTTTTGACATCCCAACATGCTCTGCTACCTTACGATTAGCCAATAGCATAAAGTCTTCCACAAGCTTGTGCGACTCTTTTTGTTCTTTGATGTACGCACCAATGGGTTTTCCACTATCATCAAGTTTGAACCGAACTTCTTCCGAATGAAAATTGATACTTCCTTTACGGAATCGTTCTTCGCGAAGCTTACTTGCTAAACTGTGAAGTTGCATGATCTCTGACTTGAAATCGCCTTCGGCTCCTTCAATCATTTCTTGAACCTCCTCATAAGTAAATCTCCTATCAGAGTCAATTACAGTACGCCCAAACCAATGATTTATTACGTTCGCTTGTTCATCCAATTCGAATACTGCTGAGAAAGTGAGCTTTTCCTCCTTAGGACGTAGTGAACACACTAGATTTGACAATTGTTCGGGAAGCATTGGAATTACACGATCAACTAAATATATTGAAGTCCCCCTTTCGTAGGCTTCTTTATCAATCGGTCCTCCGGGTATTACATAATGCGACACGTCAGCAATATGTATTCCTACTTCCCAATTACCATTATCCAGTTTTTGAAGAGAAAGTGCATCGTCAAAATCTTTCGCATCTAATGGGTCGATGGTGCAAGTAAATATTTTGCGAAAGTCTCTACGTTTTTCAATTTCTGATTTTTCAACTTCATTTTTAATTTTTCGAGCCTCTTTTTCCACATGTTTAGGAAAGTTTAATGGAAAATCGTTTGCCGCTAAAATGGATAACATTTCCACGTTATTTTCCCCTGGCTTGCCCAATACTTCAACTACTTCACCAAATGGATTGCGCGAATGTTCAGGCCATTCAATTAGTTTTACAATTACTTTTTCACCATCCTTTGCTTTTTTTATTTTATCCAATGGGATAAAAAAATCAGTGGGTACACTCTCTTTATCAGGAATTAGAAATGCGAATTTTTTTGATAACTGCAAAATTCCAACAAATGTGGTTTTCTTGCGTTCTATAATATCGATAATTTGACCTTCCAATTTACGTTTTCCACGTTTAGGGAAAAGCTGAACTTTTACTATATCACCATTAAATGCATGATGTGTATTATTATTATTAATAAAAACATCTTCGGGTAAGCTTTCGCAAATAATATAAGCTTTCCCTGTAGATTTCATATCTACTACACCTTCTACTACATGTGCAGGCATGAAATTTTTGGCGTTTTCTTCCGATATTTTATATTTACCACGGTGGTGTTGTTCTATAACTCCATCTTCCAATAGTTGATTCATTATTTGATGAACTAGTTCGCGACTAGCTTTATCCCCAATACCTAAGCGTTTACTTACTTGCTTATAATTAAATGAGGAATGCGGGTTACTCGAAAATATTTGAATTACTTGTTCAACAAAACTATTTACTGGCTTTGATTTTTTTCGACTTTTCTTTTTTGATTTTGACATACTAAATGATTTTGTACAAAGATAGGGCAATTAAAAACTTAAAGAGGAATTCATTATTAAATGAATTAGGTTTCTGCCATTCCAAATAAATAATGTATTTTTGAGGGAACTTAATAGACTCTTTATATGTACCATATAATGAGTTAGTTGCATATTATTCCTAATAGAAAATATGCTTATTAGGTATTTTGATGCATCGTATTATTTATTTGTTAAGTATTTGCATTTTTCTTTATTAAAAGAAAAGTATAAAAAACTAACTTAATGATGCAACGAATCATATTTACCAATTGTCTAACAGCACCATAAGAGAAGCGCCAGATTTGAAGCGTACAGACGAAGAACTCAGAGCCTTATGTATAAAGGGGGATGGAAATGCTCAAAATGAGCTTTACCATCGGTATTCACCTAAGCTTTGGGGTGTCTGTTTACGTTATGCGAAAAATCGTATGTCGGCGGAAGATATTATGCAGGAAGGTTTTATTCGAATATTTACTTATTTGGATAAATATTCTGGAAAAGGTTCTTTTGAAGGTTGGATGCGTAGAACAATGGTAAATACGGCTATTAACTACTATAAGAAAAATCTGAAGTCGGGTAAAGAAATGGAATATACGGAGGTGTTTGCAGCTAAAAGCTACGAGCCTGACGCCATTTCGCAAATATCAAACGAAGAAGTGCTTGGCCTAGTTCAAGAGCTTCCAAAGGGATACCGAACGGTTTTCAACCTTTATGTGATGGAAGGTTATTCGCATAGGGATATAGGTGAAGCCTTGGGTATTTCAGAAAACACATCCAAATCGCAATTATCGAGGGCTCGAGGTCTTCTTCAAGAGAAAGTGAACAATTTGTACGGGAAATAACAATGAAAGAAAAAGAATTTGATCAGGTAATAAAGCAGAAGTTAGAGGGCGTTAATGATGCTCCTCCTGCTGATATGTGGAATCGAATTGCTACAAATATTCCTGCAGCAAGTACTTCATCAACCACTATTAGTGGAGGAATGTCTAATGCTGTAAAGATTACGCTATTGGCCGCTTCGCTTCTTATTGTGAGTGGCTTGTCGTATCTTGTTTTTCATAAGGAAGCAACTACTGAACGTGGCCGTATTGAAAACAGCAGTTATAGTGACAATAACTACTCGATTAAACATAGAGCAAATATTAACGATACTGAACTAGATTCAAAAGTAGTAGAAAAGCAAGATATTGTTGGTGAAAAAACAAAAAGCAGCTTAACTAATCGCAAGCAGTTAACTTCTAGTAAATCAAGTGCTACAACAACAGAAAAGGATGATGCTGTAGCTTTTAATCAACAGTTTGATAAGCTAGAAGTAGCTCAGGAAGCTAAACAGCATAAGACGTCTGGAGCGAAGAAAAATAAAAATAAAGCTCCTGAGGTAAAAAAAGTTGCTGAAGTTAAGAACGCAAGTTTTGTTAAGCCCACAGTGGTGGCGAGCAATGTTGAACTATTGCCCCTGAATGAAAAATTAAATACTGAAGAGCTTAATCAAGAAGAGGAGACTATTTCAACACCTTCTAAAACTATAGTCGCTGAGGAAGAGCAAGCTGCTAAAGAAACAATAGTAAATAAGTCTGCTGAGAAGGAGGTTTCTCCACAAAATATCGCATCTAAAGAGGAGTCGGCTCCTGAAAAAATGCAAGTTCCAGCACGTGATTCACAATCATTGAATTCGTCTTCTGCAGTTGATAATCCTAAAAACCGTCAATTAAATAAGTATAGCTTAGGATTACACTATGGACCTGAATTTATGGATGTAAACGGACTTAAGCTTACTGATCAGGCAGTGGATTTTAGTTTTAACTATCAGAATTTTAATTTTATACTGCAAACAGGAATTGGCTTTCGTGTTTCGAATGATCGTGTGGCATACAACATGAAGTATAAGCGATGGGATTATTTGGAAACCCAAATCCGTTTTGATAGTGCGGTAATTGTACTTGATCAAAATGGGAAACCAGTCTTGAAACCAGTCGATCCATATTATGTAGAAGTTTATGACTCCTTAAATCATTCGTATACTGCCACAGCAACAGAGCAAAACCTAATGATTCAGATACCGTTATTGGTAGGATATCAGGTAGATTATAAAAAGTTTGCTTATTTTGTTAAAGGTGGTATTCGTTACTCGGTGGTGGTTTATAAAAATACTAAGGATTTAATGGAGATAGACGAGAAATCTCATCTAGTAAATATGAATTACGCAAGTCAGAGTCGTGCGAAATCAAATATTAATTATGAACTTGCTCTTGGTGGTGCTTACAAACTAAGGAAGCAATTTCAGATTCAAGTAGAATTATTTGGGCGCTATTACCATTACTCAATTTACGAAGAAAATCCTCCAAGCGGGGTTCACCCTTGGTCATTGAGTGGTCGTGTTGGCTTAGTTTATAATTTGAAATAATAGCGATTAAATGAGAAATAAAATAATCATATTAGTTCTTGGCCTTTTACTTTCGGTAGGGAGTAAGTCACTTATAGCTGGTGGGACTAGTTGTACAGCCGATTTCAACTATACTATTGATACTGATATATCGTATTTTACGTATTTGTTTTATAGTACAAGTAGCACAACAAGCAGTATTGTAAAGTACAAATGGAATTTTGGTGATAGTATAGAGTCAATAAAAGAAAATCCTGAACATCAGTTCTTAGAAGAAGGAATATATATTGTTACTCTCAGCATAGAATGTAGTGATGGGACTAGTGATAGTTATACTGATACAATTTCTGTGGAAAAGGTTGTACCTTTTTCATGCATGGCAAATTTTACTGCAATAATTGATACACTGCAAGCGGATTATACTTATCAGTTTACCGATCATAGTGTTAGCCCTGGAGATACAATCATTTCTTGGACATGGGATTTCGGTGATAATACCCCTTTAAATTATTCTCAACACCCTCAACACAATTATAGCAATCCAGGTAACTATATTGCAGTACTTATAATTGGGACTTCGCAATCTTGTAGCTCAATGTATAGCGATACTATTAAGGTGTCTTCTATTTTGCCATCTTGCAATGCCGATTTTTCTTTTAGTGCTGACTCAGTAACTGGAAATCAAGAATTGATATTCTTTTTTGATCAATCAAGCAGTGCCGATTCAATCATATCCTACCACTGGGATTTTGCGGATGGTGATAGTTCCATTTCTCAGAATCCTGTTCATATATTCCCCAATCAGGGAGTTTATGATGTTAAGCTTTCTATCAAGACAGTGGGTGGTTGTAAATCAAGCATGCACTACCCAATTCAAGTGGGTAATCCGCAAAAGTACAATATGTGGGGACGCGTATATGTTGGTAACCTTACCACGGATAAATGTATTGCGTTGCTTTACAAAGAATTTAACAATGGATATATTGTACCTATTGATACTGTACGTCTGACTTCGGTTAACGACACTTTAGGAGTTTATTATTTTTATCAAGTTTTGGAGGGAATGCATAAGGTAAAAGTAATTTTACCTGAGAGTTCGGATTATGATAAGTTTTATGCACCAACCTATTATGGTGACAATTTGTTTTGGAATACGACTTCATCTATGAATCTAAATACCGATTTATCTTTGATGAATATTAATATGAGTCCAATTATCCAACAAACGGGAAATTGTCAGCTTAATGGTTCTGTGATGCAAAACAACTCATCAGTGAGTCAGGTTGGAGTGCAAGTCCTTTTATTGAATAGTATTTTTGAGGTATATGATTATACCTTTACAGATGGCTTAGGAAATTATACTTTTGATGATGTACCTCAAGGAAACTATCACGTTTACGCAGAAGTAACAGGCTTATATCCAATACCCGCTCAAATCGTTTTTAACGCAATTACTGATACCATTAATAATGTGAATGTGTATTTAAGTAAAACTAATAGCATGGTAAGCATTGATAAAGCATTGGAGCAAAAAAATATGGTTACAATGAGTTTGTATCCTAACCCCGTGGAGAATAACTTGAATATTAGAATTACTGGAAATAAATCAAGAATGCTTGGGTACAGAATATTCAATAATATGGGGCAGCTTATTCGTGAAGGAAACGTCAAAAGCGCAGGGCAAATTACTACATTGAATATAAATGAGCTCCATTCAGGACTTTACTTGCTTAAAATAATTTCTAATAATGAAGAATTTACTTTAGTAAAAAAGTTTATTCGTAAATAAATTTTGCTCAATACAAGTTTTTCAACTTATTGAATTGCTTGTATTTATAAGAGTACTAATTATTAATACTTATTTATTGATAATTGCAGTTTTTTCTATTCTAATTGGTCTACTACAAAAAAAGCAACCCTTGAGGTTGCTTTTAAGTTTTTAAAGATTAGTGAATATTATTAATAACATTCATAAATCGTTTTTTTATTACCAATAACTACAGGCGGTTGATTCTCAATGTTTGTTAAATCGTCTCCACAATACTCTACTGCAGATTGACGGCTTATTTCTGTACCATTTTCATAAGTAACAACTTCGCAGTTCTTACAATCGGTTTTTCCACAAGAATACAGGCTAAGTCCAAGGGTAATCATACTGAAAGTGAAAATGTAAAACTTTTTCATTTGCTTATATTTTTATCGGAGCGATGTGACACCCATGAAATACAATCATCCCCTTTATTTGTTTAACGTATTTAGACCTATCATGGATTACTAAGCAAACATATATTAATAGCATATGCTTGATGATGTCAAAGATAATACATTTGATACGCTAAACCAAAATAAATCGAAAAACAAATTTGCCCTGAAATAATCATGAAATACAATATGGTTAAAAGGAATTGAATAAAAAGATGATAGAGAGCTATTGTAAACTTTGGAAAAAGAGGAAAATGATTGCTTCTAGAACAATACTGAGGCATTGGAGGGGGTAGAAAAGTCTCTTCGAGTTCTCTCCTTTTATTGTAATTTAGCCAGATATTTATTAATTATCGATAAGCACAAATGAATAAGCTATTAATCTGGATATTTATTATGTCAACATTTTTTATGGAAGGCTGCCTTAACAACAGTAATGAGGCTGTCAAGTATTTCGATTCAATTTATTTACCAGTTCAAGAAATTATTGAGCTTGATAATCAGTTTCAAGACCAAGTACATGGTCAATTAGTTGTTAAAAACGAAATTAATGGAGCGTTCGATTTAATTCAAAACGAGGAGGAATATGCTGAATCTATTAAAAGTATTAACGAGAGCTATCAAAGACTGTTGAAATACACTAATAGTCAGCTTAGAACTATACAAAATGTTGATATTTTTAATAATGAGGCGTCATTCAAAAAGGAAGCAGTCTCCTTGGTAATTTCATATCTTGAGGTTGTGGAAAGTGATTTTGCGGAAATGCTTTTAATTTTTAAGAAAGAAGATGTTTCTGATGATGACAATGATCGGTTTAATCAACTACTCAACCAGAGTTCGAGGAGACTTGATAAAGCTTTAAAGAAGTTTTACAAAGAGGCTTCAATCTATGGTGACCAACATGATATAGAATTTGAATAACACTTTATTAATACAATAGTTTTATATAATATTTCAATTACATGAAGATTGTCCTTATTTTTTTTATCGGCTTATTGTTTACTGCATTTTCTTGCAATATCATTACAACTAAAAAGGTGGAGGTTATTGATTCTACTGAAGTTCAAGGAGATTTAGTATTATTTTATGCAAGCAGCATGCTTATTCCAATGCAAGATATTATTAGAGATTTTGAATTGGAGTATCCCCATGTAAAAGTGTTATCCGAAGTATCGGGAAGTAGAACTGCAGTGCTTAAAATAAGTGAGCTTAATAAGCCCTGTGATGTTGTAGTATCATCCGATTATCAAGTGATAAAAAATCTTTTAATGCCACATTATGCGAGCTGGTATATTGAGTTTGCCACCAACGAACTTGTTTTAGCTTATAATGATCGTAGCCATGCAAAGCAGCAAATTAATTCAGAAAATTGGTATCAAATTTTATTGAATGATAGTGTTAATTTTGGGCGTTCAGACCCTGATTCAGACCCCTGTGGAATGCGATCTGTGTTAACAATAAAACTTGCTGAAGAGTATTATGAAGAGTTTGGTTTAAAAGATCAATTATTGTTTAAAAATAAAAAGCTAATCCGTCATAGTGATATTGAATTACTAAAAATGCTAAAAAAACATGAGGTAGATTATATTTTTGTTTATAAATCAGTAGCCATACAAAATGGACTTTCCTTTGTTGAGCTTCCCAGTAAAATAAATTTAGGTTCTGCTGATGAATCAATCTTTTACGCTACGGTAAATATGAAAGTAAGCAGTAATAATCCAGGTGTTTATCTACTTCGAAAAGGTGAGCAAATACGATATGCATTAACAATGCTAAAAGAGGCAAATAATAAGCGGGCAGCAGAGGCTTTTATAGTTTTCTTTACCAATAAAAATAAAGGATTAAGAATTATTGAAGACAGTAAGATTCAATTACTTGATTCATTGTATATAGTGCCCCACGATAGTTTACTCCTTGAGTTGAGCACAAAAATAGAACGATAAATTCAATTCGTTACTTTAAGAAATCAGAAAAATTTGTAGTAATAGTAAATGTATTAGTTCCTCCAGCCAAGTGATAATTGGCATGGGAGTAACTGAGTTTGAATTTTGATATTTTTATACCAAAACCAAAGGAAAAACCTACTAAAGCAGTACGGGATGCTATTTTCAACTCTTGACGACGACGATAATTATAAGCTAGTTGCACTAAGAAATTACCTTTTCCAGGAGCTAATTCAACACCAAAAATAGCATGTCGCATTAATTTATCTCCAAAATGCCAGCCCGAACTATTTTCAACTGGTTCACCAGTAAAAGGGTCAAGCTCGGGTTCTTTATTAGGGTCAGTATAAGTTAAATCCCACTTTTGCAAGTCGTTTAATAATAGTACTAAACGAAAAGGAGCATGCTCAAATTTCTTGGAAACTCCCCATTGAATTTCAAAAGGAATTGGCTCGCGGTCGCCACCATTATATGTTGTAATCTGGCGACCAATATTTTTTACAATGAAAGAGGAAGTAAGGTGCTTTTCCTCGTTTATATAACTCAATGCAAGATCAGCTGCTATGCCATAGGATTTATAAATTTCAAGTTTAGAATAAATATTTTTGAGATTCACACCTATTTGGAAGTGGTCACTTAGCTTTTTTGCCCAGCCAATAGTAAGAGCGTATTCAGAGGCTCTGAAGCTCCCCAATTCGCGTCCCACTTCATCACGTTCAATAAAATCGCCATAACTAAGAAATTGCAATGTTGCTACAAAAGTACCAATCTTATTAAATTCATGGCCATAGGCTACAAAACCTGCATTTACATCTTCAAAATAATTTAAGTAATTAAGTGAAAACTGTCCGTGCATTTTTTCGTTTATCAACGAAGGATTGGAGTATGCTAATGTAATATCATTGTCATAAATTGGTACATAGTTTCCCCCAAGCGCCGAAACCCTGGCCGAATTGGCCATGTTTAGAAACATATAGGTTTTGCTCCCTCCCAATTGAGCTTTCGATGAAAGACTATAGCTGAGTAAGATGCTTAATACTATGACGAATGATTTATTGCTAATCATTTATTATAAATTAGATAACCAAAACAATACCATAATAAGAATAGTGCAGTTTATCTGGCTTAATAGTTAATTGTTAACGCTTGTAATTAGGTTTTATTTTTGAACGAAGAATTAAAATAATACTATAAGCGAAATTAATAAAAAAGGTCAACAATAATACATACTTCTGGCTTTGTAGAATAAATGAAAAGAGTACATTTGCAGTATGATAGGAATTCTTAATTCGATAAGCTGGTCAATTGACCCCATATTATTTGACCTTGGACCTTTACAAGTGCGGTACTATGGACTGCTATTCGCGACGGGCTTTATGCTTAGTTTTTATATAGTAAGCTATTTTTATAAACGTGCTGGACTTAAAGTTGAAGAGGTAGATAAGCTTACTATTTACACTATTTTAGGAGCAGTTTTAGGTGCTCGACTCGGACATGTATTCTTTTACGAATGGGCATATTATCAAGCAAATATGAGTGAAATATTAATGGTATGGCACGGTGGTTTAGCAAGTCATGGTGGAGCAATTGGGATATTGATTGCTATATATTTTTATTCGCGTAAATACCATAGAAATTATCTTTGGACAATGGATAGAATTGTTGTTCCAACCGCTCTAACCGGTGCACTTATTAGAATCGGAAATTTAATGAATTCTGAAATATACGGAACTCCTACCGAATTGCCATGGGGCTTTGTGTTTGTAAACAATGCTGAAGTCGTTCCTATGCATCCTACTCAACTTTACGAAGCACTCTCTTACTTAGTCTCATTTGCTATTCTTTGGACGATTTACCAAAAAGATGATGGCAAAAGTCCTCGAGGCAAATTGTTTGGAGTGTTTTTAATTTTAATATTTGGTATTCGATTTTTTATCGAGTTTATTAAATATCACCAAAGCACCCTATTGTCAGACGGGTCAATGCTCAATATGGGTCAAATCCTGAGTATTCCTCTTGTAGTGGCGGGTATATATTTTTGGATTTCTTCAAAGAATAAATCTGTTGAACCATAAATAAACATAGCATGGAGCAGGAAAGAAGATACCCGGTCGAAATATTTGAAACCATATTTGAAAATACAAATGAGGCAAGGTGGGTTATAAAAAATGATCAAATTATTTTTTGTAATAAGCTTGGTTATCTGTATTTTGAAGGCGAGTCTAGCGAAGATATTATTGGAAATTCCATATGGGATTTATCACCCGAATTTCAAAAGGAGGGTGTTACTTCAAAGAGTCAGGGCTTGAAACACCTTGTCAAAGCTGCAAGAAATGAAAAGCCCACCTTTGAATGGATTCATAAAAACTTGAACGGTAAACTTTTTGAAACAGAAGTTTCTCTATCTCGTTTTGATTTTGATGAAAGTATATTTATTTTAGCTACAATAAGGGATCTTAATGATCAGAGGATTCTTGAAAAGGAACTTATTGAAGCCAAAGAAAGTGCTGAAAAGAGTGCGCAGCTAAAAACAAAATTTCTTGCAAACATGTCACATGATATTCGTAATCCATTGAATGCAATTCTTGGTTTTTCGAAAATACTTGCTGATGAAACTGAATTATCTAATTCGGAACGACGAAAGTATGCTACCTTAATTGAAAGTAATGGTAATAAGTTACATAACTTGATAAATGACATTATTGATGTTAGCTTGATTGAGGCAAATCAGATGCATATTGAGAATAAACGATGCGAGGTAAATGGTATATTGGAGGAATTGTATTTGAGTTTTCAACGGAAAATAGAAACACGAGAAAATTTACGTTTAAAACTTAATATTGCTGTCGACAACCCAGGATTTGCCATTTTTTCTGACCCCATGCGATTGCGACAGGTATTATCCAACCTTATAGAAAATGCCATAAAATATACTCAGAAAGGGTTTGTGGAATTTGGATATGAAATAACTGATGATAATATGATTCAGTTCTTTGTGAGAGATAGTGGTATTGGTATTGACTCTGAATATTTGGAGAATATATTTACCCGTTTTAGTAGAGAATCTGCAGGCAATACAGAAGGTATTAAAGGTACGGGACTAGGGTTAGATATCTCAAAACGCTTGGTTACATTGCTTGGTGGAAAAATATGGGTTTTTTCCACTCTTAATATTGGTTCAGAGTTTTATTTCAATCTGCCTACCGTGTTTTTAGATTATACACCAAAACCAACTTTAAAAACAAAAAAGAAAACATTGTCAGCACATGATGTTGATTGGTCTGATAAACATATACTAATTGCAGAAGACGATGTTATTAATTTTGAGCTATTACGAATTATTTTGAGTAAGACAAAAGTAAAGGTTTCGCAAGCAATAAATGGACGTGAAGCCCTTGATATATTAGCAAAAGATACGAGTATTGACTTATTACTACTTGATATTCAAATGCCTGTAATGAATGGGTATGAAGTGATAAAAGAGCTTAAAAGTATAAGAAATGACTTGCCTGTGATTGCACAAACAGCCGTGAGTTTAGAGAATGTAGAAAAGGGTAATTATGCTGACCTTTTTGACGACTGCCTTTCTAAACCCATTGATGTAAAAACACTAATACAAAAGATACAAGTGTTCTTTACTAAACCTTAAGTGTTTCACCTTCTGATTTCGCAATAATAACAGCACCACAGGTGTCACTCCATACATTTACCGATGTTCGGAACATATCCAAAATACGATCAACAGCAAGAATCAAACCGATACCTTCCAATGGAAGCCCAGCAACCGTTAGCACTACCGTTATCATAACCATACCAGCCATTGGTATAGCTGCTGCTCCAATGGAAGCTAATAATGCCGTAAGCACCATGATAAACTGCTGTCCTAGCGAAAGATCGATGCCATATGCCTGTGCAATAAACATGGCTGCAACTAACTCGTAAAGAGCTGTGCCATCCATATTTACAGTGGCACCAAGAGGTAGGGTAAAACTTGTAATTTTATTTGATACACCATCATTTTTTTCTACTGCTGTCATTGTGAGGGGCAGAGTAGCTCCCGATGAGGAGGTGGAAAATGCTGTAAGTAGCGGTGTAGTTACTGCACGAAAATGTTTTAGTGGACTGGCCTTTCCTATAAACTTTGTAAGTAAAGGTAGTGTGATAAATGCATGTACACTTAAGGCTAATAAAACAGTAAGCATATACAATCCCATACGAGCGGCAAGTCCAATCAAATCATCCTGATCTGAAATTACTTTTGCCACAATACCAAAAACACCAATAGGAGTAAATCGAATAACCCACATGGTTATTTTCATCATAATATCAAAAAGAGCGTTAAAAAAGTCCGTAAATATCGTTTTTGCTTTTGCTTGTGCTTTTGTTATAAATACACCAAAAATAAGGGCGAAGAAAATAATTGAAAGCATGTTTCCATTACTTAAGGCTTCAAAAATATTTGTTGGTACAATATTAATCAAGGTGTCTCCAATGGTATCACTTGACTTTGCTAGGCCTTCAACCAATTGCTCAGCACTTTTATCTGCTCCCACACCAGGCTTTATTATGTTTACAAAAAACAAACCTGTAACTATCGCAAAAGTGCTTGTTAGCACATAGTAGGACAATGTTTTAATACCCAATCTTCCAAGGTTTTCGCTGCCTCCCAAATTTGATACTCCACTAATAAGTGAACTTAAAACAAGCGGTATTATTAGCATTTTAAGTGCTCTAATAAATACATCACCAAGCCAGGAAACATATCTGATGGGTGGATTGAAATAGGCCTCCTTAACTAATATATTCTCATATTCGCCATAAGCAACATTTATTTGATTACTGAGAGCCTCCTTAAATGCTGCTTTGCTCTCAAAGGATTGCCCTTTCAATTGAGCGTATTGAGAAACAACTTGTTGGTCAACATTTTGATATATAAGCCTTTTAATACTTATTTCTCTAACTTTGTAATCTGTATTGAACACAATACCATAAGCAATTGCAAGAATCAAAGCTATAAGTATTTGCCAATGAAGGGCGATTTTCTTCATATGATATATATTTTAGCGTAAAAGTATATTATTTTTTTGGTTTTTGGCTTTTTATTTAGAATTTCAATTAACAGACTTGTTCCCCCTCTTTAAAAATGATTACTGTTTCAAGACTATGTATTTCGTAAGTTCAAATACTTTTTACACTATTTTTGAACTCTAACAATTGAAAAAGATTAACTTAAACATATTTGGGAATGATTTCAAAAAGAATTATCACGGTATTTGTATTTGTAAGCTATATTTTTGTTTCCTGCAGTAGTAATGTGGAGAAAAAATCAACAGTAATTGAACCACCGGTAGTAAAGCACCACTCAAATAGGGTTGCCGCTGAGTGGGAACCTGCATTAGGAACTATTGTGGTATGGCCTCTAGACTTGCCTCATAAGCTTATCATTGAGTTGGCGAAAGATGCTAAACTATACACCATTGTTCCCAATAAAGAGGAGATTGAAATAGCAAAAGAGTGGTACATAAAATGGAATATTGATCTAAATAATGTAGAATTTATTGTTTCTGCTCAAGGACTCGATTCGTGGTGGGCACGTGATTGGGGTGCATTTGCTGTATTCGATTCGCTTGGTGTAATGCGTCTTGCCGATGGACAGTACAAATACAGTACTCCAGTTACAACAATCGGTTGTAACGATTCTTTACAATTTCTTTTTACTGAAAAAGATGATATATCAGGAGCTCAGAAAATAGTATTAACCACTGACGATGACAATACCCCCTTGGATATTGCCAATTATATGGGCTATGAAAGAATTGATTTGCCATTTACTTTTACCGGCGGCAATGTATTTATGGATGGTAGAGGTGCTGCTTTATCTACTTGCGTTATCAAAAATGAAAACCGTTATATTGGTAATAGTGATGAAGAGCTAGTAAACGATTCAAAAGATTTTTTAGGAATAGAAGCTTATAACTTTATCTCAAATTTTGAGCACAGTGGAATTCAGCATATCGATTGTTACTTAAAAATTCTGGATAATAACCGCTTATTTGTAATGCAACCTCCTGCCGATCATGAGTTGTATCAGATATATGAGGACATCGCAAATAATGAACTCACACAACTAAAAAATGCCCAAGGTGAAGCATATGAAATTATTAGATTGAGTACTGCTCGATATAAAGATGATCGATTGGCTGCATATTCCAACTCCTTAATTATTAACAAGAACATCTATGTTCCTTTGTTTGGTATTTCACAAGATTCCATTGCCTTATCACAATGGAAAACCGCTATGCCTGGATATACTGTAAAAGGTTTTTACTATGACGTTTTTGAAGAGCCAAAACTGCATCCACGAGTGTTGAAACGACGTGTTTCGGGATTGGGATGGAAAGATGGAGATGCGCTACATTGTAGAACAAGAGCCATGTGGAACCCACAGATGCTTTATATAGCTTTTGCAAAACAGCCAACTAAATCAGATAACAGTATCACTTTTGAAGCAAGCATAATCGACTATAGTAATTCGGGTTTGATAAGGAGTGAAATGAAATTGATGTGGAGAGAAAAAGGAAGTTCAGAATGGAACACAGTACAATTGGAGGAAAGAGACCAAGTGAATTACTTTGTAGCAAACATCGATTATTTGGGGCCAAATAAAAAAATTGAGTATTACATCACTGCTAAAACAGTCGCTGGCAAAACTCAATCGGCACCAATGACTGCTCCAATAGGGTTCTATACTTTATAGGGTAACAGCTTGTATTTCACAGTAAAGGCAGAGCTGTTTTGAATACAGTCTAATAAATAATGAAACACTCAGTTAAAGTGATTCTATTGAAATTTGATATTCTTAACTTTTGCTACAAATGACAATGTAAGTAATCGTAAAAAGTCGTTATTAACTTTACTACATCATATATTTCAATCCAACATATACTGTTCTAGGCATCATTGGGCCATATACATAGCCGGCATCGCGATCAATTCCGTAATCAAAATCTGTTTGATAACTATTGAGGATATTTTTTACTCCACCAAAGAATTCCATTTTTGTTGCCAATGAAAGTTTAAGGGTATAGGAGGCTTTTAAGTTTAGAACAAAGAAATTGGGAGATTTTACGAGCATCTCTTTTTGAATTGTGCTTCCGTCTTCTCTGTTTCCTCCAGCAAGATGTGGTACATACATTGGGCCAGTGTAGTTTCCCGAAAATGATAAGGAAAGATCTTTGATGGGATCATAAGTAAGAATAATATATGCATATGATGCCGGTGTGCGTGTAATCTGATTGCTCAAACTAGTACTATCCTCGCCCCATTGTTGAGCACTCTCATACTCACTGGCTTGAATTGTTCCGCCAAGTTGTACAAAAAATCTTCGTGAGGGAGCCATAGTAAGTTCCAAATTACTACCATATACTTTTGCACCATCTTCAGCATTTGATCGTACCGAATACACAAGTCCATTACCTTGATCTTTAAAGGCTGTAACAAATGGATTTTTTAACTCGGTATAGAAACCTTCGGCAAGAAACTCCACATCCCATCGACCAAAGTTTTTATCCAAACGAATAGATGCGCTAAATGATTGTGAGCGCTCTTCTGTAAGATCGGGGCTATTGCGATGCTCCACCCTTCGAACTCCTGAAGCTTCAATGTGCAGGTCTTCATCAAATATTTGCGGTGCTCTATAACCCGTTGAATAAGATACACGTAGCTGAACGTTTTTAGATAAATCATATAAAATATTTCCACGAGGGTTGAATGCTGTTCCGGAGATATCACTGTGCTTGCTGTCCAAGTCGCTAATTTGATAATGATCTAATCTAAACCCAAACAAAAGCTTAAACTTTTTATAGTTCATTTGATACTGAGCGTAGCTACCAATGGTATTTACTATTTGGTCAGAAACAATTCTATTATCGATTGTATCATGTCCTATTTTAGTATCCTTTATTTTGTCGTTGAGGTTTTCTATTCCCACGGTTAACGCTCCAGGAGCCTTTAAGAAACTTTTAATGTTTTCCACATATTGCGCTCCAATTACAGATGTCATTCCAAGGGTCTTACCATATGCATTGGGGTCTTTTTGTGCTCCATAATAAGAATCGCGATCAACACTTTGTCCTGATGCATAGAGCGATAATTTATTATATTTTTTTCCTCCCATGAACGTTTCGAAGGTAAATCCTCCACTATTGTTATTATGCACAAGCATTTCGGCAATATTTGCGTCATGAGGCATATATTCAAAACGATCGCCACCTCGTCGTTTTTCAGTCAAATTATGGTACTCAATACTTAAGCGACTTTTTTGAGTGGGTTTATAATAGGCCTGAAAACCTGCAGAGGTATTTACCAGCTCTACAATTTCCGAAAAACCATCACTATTTGCATCCCAATGGTCTCTATCTTGATGTAATCCAAAAATAAAAACACCCGCTTTCAAATCGTCAGTAACAAGTGCTCCGTTGAAACTAAGTCTATTATCTACTGCCATATTATTGGTTTGACTACTTCCAACGCCTATTGCTGAACTTTTGGCAGATATATTAAAAGTGTTGTTAATGGGGTCTTTAGTGATAATATTTACCGTTCCACCAATGGCATTGCCCCCAAATATTGAAGATCCACCACCTCGAACAATTTCTATGCGCTCCACCATTTCTGTAGGAATTTGTTCCAAACCATACACTCCTGCCAATCCACTAAAAACAGGTCGAGAGTTAACCAATATTTGTGAATAAGCTCCCTCAAGACCATTCATTCGTAGCTGAGTATAACCACAATTTTGACAATTGGTTTCAACACGCAAGCCCGGCGAAAAACTAAGTCCATCAGCTACGGTATTTGTTTCTATTGCCTCCAATTGCTTGGGTGCAATAGACGAAACAATAACGGGAGCTTCTGATCGGCTCATGGCATTTCTATCTGCTGAAACCACCACCTGCTCAGTCATTATGGCATCATATTCCAGCAAAAAAAACAATTCTTGCGCTTCATTGTCTTTGGTAACTATTGTTTTTTCAACACTTTTATAACCCATATAGCTTGCTATAAGAGTGATTTCGCCAATGGGTAAATCAGTAAACATATAGTGCCCTGTTATATTGGTCGTGGTGCCTATGGTAGTTCCTTTTACTACAATATTTACATAGGGCATATGCTCCCCTGTTTCAGCGTCTTTCACATCGCCAAAAAGCATGGCATCAGTGGATGGGTCATTATACGCTGGAGCGCTTTGTGAGTAGACATTTGATGCTAGTATTGAGATAAATATTATAATTAATAATCGCATGGGAGTTATTTTAGATGTTTTCAAAAAATAATTGTAAAATATATAGCTGATATTTCAGCTTTTAATTATGAACTTAATGCAGCGCAAAGAAATAATTTTTTTTAGCAGTATGAAATACCAATATGTTGGTATTTTTAAAATAGCTGCCATTGTACTCTGAATTCTATATTAAGGGCTATTGCTATAAGGGCAGACGCATCTTATTTTTAGCTGATATTTATTATTTGATTCTATTTTCGCTACCCATATATATAACATATTGTTGTATAATAATA
>JAGLCR010000070.1 GCA_023146135.1 Bacteroidales bacterium
TATTTATGTTGGTGGTCATGTTGGGTGCTGGCCAAGGATTGCAAAATGGTATTAATACTGGTATGGGCGATATGGCTACTAACAGTATGTTTATGTGGGGAAAGAAAACAACGATTCCTTATAAGGGTTTTCCTAGAGGACGGCGTGTGCGCTTTGATAATGACGATACCCAAGCACTCATAGATAACTTAGCCGAAATACAATATATAGCACCTCGTTTACAAGTTTTTGCTGAGCAAGGGGTGAATAATGTTATCAGGAAAGAAAAAGCCGCTTCTTATTTTATCCAAGGCGATTACCCGGATTATAATTTAATCGATCCTTCAAATATTCTTCAAGGTAGATTCATCAACGATATAGATATTGTTGAAAAAAGGAAAGTAATTGTTATAGGGAAAAGTGTTTACGAAGAGCTGTTTGATAAAGGGGAAGACCCTATTGGAGAATATATGAAAATACGGGGTGTTTTCTTCAGAGTGGTAGGTGTTAATAGTTCTAAGAAAAGTAATCGGGAGGCCGAAGAAGAGGACAAGCAGATCTTTATGCCATTTACTACTTTGCAAAGCACTTATAATATGGGTAATGTGGTAGGCTGGTATTCTATTACAGCCAAAAAAGGTCATTCAGCAGCTTTTGTTCTGGAAAAGGCTAAACAGATAATTGCCAGTAGGCACTCTATCTCACCCGAAGATAAGCGTGCCATAGGTTCGTTTAATGTGGAAAAGCAATTCTTGAAAATGGAGAATCTGTTTGCAGGTGTCAATGGTTTGATTTGGATAGTAGGTATAGGTACGCTTTTGGCTGGGGTGATAGGCGTGAGTAATATCATGCTCATTATTGTAAAAGAACGCACTAAAGAGATTGGTATTCAGCGTGCTATAGGCGCTACACCTTGGCAAATAAGAAAACAAATTGTCTTGGAATCTATTTTGTTGACCTCGGTGTCAGGGTATTTTGGCTTAGTGATAGGCGTATCTTTGCTTGAGGGGATTAGCTATCTTCTGAATAAGTTTGAAGCAAATTCGGATATGTTTGCTCATCCTGAAGTGGATTTCCAAAAAGCAATGTTGGCACTTGTGATATTAGTGATTTCAGGTGCTTTGGCGGGTTTGTTTCCTGCTAATAGAGCGGTTAGTATAAAACCTATAGATGCTTTGAGGGATGAATGATCGTTAGTTGAAAGCCATGCCTGCCGGCAGGCAAGTTGAAAGTAAATAGTTGAAAGTAAAAAGTTTTAGGATGCTCTAGGTTTTAAACTTCAATACATAGATATAAGTAAATAAATTATTATATAAATAAATATATGAAGACATTTTTTAAGATTTTAATAGGATTAATCATATTGGGGATTTTTGGATATACCATGTATTACCTTTGGGAGAAATCTCAAGTAAAACCTGTTGTTTTTGAAACTACCCAGGCCTTTGAAACCAATATCATTAAGAAAACAACAGCAACAGGCTCAGTAAAGCCACGCAAAGAGATAGAGATAAAGCCTAAAGTGTCAGGGATTATTGATAAGATTTTTGTGACAGAAGGTCAAGTTCTTAAAAAAGGAGATTTGATTGCCAGAGTAAAAATTATCCCTAATATGGTAAGCCTTAATAATGCCAAAGCGCGCGTAGATAGAGCTAAAATACAGTTGAAATATGAAAAAATAGTGTATAAACGTCAAAAAGAACTCTTCAATAAAGAGGTGATTGCTCAATCAAATTTTGATGAAGTGGAGATTAATTATAGTAACGCACAGCAAGAGGTTGATGCTGCCATCGAAAACCTTGAACTTATTCGTGATGGACAAACAAGCAATGCGCAAGCAACTACAAATACATTAATCTCGTCAACCATCGAAGGCATGATATTGGAAATTCCTGTAGAAGAGGGGAATAGCGTTATCGAAAGTAATACTTTTAACGATGGTACTACCATTGCTACCGTAGCTGACATGGGCGAAATGATTTTTGAAGGAAAAATAGATGAGTCGGAGGTAGGGAAAATAGAAGAGGGCATGCCGTTGATACTCACAATAGGCGCTATCGAAAATGTAGAGTTTGATGCGGTTTTAGAGCATATCTCACCAAAAGGGATGATAGAAAATGGTGCCGTACAGTTTGAAATAAAAGCCCAAGTGGAATTACGCGATGATTATTTTATCAGGGCAGGTTATAGTGCAAATGCGGCTATTGTGCTCGACCGTCAGGATAGTGTAGTGGCAGTGAGTGAAAGCTTGTTGTTGTTTGAAGATGGTAATACTTATGTAGAAGTAGAAACTAGTCCGCAGGTTTTTGAAAAAAGAAAAATAAGAACGGGCTTGAGTGATGGTATTAATACCGAAGTAATTGAGGGCTTAAGCTTAAGTGACAAGATTAAAAAGCAGCATTAGTAATAATAAAATAGTAAATTCCACTAATCATTTGTAGATTTACACTTTCATATCATTATATGGCAAGTATGGCGCCTGATAAAATTGCCAAACGTCATAAACTTAAAATGTATTAAATGAAGGTGGTTTATAAAATATTTTTCTTTTCTGTTTTTCTGTCAGCACAATTATGGGCACAAACAGATTCTAAAATACCTCAGGATTTTTGTATCAGTCAGCAAGAATACAAATTATATTCTCTGGTGAATACTTATAGAGCAAAACTAGCTTTAGAAGCTATTCCGCTTTCTAAATCCCTATCTTATGTGGCTAAAATTCATGCCGCTGATTTATCCAAGAATTATAGCTCCGATGATGATTGTAATATGCATTCATGGTCGGATAAAGGAACATGGAAAGCATTCTGTTTCCCTGCCGATCAAAATAGACGAAATGATATAAAAGACAAAGCCAAAAAGATAGCAAATTATCCTGGCAAGGCATGGGAGCTCACTTATTGGGAAAATGCCGATGCTGATGTCGGGTTTGTTCTGGAATTTTGGAACAGCATTCCTTATACTTCCTCAATGATAGTAAATACAGGAAAATGGGCAGATAAGGAATGGAAAAGCATGGGCGTTGGAATCCAAGATGGCTATGTGCTTTTATGGCTAGGGGAAAAAGTAGATTTGGAAGTGAGTACGCAAATTTGTGAGACAGGAGAAAAAATCAGTAATTATAGTATTCCTAATGAATTAGTAGTGCC
>JAGLCR010000071.1 GCA_023146135.1 Bacteroidales bacterium
GATGAGGTGATTGCGATGGATATCTCCTTCTTTTATAATTCGCCAGCCTTTGTTTTTAGTGGTTTTACCTTTCCAATATTTGGAATGCCTGCCTTCAATAGTTTCTATTCAGACCTTATTCCTTACACTTATTTTCTAAAAGCTTTCCTGAAGCTTTATCAAATGAACACACCTCTTCATTATGCTTTTCCTGAGTTTAAGGCTTTGTTGGTTTTTTGCTTAGTTGGTTTTGTTATTGCCTATGCTGCCCTATATGTACATCTTAATAAACTTAAATCTTGCAAGCAATGAGTTTTATAAAGGACATATGGATTTTAATAAAGCGTGAGCTGGGTATTATTGCTGGCGACGGAAGTATAATCCTTACCATATTTGGAGCCCCATTGCTATATATTTTTCTTCTGGGTACTATCTATATGAATAAGGATATCGAGTCGGTTAATATGGCTGTGGTAGATATGGATCAGAGTCAGCTATCGCGTACCTATACCCGGTTTATTGAGTCGTCCGAAAAGGTGCATGTGAGTCATTCACCAAATACATACGAAGAGGCACAAGATTTATTCTATCGTTTTGATGTATTTGGAGTTTTGGTTATTCCCAAAGGTTTCGAAAAAGATATTATGACGCTTAAGGGTACGGATATTACTCTCTATTTGAATAACTCCCGTTTTTTAATGTCCAATGAGATTAATAAAACTGTACAAAAAGTATCGCTAATGCTTGGCGCTGGTGTGCGAATGAAATATTTTGAAGAAATGGGTAGCCACCCCAATGAGGCTATTGAGATGGTGATGCCAGTTCAGCCCCAAGTTAATTTTGTAAATAATATATTTAATAATTACGGTTATTTTCTTCTTCCTGGATTATTGTTTCTAATCATTCAACAAACTTTGTTAATAGGCTTGGGCGAGAGCGTGAGTATTGAACGAGAAGATAATATTTTGGGCAGCTGGCTAAGCCCCAACCGTAGTATATTTACAGCCATTATAGGAAAAAATGCTTTTTACTTTATTTTGTATTTGGCCTATCCATTGCTGGCACTAACAACTATATTTCCATTTTTTGAGCTTCCAGTGCATGGCGATGTGGCACATTTGTCTTTACTGGTGGTGTTGTTTATTATGGCAATGATTCTGTTTACAAATTTGGTGGGCTCGTTTTTTAAAAAGCAAATTGTTTTCATGGAAATTGTTGCTTTCACCTCTTACCCAATATTTTTAATAACGGGCTATGCATGGCCTAGATACGCATTACCCGATATTTATATCTGGTTTAGTTATGTTTTACCTACAACACCTTTTATGGAAACATTAGTGAAATTGACACAGCAGGATGCGGCATTTGCTAATGTGAGTTGTAATTATGCAATACTAGCCATTCAAATAGTTGTGCTATACGCACTACTACATTGGCGATTAAGCTATCTACGAAAAAAGAATGTGAAAGCCGTTTCAGCTAGTGTAAGTGACTAAACATGACAAACCTGTGGGTCGTCAGGGCCAGCAGCCTCCCATTGGGTATGCACGTGCTGGTGCTCAATCTCGTCCTCATTGGCTTGGCGCACACCCATAATTTTTCCTTCAAAGTATAAATCTATATCGGCTAGAGGGTGATTGAAATCAAGTTTCACCTTAGTATCTTCAATCAATATCACCTTCCCGTTCAATAGATTACCTTCTTCATCTTTCATGGGGATATAATTGTCTAAAACAACTTCATCCTCCAAAAAATTGCCAACAGCATCCACAAATAATGATTTATCAAATTCCACTTGCATACCCTCTTGGTAGCTGCCATAAGCATCTTCACTATTGATAAAAAACTTAAATTGATTGCCTGCTTGTAAGCCCCCTAATTTTTCTTCAAAAGCGGGTAGCATAGTGCCAATTCCATAAAGAAATTCAAAGGGTTCTACTTCAGGTATTTTTTCAATTATATCGCCATCGTAGCTCCCTGCTTTGAGAGTAAAAAGTATGCTTCCAACCGTATTTGCTTCTAGTTTCATAGTGTACTTATATTTTTGAATGGCGCAAAGGTAGGTTTTTTGATAAATGGTATTTTATGTTATTTGTTTCTTTGAAAAAGGATAACTTAATTCCTCAATCAATGCTAAGATTTTATTTGAGAAAATTTTATTCTTTCAAATTTTTTACACCACATTGTACTGAACCAACATGCTGAAATAACGAGTAAACTCCGAATTAAAAATGCACGTCATTTTTCTTCTAGTGAAAAAATAGGAGTAAAAAATGATTAGAAAAAATAGTTAATTTTACAAGTTAAACATTGGTGTGAATTCTGAAATTTGAAAGACTATAGAAAATACATAAAAAGGGCCCTTATTACCTTGGCGATTCTTATTGTCCTTTTCGTTGCATTGGTATTTTCGGTGTATATTCCCTTTGTACAAACCTATGTTTTATCTAAAATAGAGACCGAACTAGGCGATTATTTGCAAGCCGATGTGAGTATCGAAAAGTTTAATTTAAGCTTTTGGGCTGATGTCAATTTGTGTAATACTGTTATTCTTAGAAAACAGGACAGTTTGCTTCAATTGAAAACATTGAGCCTTGATATAGCGTTTAGCCCACTTTTACACCATCATATTATTATTGACGACCTTCGTTTGGATGGCTTGCATACTGATTTGTTGAGTTTACTACCTGCGAGCGATACAGCCACCATTGATCCTGTAGAGGGCGATGATTCGCAAGCCTGGACCATTGCCTTAAATCATATTTCGGTTACCAACTCCTCTATAATATATAACGATACGGAATCTAATATGTTTATCAATATTAATGTAGGAGTGCTGTCTGTTTCATCATTAACGATGGAAGACTATACTTATAAGGTAGATAATGTACTGATTGAGAATACAAAGATTGACTATGTTTCGCCATTTGACCCCAATGAGAAAATTGATACAAGCGTAACGCAGTTTGTTCTTATTGCTAAAAATGGTGACTTACGGAATTCAGAGTTTACTTATAACGATAGTACGATGTGGTTTGCCACAGGTGGGCAGCATCTTGTTTGTAAAGATATGTTACTTGATGTGGCAAAAGAGGATGTGAAATTTTCTGATATTGAGGTTTACGAGTCCTATTTTAATCTCATTTTTATGAATGATACCCTAGATACCATACCAGGCACTTCCGATTGGAAGGTACATAGTGGTATGGTAAAAATGGAGCATTCAGAGTTTACCTATGACATTTCCTATTTGCCTGAAAATAAAGATCATTTCGATAATAATCATATTCATTTTGCCAAAATGAATGCGCAGGCTACAGAGCTATTTTATTCAGAGAAAAATATATCAATCAATTTGATTTCAGGTGCTTTTGTTGAGAATAATCGGATTTATATTGAGCAAAGTTCTGGCTATATATATGCAGATAATGAGCAGCTTCGTTTTGATGACTTTCATTTAAAACTTAAGCATAGTAGTTTTCAACTTAATGGAAACATGGGCTACCACATTGAAACTTTTGATTTTACTGATAATAGAGATGCAGATCTTTCTTTCAATTGTAGGATTGATACATGGAATGAAGTGGATTATTATGCTGGCGAATCCTTAAAAGACATAGAGGGGATTGATAAAATACATGGAAGAAGCATTCATTTGAAATCACACTCCAAAGGAAATCCGCAAAATTTGCATACTGATATTGATGCTGTATATGACCATAATGTAAAGCTTAAAGCCAAGGGCAACTTGAAAAATATCTCAAATATGGACTCGCTTCAGTTTGATTTTTCCATTGCCAATTTTGAAATCTTAAAACAGAATATTGAGCCTTTTATTACTGATAAAAGTGATTTGCAATTTATTCCTAAGCGCAGTGCATTTGTGGGAAATATTGCTGGCTCTACTCACAAAAGTCATGTGCAAGGAGTTCTTAAAACAGATTATGGCACTCAGAATATGGATGTACGCATTGATATATCCGATGATTCACCTTCGATAGTGGCAAATATTGATGGAAATATATTGGCCGATAAATATGATAATTTTGAAGTAAAACACTTTGAGTTTGATGGAGATTTGAAGGGTGATAATCTTTCTAATATGCAGATTCAAGCTAGTATACAGATGCTAGGAGTTCAACTAGACACATTGGTATACGATAGCTTACTAGCAGATATCAACTTGCATGATGAGCATTATATCATTCATATAGACTCAAAGGATGAGCATGCTAAGTTTAAACTTTTATCACAAGGGCTGATTAATGATAGTTTGATTAATTCTAAAACGCAATTAGATGTAGTTAGTTTTAGTTTTAAGGAAAGTGGTATCATGGTTTCACCAGAAATCCTTGCCATGAATTCTGAGATTATATTGGATTATAATTTTAATAGCTCGGCAACTATTTTATTAGCTGAAGTTAAAAATCTCTCTCTCGCTGACACTATTGAAACTAATACGGTAAAAAGCTTGGATATTGACTACAGTCATAGTGCTGAAGAGACTAGTTTTAGTTTCAAGAGTGATAATAATACTATTGAAGCCAATATATACGGAAGTATCGATACGCTTATTAATAATTATAATAATTTTGTTGATATACTTGTTTTGGAAAAGGGAAAAAATGAGTCCGATAGCCTATACTTTCCTGATATAAGCCTATATGCCGATATTGGAAATCCCTACGAGTTATTAGGTGAAAATATAGCTTTAAGCCTTCCCAAAATATCTAGCTTTGAGATTGATGCCAAATATATAGATGCTAGTAAAAGTATTGACATTGATATGTTTATGCCAGATTTTGAGTATGATGGAAATGTAATGGATAGCACCTCTGTGCATGTTACTGGCGACTTACAGGGTTTTGATTATGCCTTATCTTCTCGATTGTATATTGATTCTTTATTTCATACCACACTTAAAGTTGATGGCGATTTTAAGCAGCGTAAATTGTTTACTAATATTAATTTTTCGGGTAGAAATAATGTGAATTTTATCGATGTTTCTTTCTTAAGCAAAGAGGAGGGTTTGGGCTACTTAGTTACTATTCCTAGAGATACGATTGTAATTTTATCTAATAAATGGAATGTAAAAACAGACAATAGTTTACTTATTGAATCGTCACATTTTGTGGCAGAAAACATCAACCTTAGACGTGCTGATAAAGAAATAAAAATTGAAACTATTGATGGGGCGAAAGAAATAGGCCTTTTTCTAAAGAATATTGACTTATCTGTTTTTAATACTGTACTAGCAAATGATAGTGTGCTCCGGGGTAATGCAAATATTGATTTATCTACTTGTTATAGTGCAGATGTGAGTAAAATTACTCTAAAGGTGGATATAGACACATTTCAGTACGAAAACCATCCCATTGGTGATATAAAGATTAGTAAGGCAAGTTTTGATAGTGAGAAGTTTACTTTTTCTTCAACAGTAAACGGTACTTCGGATCAAGCTAGTTTCGATGGTGCTATTCAGTTTGATGATAGGAAGAGTGTAAATATAAATGCGGATATCAAAAGGATAAATCTTGATTTTCTTAATACCTATTTACAAGAGTATTTATACGATGTAGAGGGTAGCATTAGTGCTAAAATGAAAATTGGTGGGTCTATAGATGCTCCCATTTGGAATGGTTATTTTCAGTTTGTTGATACAAAATTTGGTCTTGAAGACTTGCAGGAAATTTTTCGCGTCAACAATAAGAAAGTACTGTTTGATAATAATAAAATTAAGCCTGATCAGTTGGCGATTATTGATCTTAATAATCATAAGTCCTATTTTGAAGGTATTATAGATATTAGCGATAATGCCTTGAAATTTAATGATTTTCATATTAAGTCGGAGGCTATGGAGTTGATGAACTCGACGAAGGATAATAATCAAATGATATTTGGAAAAATCGTCGCTAACTTTGATGTTAAGATGTCGGGAACCCTTGAAGACTTAGAGGCAAAATCCTATGTGGAGTTTAATTATCCGACAGTAATAAATTACACCTTCCCCGAAGATTTATCTGTTTCGGAGAGTGATGAAATAGTGAATTTTACAAAGATTGACACACTGGAAATTATAGATACTACTTTAAGTATGGAAATGAAAAGAAGGCAATCGCACCTTATGGATATATTTACACTTCTTGATGCAGAGCTAGTTGTGGATGAGGGCTGTAGGTTTAATCTATATTTTGATAATTCCATGGATAATTATCTTAATGTGACACTCGAAGGGGATGTGAAGTATTTATTCTCGGACGAGTCGCCTAAAACATCAGGCTTGTTGAATATTACCAAAGGTTTGATGAGCTACTCTATGCCAATGGTGGCTATGAAGGAGCTAAGTATTTCCGACAATAGTTTTATTCAAATTACTAATGAAGTGGACAATCCTTTTGTGTCTATTAACGCAGTTAGTAAAATATGGGCTCAGACGGGCGATCTAGTAGAGGGCTATAATCGCAATTTAGAAGTGATGGTTTTTGTGTATATGCGTGGTACATTGGATAATTTGGTAGTGCAGTTTGATGTGTCACCGCATACTAATGATGCACTTATAACTTCAAAAATTTCGCAAATGAGCGAAAAGGAACGAACAATGAATGCGGTAAACCTGCTGATAAGGGGTCAGTTTGCTTCTAAGCAAAGTAATGTAACCATTGATGTTAATTCGTATGTAAGTTCGTTGATTGCTAAGGCTATGAATAAGTTAATTAGCGAAAGAGTGAGCTTTGTGGATATGAGCTTCGATATAAAAAGTTTTAATAATATCAACTCCAATGGTACAATTGATAAGCAGTCAAATCTATTTTTTAATGTGGGAAAGAGTTTTTACCATGACCGTATTCGTGTGAATTATCGAGGAAATCTAACAGCAAAAACAACACAAAATGCTCAGCAATATGGTTCCACTGATTCATATACCGAGAACGATTTTACCATAGAATATGATATTACAAAAAATGGAAATTTTCAGGCAGTACTTTTCCGTAAGGATACCTATGAGGATATAATGGAGGGGGAAATAGTTTCATCTGGTGGAGGACTGAAAATCAGAAAATCGTATAATACTTTTGCCGAAATATTTAAATCAAAACCAAAAGAGAAAAGTAAAAAGTGATTAGTATAAAGCACATATTATCGAATGCTCTACTTTGGAGCACAAAGAATACGGCCTCCTTTATTGCTTGGCGGTATACTCTTGCTTTGATATTTGTGATGATGCTTTACTCTTCATGTTCAAACACCAAATTCTTAAAAGATGACGAGAAGCTATATACTCGTACTTGGTTTGAATGGAAAGGAAAGAAAAAAGTAGAGCGGCTGCCTTTTAAGGCCTATGATGTGGTAATGACAGGATATGTGCGTACCAATTGGAATTATGTTACTTTTTCGCGATCGGGATTGGCTTTCTATAATTATACAAAACCAAAAAAAACATGGGGTATTCGACATTATATATGGTCGGTAATGAGCAAGCCTCCGGTTTTAGTGTCGCAAGTAAACCCTGAAGCACGTCTAGTAAAGATGCAGCAGGGACTGTTTGATATGGGGCATTTTGATAGTGAAGTGAACCTAAGCTTGAAATATAAAGGGAAGGATAATAAAAGAGTGCAAGCTGTTTATTCCCTTAATATGAGGCGTTCATATCATTTCAGAAACTATGATTATTTTGCTCATTCATGCGAAATTGATAAATACATTAAAAATAGCTTAATTGATAGTTATATTAAAACCGGGGATGAGTATTGGCTGTTTAATGTAAAAAATGAGCGTCAAAGAGTTACAGATGTTTTAAGAAATGAGGGGTATTTCTTTTTCAAGCCTGACTACTTTATTTTTGATATGGACACTACGGTGGGCAATAAAGAAATTGATGCGGCTTTGAAGGTAAAAAGTGAAGTGCCGAGTTCTAAGAAACAGAAATATACAATTAGTACTGTGAATGTGTTTTTTGATTCCAATAGAGACAGTATAGGAAGCGTAGATTTGATTTATGATACAGCAAATCATGTGTTTTTTCAAAAGCAAGATTTCTATCGTCAAAAATATGTCAATAGATCCATATCAATGGAAAAGGATAGTCTATTCAGATTGTCACACCATAGAAATACCACATCATATATTGGTGGTTTTGGTATATTTAAGCAAAATGAATTAATTTATACCATAGATAGTAGTAAAACCAATGCACTAAATGCTAATCTTTTTCTGAGCCCTATTAAGCCAATTGCTATAAGCTTAGAGCTTAATTTTGCAACAAAATCAAACGATTTTTTAGGACCAGCAGCTATATTATCTATTTCACATGCAAATATTTTTAGAGGAGCTGAGCGCTTAAGCTTACAGATAGATGGAGGTTTTGAATGGCAAAAAGCGAGCAAACGAAAGGAATATAAGCTTGGCTTAAACTCTTTTGAAGTGGGGGTAAAAGCAATACTTGAATTTCCACGTTTTTTATTGCCTTTTAAGTTGAAAAAACAAAGCAAGAAACATATTCCAAAAACATATGCCATTCTGGGATATAAGTTGATACAACGGGTGAAATACTACGAAATGAGTTTATCGCAGGTGAACTTTGGTTATAAATGGACCGCAGATAATAATTTGAAATGGAAGATAGAGCCTTTGACATTCAACTTTATTTCCATGCTAGGAAAGTCTAAAGAATTTACAGATTATTTGATAAAGTACCCAAGCGTGGCACGTAGTTTTAACGAGCAGTTTATCTTGGGGTCAACCTATAGTTTGACCGTTGAGCGCATTAAAAAACGAAATATTTTTAAGAATTACTATAATAATATCACGATTGATATGGCTGGTAATCTTGTAAATATGCTTTCAACTACCAAGGATAAAGTGGCGAGTGGATCCCCTGATTTATTGCTTGGGGCAAATTATTCGCAGTACATAAAATTTACCAATGATTTTCGACACTATTTGCATATTTCCCCTGTGCAAAAACTGGTAACACGATTGCTTATTGGAGTGGGATTGCCCTATAACAATTCGCAAGTATTGCCCTATATCAAACAATATTTTGCTGGAGGAAGTAATGACTTGAGAGCCTTCTATGCTCGTACCGTAGGGCCAGGAAGCTATAAAAAGGATTATACTCAAACAAATTTACTCCTTGATCAGTCTGGTGAAATAAAAATTGTAGGAAATATAGAATATCGATTTCCAATTACTTATAAGCTTGAAGGCGCCCTGTTTCTTGATGCAGGAAATGTTTGGTTACTAAACGAAGATACGAGTCGTGCGGGAGGAAAGTTTAGTTTTAATTCCTTTGCTAAAGAGCTTGCAGTAGGTGCTGGTATTGGATTTCGTGTAAATCTTGACTATGTTACCATGCGCCTCGATGCTTCTATTCCCTTACGCCGCCCCTATAAAGAATCAGCTAAGTATTGGACATTTTCAAGCCCCTATTTTGTTAGAGATTATATCTTAACTTTTGCTATTGGCTATCCTTTTTAGTTTATTTTCTCATTTTTGGAAAATCAATCACATATTTGTGTACATTTGGGAACTATTCTAAAAATGAGAAAATATTACCCATGAGCTCAAGTAAAATATTTATTGTTGAAGATGATGCTATGTATGGACGTATACTGTCCTATCATCTATCCCAAAATCCAGATAATCAGATTGAAATGTTTGTATCAGGTAAGGACTGTATTTCTAATATGTACCAAAAGCCCGATATAATAACTCTTGATTATTCTTTGCCCGACCTTTCGGGCTTTGAAGTGTTGAATAAAATTAAAAAGGTAGCACCGGACACTCCTGTAATAATTATTTCAGGACAAGAGGATATATCTACTGCAGTAGAATTGCTTAAGGCGGGAGCTTATGATTATATAGTAAAAAATGACGATGCCAAGAGTCGGTTGTGGAACACCATTAAGAATGTCCAAGAGCATCTTAAACTAAGGAAAGAGGTTCAAAGTTTGCGTGCCGAGGTAGTGCAGAAGTATGAATTTTCAAATATTATCAAGGGAAATAGTGCTGCTATAAAACGTGTTTTTAAACTGATGGATAAAGCCATCCAAACTAATATTACAGTTTCTATTACTGGTGAAACAGGAACAGGTAAAGAAGTAGTAGCCAAAGCAGTTCACTTTAATTCGGGCCGAAGAAAGCAGCCTTTTATTGTAGTTAATGTATCGGCAATACCTGAAGAGCTAATTGAGAGTGAAATGTTTGGCCATGAAAAGGGGTCGTTTACTGGAGCTAATGCACGCCGTATTGGTAAATTTGAAGAGGCCAATGGAGGAACGCTATTCCTTGACGAAATTGGAGAGATGAGCATGAATATGCAAAGTAAATTGCTACGTGTACTTCAGGAAAAGGAATTGACGCGAGTGGGAGGAAATGGCTTGGTGAAAATTGATTGCCGAATAATAATAGCCACTCACCGTAATTTGCAAGAGGAAGTAAAAAAAGGTAATTTTAGAGAAGACTTGTATTATCGATTATTGGGACTGCCCATTGAATTACCTCCTTTGCGCGACAGAGGAAATGACAGAATTATTCTTGCTAAATACTTTATGGAACAGTTTTGTAAAGAAAATGGTATCGAGATGATGGCACTTACTAAAAAAGCATCAAAGAAATTGATTGATTATCCGTTTCCTGGAAATGTTCGTGAGTTGAAGGCTATTATTGAGCTTGCCTCTGTAATGGCTAATGGTGGGATTATTGACGAGGAGGATATCACTTTCCATTCTAATAGTAGTTCGTATTTGGATATTTTAGACAATGAATATACATTGCAAGAGATTAATAATCGTATTATTCGCTCTTATCTTGATAGGTATAATGGAAATATCGTGAAGGTTGCTAAGAAGCTTGATATTGGAAAATCCACTATTTACCGATTGAAAAAAAATGGTGGCGTATAAATTCCTATTCTAAAAATAGGCTCGTAATTGCATCGTTCCAATATGAATAATATCAGTATCGGCAGGTTTACGACCATTATAGTTAATACTAAGTTGAAGGTTTTTCAGTATAGTGCGTTGATAGGTGATTGCCCACGTGAAGTTGTCGCCAGAGCGAAGTCCATCCATCATTTCAAAGGCGACAGGTCCATTTTGTGCTCCCTTGTATTTTAAGGAGATATATTGAATATTTCCTGAAACAATACCCTTACTCAAAAGATTATATTTTGCATTCAAACTCATGCTATTACTAGTAACAGATTCCTGTAGTCCAATTTGATTTAGTTTTTCGCCATTGGTGTAATTTATTCCTACGCGAAAGTATTTAGTGGGTTGAAACACGAGCTTTGGTTCTATAGAATAGTAGTCGATATAGTAATCTCGATTATTAAAAAACTCGGAATTTGCTGTTTTTTGCCCATCATTGAGCCTTAAATTAATCTGCCATTTTCTGCTTAAATTCCATCGTAGTTTTACTTGCCATTCGCCCAGCGATTTTTGTTCCGAACCGTTGGTCATAAGTATTTTCATATTGTTTTTGCGATAGCTAATATCGGCGCCATATTTTGGATGTGTACGGTTAAAGTAAAAGGTGTTTCTAAAATTGGAGTTTAAGCTTAAGATTTGTTGGTCGTTCATATTAGTATAAAAAGGATTGGCAATTTCCCATACATCATCGCTCAGGGTTTTATGTCCTGATCGATAAACCAATTGATTGGCGAAGTGTGATAAGCCACGGAGGAACTTATTATCGGCACGTCGCCAAATGCGCGCAAAATTCAGCATAATGGAGGTGGAAAACTGATTGCCAAATGTTTTTACAAAATTAGTGCCTGGAATGTAAACTCGTATATAGTTTGCCTGATCTGCAAAAGCTGCAACTTCAAATTCGTCGAGCTCTTTTATTCCGTTTCCATTATAGTCGGTCCAAGAATACACCCCTTGCCCTGCTGCAACTTCGATATAGCTAAACTCTTTTTCAACTTCCATTACCGAGCCTATTTGATAAAAAGTATTGGCTATAAGTGCGCCCTTCCACAAACGTAGGTTGTGATCAATTTGCCCTAGCCCTGTTTCATCAGGTCGCACAGTGGTAAGCGTGCTATCAGCTATTTCTAATTGCCGGTAACTAAAAGTGAGTCGCAACTTCGACTTTCTACTTTTTATTAGTGCCATGCTCAGTCCTATTTCATTTGACGTCATTGCCGACTTAAGATTATTGTGGTTCTGCACTTTATCATCACGCCATTTGTAATGAATTCGGAATTTATTTTTTGAGGTGTCATTATTTTCAATATATGCCTTAAATTCTTGGTAAGCAAAGCTCTGCTTTGTTAATGAGTCGCTAAGTTTGTTGCGAAAGCGATTGTCTTCGGCCTCTTCGCCAATTCCTATTCTAAACCATTTTAGGCCCTTACTTAAATTTAGTCTGTGGCGAATAAAATTGGTATTTTGATTGCTTTCTTTGCTCTCAGTGATGTTGGCATCAAAGTCGGTATGCCACTGCCTGTGTAAGTTAAGGTTTCCTTTCAGCTGGTGGCGTAGGGCTGAGTAATCATTTTGCATCTGATAAGTTTTGAATTTATAGCCCACAAATCCTTGATTCTTATTTTGCAAACGAATCCCCAAATCGAACAGGTGCTGCTCTTTATTATCGTAGTTTTTTACGTTCCAGTCGCGGCTAAATTCCACAGAGCGATAGCGCTCAATGGCTACAAAATTTTGATCTACATATTCGTAGTTTATATTGGAAACTAATTGCCAAGGAGATTGTTTTTTGCGATTAAGATTAATACGATTATCCAAACCTACTTTATATGCCAAGCCTTTATTATTTGCTTTATCGTAGGGCGATAGTAAGTTTTGGTCGTAATCGCTCATGGCAAGCTCTGCTTTTATTCTAGTATTCTTAAAAATTTTATAACTGGCATCAATTGTCAGCATTCGTTTTTTCTTTGGTGTTACCAATAGTACTACAGGAGCATAATCGCCCTGAAGAATACCCGATATTGGAGCAACCCATTTGAACACTCGGCCGTTAGCTGCGCTTTTTACTTGCACATAACTACCATTACCTGCACCTACCATACTAAAACTCAGTCGATATATAGCACTGTCGGGCTGAGTAGAATACACATAAACTGGGCTATATCCCAAGCTATCGATTTTTTTGTAAAGTACTTCAGATCCATTGAATGCTATACTGTCCGCTTTTGGGCTAATGGCTAAGTGTAAGCTGTCCCCAATATTATAGAGCAACTGCTCTTGTGCAGGGCTAAGTTCTTGATCAAGTGGCTGGTCTTTCAGGTCACTCTCCTTATAATAATGTGTAGCCAAATTCAATTTTTTACTTGAATACTCCATTCCAGCATTGAGCAAATAGCTCGCATAATTACGGTCGCTATATTGAAATTCCACATTTATACGTTTGTCTTTGGTAATCAATATGCCTGGCATAAAAATAATTTCCGCAGTATTATAGTCAATTACATAATCATGGTTTTGCCCTCGTGTAAGTTGTTTCCCATCAATATATACTTTTTCGGTACCGCTTAGTACTACAATATATCTTTCAAAATTACTGCCTTGCAATTTGTATGGACCCTGACTACCTTCAATGCCAATAATTTCGTTTCGAGCAAATTTACCGCGCGAAAGTGCAATGCCTCCATAGGTGCGTAGTTGAGGAGCATCCTTTTTTTTGGATAAGGCAAAATGCACATCCATATAGGCTCCTTGAGCTTTTTTATGGTAATTCATAAAATGTGAATTAGGCTTTTTTATTTCATAATCACCAGCAATAAGCTTTCCATTTTTATGCGATAGCATGATAAAAACCTTGTCAAAGTCTTGAATTTGTTGTGTGTTGCCATCGGGTTGAATAGGGATATTATTATCAGTAATAGAGGCTGTGAGCTTAAGATCAGGAGTGATGTTTCCAGCAATTTGTAAGTTCAAATTGGAGGCAACACTTAAATCTTGACTATTACCCACTGATACGGCTCGAGAAATACTTCCACTCTTTGTAAAATCGCTCAAGCCAAATAAATCCTCCTGCTTCTTTGGATTGCTTTGGTATATTAAAGGGGGAGCATTGGCATCCTGCGAGCTATTATTTAAGTCGTCAAGGCTTTTGTGACTAAGTGGTTTACTGAGGTTAAATGGGAAGGTCCTATAGCTTACTCCTAGATTATTATGTTGCTTTTTTACCGATGGGTCTAGTATAATGAGTGATTTTGCGGCGTCGATTTGGTAAAGATTAGTGTCGAGCTCCTGACCATTTTCAAGAAATAAATGCACACTCTCAGGAACTAAGCTCATGCTATCTAAATGCAATGTGTCTGAGCTGAGCGCCATCTTCTTTTGGTACATAGCAGTAGTGTCTTGACCATAAACCTGTGTCAATGTCCCGAGTAAAAACCAAATGAGTATAATGTGATATGCCTTCAAGTTTATAAGATTGTGCTCGTGCTAAAGTACAAAAATAGCAGGGAGTAGAAGCTGAAAAATATTTTTCATTTGGTATTTGTACACAAATTGATTTCCTAATGAATATCACAATTTCACTATCAATTAATTAGCTATTTTTGAATCAAACCTAAGCCTTATGAATACTGTTGGATTTGCCTACCTGCACATCGAGAACAATCGACGTGACGAAATTCTGGACGACTTGAGTACGGCAAGTTTTCATTCCATATTATATGATTTGTTTAGTTTGCGTTCTCCCTTTGGTTTTCGCGACTCGGTTGATGATGCCGTATTGGATCAGATAGGTTTATTAGTATGGCTCGAAAACCTAATTTCTGCCTTTGACACTCGTAATCAAATTTCTATTTCAGAATTTAACTCATGGCCTAACGATATCTTTGATGCCAATGAAATTGCTAAAAATCTTCCTGAGGAATACCAACAGTATCAGTCGGAGTCTGCCTTTTGGATTTTCTTAATAGAGAAATCAGGAGTAGTGCGCAATATGGATGGTCATTGGTTTTTGAGCAAAGCGACCAAAAAATGCAAGGGCAATCGTAAGGCATTGCTGCAATTGTTAATTGAGGGAATCGGTTTTCGTGTTAATTGGTCGGTGCTTGATGGAAAGTCGGCCAAAGAAACGGGTCAGCTGGCCTTTGGGATGAGTATTATTCTAATGTATAAATATGGTGAAGAGTTTCGTGATGTAATGTTCTATACCAATAAGTACTTTCCAATTTTTGAATTGGCAAGAGAAGAATCGCATATTGATTCAACACAAACGGAGCTTGATTTTATACAAGTATATATCTACCGTACTTTTTATTGCTTTGCACAAATGTTTGGTTTTGTGGAAATAAAGGAAGAGCAGACATTAGAGGGAGTTACTACTCAGGTTCGTACAACTCCTCTTTTCAGGGCCTTATTTGAATTTCGTATGTAATATAGGAAGGATTTATAAATTGAAAA
>JAGLCR010000072.1 GCA_023146135.1 Bacteroidales bacterium
ATTGAATTAATAATTGCGTAGTATTACTTAGCAATATTTCATTAGTTTCGCAAACTAGTTGAAAAAAGTGAACTATTCAAATCAAGAATAATGAAGAAGATATTAGTCGTATATTATACTCAATCAGGCCAATTAAAAGAGCTTGTAGATGGAATTGTTAATCCTCTTGAAAATAGTGATGATTATCAAATTGATTATTTCAAAATTGAGCCTATTAAAGACTTTCCTTTTCCATGGAGCAATACGGAATTCTATGATTGCATGCCCGAATCGGTAGAAGGAAGCACCATACCGATTAAGCCATTTAATATGGATGGCGACTATGATTTGGTGATCCTCGCTTATCAAGTTTGGTTTTTAAATCTATCGATTCCATTTTGGAGTATTTTGCAAGATGCTAAAATGAAAGAATTTCTAAAAAACAAAAAGGTGATTACTATTTTAGGAATTCGAAATATGTGGGTAAATGCACAGAAAAGACTTCTAGCTTATTTCAATGAAAATGAAGTAAATCATGTGGGCAATTTAGTTTTCTCTGACCCAAACCCTAATCTAGTAAGTGTACTCACGGTGCTCAAACATTTAACTACGGGCAAGAAAAAACCCATTAAATTCCTCCCGCCCTATGGTGTAAGCAAAAATGATATTAGTCGTTTACCTAGCTTCGGGAAGCTCATTATTGATGCTTTTAAAGGTGATACCTGGACAACTCTTCAAAATCAATTTGTTGACAATAAAGGTGTTGCCATTGACTTTTCATTAAGAACTACCGAGCTGGCAGCAGGAAGAATATTCAAACTTTGGTCCAGTTTTGTACTCAAAAAAGGAGAAGCTGGCAATCCTGCACGTAAAGGCCGATTAAAAATATATGAATTTTACCTTCTATTTCTTATATTCTTCATAAGTCCATTCAGCTCATTAATTTTTAAAATTGTATATATTTTGTTATACCCAATCACGAAAAAGAGCTTATTAAAAACCGCCCTTCAACTTCATTAATCCTCAATTCTTGGCCGCTTTCCAATCATCTATTTGTAGTGGATTCCTAGCGAATATCTCTCATAATCTACGTCAAAAAAAAGCTTAATTTCGCCTTCTTATTGAGTAAAGTTTTTAGACTGAATTGATGAATAATGTATATATAAATAAGATGAGTCGTTTTCTTCCAAACGATGCCATATCGGTAGACGAAATGGAAGATTATTTGGGCTATATCAAGAAAACAAAATCGAGAGCTAAACCATTGATTCTTAGAAATAATGGAATTAAGACTCGGTATTATGCATTGGACAAAGAAGGTAATTATACCCATACTAATGCAGCATTAGTTCATGAGGCAATAAAGCTCATCGAAAAAGATGGTTTTTCGCTCGATACTTTGGAATTATTGGCCGTTGGAACAACCTCTCCCGATCAACTGCTTCCGGCTCATGCTTCAATGGTTCAAGGCTTGTTAAAAAATCGCCCCATGGAAGTAATTAGCCCTGAGGGCTCATGTAATTCAGGAATGTTAGCCTTAAAATATGCACATATGTCGGTAATGACAGCTAGTGCAAAGAATGCTATCGCTGGAGGCTCTGAACTTTTATCTTCTTGGCTTCGGTCATCCAATTATGAAGACGAGGCAGAGCTATTGCTTAAAATGGATAAAGAACCCTATATTCAATTCGAAAGAGAATTTCTACGATGGATGTTAAGTGATGGAGCTTCTGTGGCTTTACTCGAAAACAAACCCAATGAAAACGGATTATCATACCGTATTGATTTTATAGATATATTGAGCTATTCCAACGAATTACCAAGTTGTATGTACGCTGGTGGCGAACGAACCGAAGATGGGCAAATACGCCCTTGGCGCACCTATACACAAGAGGAGTTAACAGAAAAATCAATCCTATCGATTCGTCAAGACACACGCCTTTTGGCTGGAAATATTGTAGAAACAGGCGCTCGTGGTATAAAGCGCGTATGCGAAAAGTATAATTTCACTACCGACGAAATTGATTATTTCTTACCCCATATGTCATCAGAATATTTTCGCTTCAAAATAGAAAAAGAGGCCGAAAAAGCAGGTTGCCCTTTACCTCAAGAAAAATGGTTTACCAATCTGCATAAATTTGGAAATGTAGGAGCCGCTTCTGCATTTTTAATGATGGAAGAATTATTCAATTCTGGAAAACTAAAAAAAGGTGATAAAATATTGGTAATGAGTCCCGAGAGTGCTCGGTTCTCCTACGCATACATAAAAATGACGGTTGTTTAATAATTGTTGGCTACTACTAAAAACAAGAAAGAGATATGAAGTTGAGCGAAGTGCCAAAGGATGATGCCAATGTATTGGAGGGTAAAACAAGTTTTATTCAATATGCTGTGGACAATAATGGAAATTATGTTCAGGAAAAAAGCCCAGGCTTTCATCCGCAAAATATAGCTTTGGAGAATGCTTGGGAAGATGTAAACGAACAAATAAGTGAAGCCTTGGAACTGGTAATTCAAAATAAAAAGAGCCCTATTTATTATTTTATGCATCGCGAAATTATGGACACTAAGCTCCTTGCCGAATATATTGATCTTTGGGCTTGGAAAGTAAAGCGACACCTAAAACCATCAGTTTTTAAAACACTTAATCAAGAACAACTTGAAAAATATGCCAAAGTATTTGGATTGAATGAAGTAAACGATTTAGTAAATTTTGACCCAAAGAAATGGATGTAAACAATATAGCATTTGACCACAAAATTTCGGCACATTGCGAAAATGGCGTTAGCTCAAATCTTATGGATTTTTATGGATTAAAACTTAGCGAGCCCATGGTTTTTGGTATTGGCGCTGGATTGTTTTTTACTTTTCTGCCATTCATCAAACTCAATGGAGCTCCTGTTACCTCCTTTCGTCCAATGCCAGGCTGGATATTTAGTCGTGTAAGCAAAAGTTTGGGAGTGAAAATAAAAACCCAAAAATTTTCACGCAGTCCTGAAAAGGCAATGAATGAACTAAACACTAAACTAAGCCAAGGAATACCCGTGGGAATGGTTGTTGGAGTTTACCATTTAACCTACTTCCCTGCTCCACTACGATTTCATTTCAATGCGCACAATATAGTAGCTTACGGTAGAAAAAATGGTAGCTATCTTGTTTCTGACCCAACAATGGAAAACCCCAAATGGATTAGTGCAGAAGACTTAAAACGTGTACGTTTTGCCAAAGGTACCTACAAGCCAAATGGAAAAATGTATTATGTAACTGATGTGCCAAAGGATTATGATCTATCTAAAGCCGTTAAAAAATCTATTAAGCATGCGGCCATGATGATGACCAAAGCCCCTGGGCCTTTTGTTGGTATAAGTGGAATAAAGTTATTGTCAAAAAGCATTCGTAAATGGCCTGCAAAACATAATAAAAAAAAGGCTGCAAGATACTTAGGCTCAGTAATACGCATGCAAGAAGAGATTGGCACGGGCGGTGCAGGCTTTCGCTTTCTATATGCTGCTTTTCTTCAAGAATCAGCTGAGCTATTAAAATCTCAAGAGCTACTTCAGTTAAGCGTGAAAATGACTGAAGTGGGTGATTTATGGCGCGAATTTGCCATCAATGCAGCACGTGTGGTAAAAAATAGACCTCAAAATAATGAAAGCTATGATAGCGTAGCCGATAACCTTCTTATTATAGCTAGTCTAGAGAAAACTATTTTCGAACAACTATATAAACTAAAATTATAGTCGATGATTTTAGCTGTAAGAGACCTTTCTAAAACTTATAAATCAACTTCAACTAAAGCGCTTGACAAAGTTAGTATTAACATTGGCAACTCAGAGATTTTGGGCTTACTTGGACCTAATGGAGCAGGCAAATCTACGCTTATAAATATTATTGCAGGCTTACTATCAGCCGATGAGGGAGAATTGTATTGGGAAGGAGACATACTTAAAAATCACAATTTGCTTAAAAGAAAGCTAGGACTTGTTCCTCAAGATATTGCCCTATACCCTAAGCTTACAGCATTTGAAAACTTAGACTTTTTAGGAACACAATATCAAATACCTATGCCTTTACGACACCAACGCATTTCAGAAGCCCTAAAAGCTTTAGATTTATATAAAGAACGCAATCAGCTTATCAATCATTTTTCAGGAGGCATGAAACGTCGTATCAACCTCATTGCAGGACTACTGCATCAGCCCGAATTGCTAATAATGGATGAGCCTACAGTGGGAATTGACGTGCACAGTAAACAAGCAATTCAAGAGTTTCTTCTTAAGCTTAATGGCGAAGGCATGAGCATGCTTTATACCTCGCATATGATGGAAGAAGCGGAAAAAATATGTCACCAAGTGGCAATAATTGATCATGGCGTGATTTTGCAATCCGATAGTCCTAAAAACCTTATTATTAATACCTCCGGAGCCAAAAACTTGGAAGATGTTTTTGTAAAACTTACAGGAAAGGGACTACGAAACTAATGATAGCTTTTTGGGGAAATATAAAAAAAGAAGTACTATTATTAATTCGCGATAAAGCGGGTTTAGGATTTCTTTTTGCCATGCCCATAGTATTGGTTTTGCTAATGACTATGCTGCAAGATAAAACCGTTAAAAAACTTCAGGTAGAAAAAATGGATATTGCAGTGGTCAATTTAGATCACGATATTGTTGGCAATGCAATAGTCAAAGGCCTAAGCCAAATGAGTATATTCAATGTACATCAAACATATGAAGGTGATAGTATTGATTTGGACTTGGCCCATAAACTTGTTGCGAATGGAGCATTTCAACTGGGCATCCTAATCCCATCGAAAACCAGTCGCAAAACTAAAAGAATTATCAGTAACGAAATGCGAAAACAATTGCCTAGCCCAGGCACACAGGTACTTAACGATTCACTACTAAAAAATGTGAATGTGGAGGTTTTCTTCGACCCAATAATCAAGGGTAGTCTAAGGGCAGCTACAAGGTCGGCCATTTCACAACTTATTGCCAATGTACGTACCATTATTGTTTTCAAATCATATACTTCAGCTCTTGAAAAAATAACTGGCAAGGCAAATACCGATGATTTTCCACTTCAAAAATTTACAATTACTGAAGCCGCCTATACCGATTCTATGGCAGAACCCATTCCTACATCAACACAACATAATGTACCCGCTTGGACCGTTTTTGCCATATTTTTTATGGTAATTCCTTTAGCCACTCAAATAATAAGTGAGCGTAATGAAGGGAGTATCATGCGATTAAAACTATCGCCCACATCCTTTGTAAACCCCTTTTTATCACGAATCATTGTATACTCTCTACTTGCAGTAATGCAAGCCACCACCCTACTTTTAATTGGTGTATTTTTGCTACCACTATTGGGCATGGATATTTTCGATATTCACGGTAAGTACATCAGTTTCATTGTTTTTACTTTATTTATTGGCATGGCAGCATCATCCTTTGGAATTGCCGTAGGAAGTATTGCAAAAACTCATCATCAAGCTTCCATATTTGGAAGTATTTCCATAGTTTTGCTTGCTGCAATTGGAGGTCTTTGGGTACCCACTTATATGATGCCCGAATCAATGTTATATATGGCAAAACTATCGCCATTAAACTGGGCGTTAGATGGATATTACGATATAGTATTAAAATCAAAAGGTATATTTCAGTTGGGATTACCTATAATTAAGCTAGTTTTATTTTTTGCCTTTAGCTTAGGCTTGGCAGTTATTTTTGGGAAACGGAAAATTATATAATTATGACAGACTTAGAAGGAAAATTAAAAATGCAAGTCATGGAGCAATTGAACATGGAGGATATTGAGCCCGATGATATTGATATAAATGAGCCCTTATTTGGTGAAGGTATTGGTCTCGACTCCATCGACTCTCTTGAGCTGATTGTATTGCTCGAAAAAGAATATGGAATTAAGATTAGTGATGCCCGTATGGGAAAAGAAGTATTGTTTTCCATAAGTACTATGGCAAAATATATTGAAAAGCATCAATCTTAAGTATTGATTAAAAAAAAACAGAAATGAAAAGAGTGTTTGTAACAGGCATGGGAGTTATTTCCGCCATTGGAAATGGGCTTGAAGCAAACAGCAATTCATTGAAAAAAGGGCTTAGTGGTATTAAACCTATTAAGCATTTGAACACGATATATCGTGGCATATTACCTGCTGCAGAGATTGATTTAAGCAATG
>JAGLCR010000073.1 GCA_023146135.1 Bacteroidales bacterium
GTTATTGTTAACTTTTTCCTTGGTGTAATTATTCTTGCTTATATTACCATGCATTACGACAAGCAATATCTACCTGTTAACGAGGTTGATAATGGCATATATGCTTACGAACTAGCGCAGGATGTGGGCTTCCAAACAGGAGATAAAATACTCACAGTGAATGGTGAAAAAATTGATCGTTTCAGCGACATCCTATCACAGTCTAATCTTATGGGAGCTGAAGTAAGCGTAATGCGTAATGGACAAGAAATTACCGTAATTATCCCAGATACTTTTTATAAAAACTATACTACTAGCCGAAAACCTTTATTCATAACTGCCGATAATTTTAGCTTTTCTGTGGATAGTGTTTTAGGTGGTTCTCCTGCCGAAAATGCAGGTGTTCTAAAAGGTGATATGATCTTTGCCGTTGATTCTCAAGAAATTCAAACATTTGGAGATTTCCGTAAATCAGTTCGTGGCAAAGCGGGTGAAACCATCAAGGTTTCCCTATTGCGAAATAACGATTCTATTAATTTATCAATACAGGTTGATAGTTTTGGAATAGTCGGAATTACTCCAATATCCCCATATAAATTCAAGGATTATACTCTAGGCGAAGGCTTTAAGTATGGATGGAATGATGGTGTTTCGATATTGGCTGCCAATATGAAAGGCTTTGGGAAAATATTTAGCGGTAAAGAAAATGCTGCTGAATCTCTTCAAGGCCCAATAGGAATGGCAACTTTCTTTGGTGCTGAATGGAAATGGCACCGCTTCTGGTATTTAACTGCTATGATATCACTTATTTTAGCCTTTATGAATCTACTTCCTATTCCTGCTTTGGATGGAGGCCATGTAATGTTTTTAAGCTTTGAAATCATTACTCGCAAGCCGCTCTCGGATAAATTTCAAGAACGAGCGCAAATGGTAGGCATGGCCATTTTATTGTCTTTAATGGTATTTGTCATTCTAAATGACATATGGAAGAATTTTATCCGCTAGTTTAGTTTGTAAAAAGACTAAATTTGCTCATCAAAAACTACCTATGTAAGCATGGAGAAGCAGGAAAATAATAAGGATACATTATTATCAAAAATCAATAGCCCAGTTGATTTGAAGAAACTTGAAGTTTCTCAATTACCACAGCTATGTGATGAGCTTCGTGACTTTATTGTGGATACTCTAGCAGACAACCCAGGGCACTTTGGTGCTAGTTTAGGTGTAGTAGAAATGACTGTTGCCCTACACTATGTGTATAATACCCCTGACGATAAGTTAGTTTGGGATGTGGGACATCAAGCGTATGGACATAAAATACTTACTGGCCGAAAAGATAATTTTCACTCTAACCGGAAATATGGTGGAGTAAGTGGTTTCCCGAAAATATCGGAAAGTGAATATGATGCATTTGGAGTGGGGCATTCATCTACTTCTATTTCAGCAGCCTTAGGAATGGCTGTTGCTTCACGACTACAAGGAAATACCAAACGCAAACATATAGCCATCATTGGTGATGGGTCGCTTACTGGCGGCGAAGCTTTTGAAGCACTTAATAATGCCGGAGTAAATAAAAATGCTAACCTTTTGGTGGTTCTTAACGACAATGGAATATCTATTGATAAAGGTGTTGGGTCGCTTAAAGAGTTTCTTTTAGATGTAACCACTTCAAAAGCATATAATAAGTTCAAAGACAAGACTTGGAATGCTTTGGGTGTTCTAGGAAAAGAAGGGCCTGCCCCTCGCAATATGTTACGTCGATTTTTACAATCCGTAAAAACAGTTGTTTTAACACGTTCCGAGATTATGGAATCCATGAACATGCGTTATTTTGGACCTGTTGATGGACATGATGTGGTTCGACTAGTCCGAGTTTTTAAACTAATGAAAAACATCAATGGGCCAAAGCTTCTGCACGTAATCACTAAAAAAGGAAAAGGCTTTAAGCAGGCCGAAATTGACCAAACAAAATATCATGCACCGGGCAAATTTAATAAAGCCACCGGAGATATTGTTGCATCAGACACAAGTCACTTGCCTCCTAAATATCAAGATGTGTTTGGGGAAACTATTGTAGAGCTTGCCGAAAAAAATAATAAGATTGTAGGAATTACCCCAGCTATGCTTAGCGGCAGTTCTTTGAACATCATGATGGAAAAGATGCCGAAGCGAACTTTTGATGTAGGTATTGCCGAACAACATGCTGTAACTTTTTCTGCCGGCCTAGCAGCACAAGGACTTACACCATTTTGTAATATCTATTCCACATTTTTGCAACGAGCATACGATCAAGTAATACATGATGTTGCTTTGCAAAAGCTCAATGTAGTTTTGTGTATCGACCGCGGAGGCTTAGTTGGAGAAGATGGTCCAACCCACCATGGTGCTTTCGACCTAGCTTACCTACGTTTGGTCCCAAATATGGTAGTTGCAGCTCCGATGAACGAAATGGAGTTACGAAACATGATGTTTACAGCCCAAAAAGATAATATGGGGCCGATAGCTATCCGCTATCCTAGAGGCAGGGGTGTTAATACCAACTGGCATAACCAAATGGAGATAGTAAAAATAGGTAAGGGTCGTGTAATTCGTCAGGGCAAAGATCTGGCAATTATAACTATCGGGCATGTGGGAAATTTTGCCGCTAAAGCTGCAGATATATTAGCCAGTGACGGCATTGAGGCTGAACTAGTCGATTTTAGATTCCTTAAACCAATCGATGAAGAACTTTTGCATCAAACATTACGTTCTTTTGACAATATCATTACCGTTGAAGATGGAACTGTTGTTGGGGGATTGGGGAGTCTAGTGGCTGAGTTTATTAATAAGCATCATTATAAAAATAAATTAAGTGTTTTAGGAATTCCTGATCGATTTATTGAGCACGGAACTCCAGATCAACTTCATAACGAATGTGGTTTTGACACCGAAGGGATCTATCAAACAGCAAAAAAAATAATGGTAAAATCTAAATAGGATTTTTTCCTACATTTGTCCTCATTAATTTAATGAGGCGCTAAAAAAAATAATAATAGTTTATAATCACTTTTTTGAACCAATATGGTCATTTTGATACTTTCAATAATTGTACTCATAATCTCATTTTATTTATTAAATGAGGTTACTGACCGTTTCTTTGTTCCTTCATTGGATCAAGTAGCGGGTAAATTGAAACTATCTGATGATGCTTCTGGTGCTACTTTGATGGCAGCAGGATCAAGTGCTCCCGAGCTTTTTATTGCAATTATTGCACTTACGAGTGGCGACAATTTCGACATTGGTGTTGGAACCATCGTGGGCTCGGCACTATTTAACCTATTAGTTATTATAGGTGCCATTGGCATGATACGCTCTTCCAAAATTGCATGGCAACCAATGTTGCGTGATATCATTTTCTATATTATCTCCATCGGGCTTCTATATTGGGCATATTCTAGTGGTACTATTACTATGTTTCATGTAGGCATTTTTGTGGGTATTTATGTTATCTATGTGATTGCAGTGGTTCTTTGGAAACATATTTTACCCCATGATGATAGTAGAGTAGATGTAGAGGAGGAGGAAGAAGAGGAAGACCCCTCATGGAAAAAGTACTTCCGAGTGTTGGACTTTATTCTTGAAAAATTATTTGCTCCCAAACGATTCTATGGTGTTAATTTCTTAATCTCTGTTGCACTTATTGCAGGCCTTAGTTGGGCGTTGGTGGAAAGTGCAGTGGTTATTAGCGACGCCCTGAATATTCCAAAATACATTGTGGGACTTACCATCCTTGCATTCGGAACATCTGTTCCTGACATGATGTCTTCAATTATTGTAGCAAAACAAGGTCGTGGAGGAATGGCAATAAGCAATGCCTTAGGCTCAAATATATTCGATATTCTCATTGGATTAGGACTTCCTTGGATGGTGCTTATTTTTATGAAAAATACCAATATTCAAGTCGATACGGGTGAAATAAGCACACATATTTTAGTGCTTCTTGGTAGCGTGATAGGCATGCTTGCATTATTTTTAATTAATCGTTGGCGAATTAATAGACTTATTGGTATTATTATGATTACAGCCTATCTTACGTATCTTACATATGTGATTTTTAGTATTAGCTAAGCTGTATTCTATTACTATTCATTTATATTTTTCTTGATTTTTCACACTAATTACTTAATCAATAAGAGATGACATTCACTGAAATATATCACAATGTGTTACCATTTTGGGGACTTGAGATAGCATTTTCTGATGGCGAATTTATCGATTTAGGCGATGATGAGCTTGGCTTTAGTTCCGATAGTTTTGCAGCTCTTTGGAACCGTGTTGAAAAAGAGGTGGGATATGAAAACAGCTATCAGGAATTAATGGTATGGACCATGTACCAAGTGTTTCATCATCATGCCAAAAACTTGTTTGAAAAGGATATTAACTATCTTTACCCACAAGAAATTGATGCTTGGGAAATTGAGGAGCAATATTTCTTAAACCTTAGCGAACCCATCTGGAAAAAGGAGTTGGTTAATTATGAACGAGAATAATAATTTTTATTTTATCATATAATTGAATATCACATGAGTAAAGTACAATGGAAACCCGGAACCATGGTCTACCCCGTGCCTGCCGTAATGGTAAGCTGCGGTATTTCTAAAGAAGATCAAAATATTATCACTGTTTCATGGACGGGAACTGTCAATTCAGACCCTGCAATGTTGTATATATCGGTTCGCCCAGGACGACATTCTTACGATATTATTAAAAAAACTGGAGAGTTTGTATTAAACTTAACTACTAAAGAAATGGCCTTTGCTGCTGACTGGTGTGGAGTAAAGTCGGGTAGAGACTATGATAAATTCAAAGAGATGAAACTAAATCCTGAGAAATCCAATGTAATTGAAACTCCTGCTATTGCAGAAGCCCCCATAAGCATTGAATGTAAAGTAACACAGATTATTCCTCTTGGAACCCACGATATGTTTCTGGCAAAAGTAGTTGCTGTAAATGCAGATGAGCAATTTATTGACTCTGAAACAGGCGCATTTAACATGCAAAAGGCAAATTTAGTAGCTTATGCACATGGCATGTATTATGAATTGGGAAATCAGATTGGGAAATTTGGATTTTCAGTAAAAAAGAAAAAGCCTCGCAAAAGAAAGGACGGAAGTCCATTGAAGGGCTAAGCCTAGCTTAGCTGACTATCTGCACCATCATATACAACAGCCATTTCTGCGAGAATAACCTCCACTTCCTCAAAACTGTTAGAAGTAACCAATCGCATACGGTATGGCTTTACATTTCGGAATCCTCGAAAATAAGTACTAAAGTGCTTACGCATTTCACGAATAGATCGCTGCTCCCCTTTCCATTGTATTGATTGCAGTATATGTTGCTTCACTACACGAATACGTTCGTGAATATCAGGCAAAGGAAGCTCCTCACCAGTTTTCCATAAATGTCGAACTTCCTTGAATATCCATGGATTTCCAATGGTGGGCCGACCAATCATCAAACCATCTACGCCATATCTATTTTTCCACTCAATTGCTCTTTGTGCATTGATAATATCACCATTGCCAATGATCGGAATATGCATTCGATGGTTATTTTTCACTTCTCCAATTAAAGTCCAGTCGGCATCACCTTTATACAACTGATTCCGAGTTCGACCATGAATACTTAATGCTTTAATTCCCACATCTTGCAATCGCTCGGCCACTTCTACTATGGGTTTATCATTGGTATCCCAGCCTAAGCGTGTTTTTACGGTTACTGGTAAATCTACCGCCTTCACTACCGCTTCGGTAATGGCAATCATTTGAGGGATATCACGTAATAATGCTGCGCCAGCTCCTTTTCCAGTTACTTTTTTCACTGGACAGCCAAAATTTATATCAATCAAATCGGGATTGGCTGATGCCGCCACCTTAGCCGCTTCAATCATTGAATCAACCGCATGACCAAAAATTTGTATCCCCACAGGACGCTCACCTTCATCAAACTCCAGTTTCTTTCGACTTTTTGCAGCATCACGAATTAATCCTTCAGACGAAATAAATTCGGTATACATCATATCCACACCAAATT
>JAGLCR010000074.1 GCA_023146135.1 Bacteroidales bacterium
TTATATATGATTATTGCTTTTGGTGTTTTTGGTACTGTTTTAATGATGGCGGAAGAAAGAAAGCAGGAATTTGCTATTATGGTGGCTATCGGCGTTCAAAAATCAAGATTATTGAAACAAACGTTTTATGAAACCCTGTTTATGAATTCAATAGGAATTATCGTAGGAATATTAATCACGATCCCCTTAGTTATATATTACCATCATAACCCTATTGTGATGACTGGTGATGCCGCACAATCAATAGAGAAATTTGGTATTGAACCCGTTTTACCAACCATTTTAAGCTTGTCTATTTTTGTTAATCAAATCATTGTGATCTTAACAATTACAGCTTTGGCAAGCATCTATTCCTTTTTCTCTATCATGAAATTAAACATCATTAAATCGATAAGAAAATAAAAAGATATGGATTTTATAAGTTTACAAATAGCCTGGCGTAATGTATGGCGAAATAAACTCCGAAGCTCGGTGGTCATTATGGCCATTACAGTGGGTTTATTCGGAGGCTTAGCAGCCACAGGAATCATGAAAGGCATGGTGATAGATATGGTGAAGAATTCACTGGAAAATCAAGTGTCAAATATTCAGATTCATAAAAAAGAATTTGTGGAGAATAAAGAAGTAGGCTTCTTTATGAAGAATACTTCGCAGATAATCTCAAATTTAAAAACTGATGCCGAAATACAAGCGGTTTGCCAAAGAACAAAAGTACTCGGGATGGCTTCTACCGCATCTACTGGGACAGGGATTCTAATGAACGGTATTGACCCAGAAAATGAAAAACTGGTGACCCAAATTCATAATAAATTAGTGGGAGAAAAGAGTCGATACTTTGAATCGGATAGAAAGAACAGGATTTTAATTAGCGAGAAATTAGCGAAGAAATTAAATGCCAAAGTAAAATCCAAAATAGTCGTTTCTTTTCAAGATTACCATGGGAATTTAACCGGAGCCGCCTTTAAGGTTGAAGGGATTTATAAAACTCAGAATGGAATGTTTGATGAGCAAAATATATTTGTTCGTAAAGCCGATTTGGATAAACTCTTGGGTATGCCAGAAAACACCTCACACGAAATAGCCATTCTACTTTATGACTATAAAAAAGCCAAAGAAACCATAGCCAGGATTCAGCAATATGCACCTGAGTATTTGTTTCAAGCTTGGAACGAAATTGATCCTTATCTTGAATTAGTATCATCAATGACCAACTATATGTTATATATTTTTATGTCTATTATATTGTTAGCTCTGGGATTTGCCATAGTGAATACAATGCTGATGGTGGTTTTAGAGCGCACCAAAGAACTAGGAATGATTATGGCCATAGGCATGAATAAATATAAGGTGTTTAAAATGATTATGTATGAAACTACTATGTTAACAGCTATAGGAGGTCTCGTAGGATTGGTTATCACTTTAGCTTTTACCAATTATTATGGACAGGCGGGTATAGATATCTCTTCGGTAGGCGAAGGTTTTGAGGCTTTAGGATATAGCTCGGTAATGCATCCTTATTTAGAAATTCTAGATTATTTACAAGTAGGGATTTTGGTGATCACAACTGGGATTATAGCTTCTATATTTCCAACCATACGTGCTATTAAAATGAATCCGGCAGAAGCTACGCGTGCATAAAAATGGTATGAATAGCCACAAAGACACGAAGCTCCACAAAGAAAAACTTAGTGAAACTTAGAGCCTTGGAGTCTTAGTGGCAATAAACAAAAAAAACATGAAAAAAGTAATAGAAACAAAAGACTTACATAAAATCTACAGCGAGACAGAGATAGAAGTGAAGGCTGTAAATGGTATAGATTTATCCTTTGATGAAGGCGAATTTACCGCCATTGTAGGCCCCTCAGGTTGTGGGAAAACTACTTTATTGAACCTATTAGGAGGTCTTGATAATCCTACCAAAGGCCAAGTCATTATCGACGGAGAGGATATCAGTACGTTCTCTTCGAGGCAAATGATAGATTTTAGGATGAAACATATTGGCTTCGTTTTTCAAGCTTATAATCTGATTCCGGTACTCACAGCTAAAGAGAATGCCGAGTTTATTATGCATTTGC
>JAGLCR010000075.1 GCA_023146135.1 Bacteroidales bacterium
CTTTCGGTGGGTTGTACTTCGTAAATATCCAAATCGTGAGCAGCACCACAAAGCTCACACTTATTATCACTCCGTTTTTGTAATTTCTTAATCATAATTGAATTTATTTGCGAGCGAAAGTACGGTTTTTGAGGAAATGGTGATAGTAAATAAGTGCTTTGGTTATTGCACATCGGCATTTCGACAGGCTCAATGACCTTAGAAAGGCGGCTGAGCTTGTCGAAGCCCAGTATTTGGTAGGCTCAATGACCTTAGAAAGGCTCAGGGACCGCATCTGATAACTGTTCTTCGGCAAACTCAAGAGCTTCTACCGAATCCTAGTTATCCACAAAATCGCTATCCCCAAATTTAGCCAATCCACCCAAGGCGGTTTCACGATAGGGACTAGCCATATCTTTTCCTGTTTGTTTCATTACTTTGGTTACCACATCGAAGCTGATAAAATGCTTTCCATCGGAAAGTAAAGCATAGCGAGCAGAGTCGAAGGCACGCATGGCTGCATGTACATTACGCTCGATACAAGGAATTTGCACTAGTCCATTAATTGGATCGCAGGTAAGTCCTAGATGATGCTCCAACCCCATTTCGGCAGCATATTCAATTTGTGCTGGTGATCCTCCTGCCAATTGTGTTGCTGCCGCAGCAGCCATAGCGCAAGCTGTCCCAACTTCGCCTTGACAACCCACTTCTGCACCTGAGATAGAGGCGTTATGTTTTACAATATTCCCCACTAATCCTGCGGTCGCAAGTGCACGATGAATTTTTGCTTCATCGGCTTGATAGTGTTCTTGACTAATTTTTAATACTGCGGGTAATATCCCACAAGAGCCGCAAGTAGGAGCTGTAACTACTATTCCTCCAGCAGCATTCTCTTCGGACACTGCCAATGCGTATGAAAAGACCTTGCTTGATGTTTGTGCATGCCCATTAAGAGTCAGTGATTTTGAATAATAGGCTGCCGATTTACGTTGCAGTTTTAATCCACCTGGAATAAGTCCTTCCTGATTAAGCCCACGTTTGATAGCTGCTTGCATCACTTCCCAAACTTGCTTTAAATGTAGGCGCACAGCATCGCCCTCCGTTTCATAAACTAGCTCCCAAAAAGTTTTACCAGTTTCTTTATAATAATCCAAAACATCTTGCATGCTTTGCTGCTTATAAATCATTTTAGGTTGTTTACCCTTATCCTGCTCATCCACAATCTTACCACCACCTACACTATAAACCAGCCATTTGTCTGAATCAGCTCCTTGGTCAGCTACTTCAAGTTCCAAAGCATTGGGGTGATAATCTTTATACTCTTTTTTCAACCAAATAATTTCTACCTGAGCTGGCTTAAGTTCCTCAATTATGGCAACATCAGTAAGGTGACCTTTTCCCGTAAGGGCTAAACTTCCATAAAGTGTAACTTTAAAACTCTTTGCATCTTTATGCTTGTTTCGATATATCTTTGCTGCACGTACAGGTCCCATAGTATGACTACTTGACGGGCCTCTTCCTACTCTGAAAATTTCTCTGATTGATTCCATCGTATACTGTTTGATAATTTCACAAAGCTACAAATAATAGAATACAAATATATACTCTTAAAAGTTGCAATTTTTAACTGTAAGGTAAGGCTGAAAACTAGACCATAACTATTTTGCAATTCTTTTCCTAAATCTCAAGCTATCACCCCACTCTCCATAGCCAATTGTATCGCCAGCCATTTGAATTCGCATCTCCATGCAGTTTTTACAATCAGATGCCTCCTCATCAGTACAAGGCTTCTCTTCATACAGACTATAATCGTTGCGATACATGCCGGGAGTAATATTGGGCATCATAATATTTGCTCCAACCTTTAGGGCTTTCTCACGCCCAATTGGGTCAATTGCTTGCAAAGCTGTAGCTGCTGCAATATTAATATCAGGCATAATAATGCGCAGAATGGCAATCATTTTCAATGATAATACAAAGCGTTCTCTTTTTGTTAGCAGCTCATTGCGATGTGAATAAAGTGGCGTATCCTCATGCTCAATATATGGCCCCATACCACACATATCGATATCAAAATCTCTTAAAAAGATTAAATCGTCAGCCAGATTATCCAATGACTGATAAGGAGCACCAATCATCACCCCCGTACCCACCTGATAACCTAGCTCTCGCAAATCATTCAAACAACTAAGCCGGTCGCTATGCTTATGAAGATTATTGTGGGGGTGCAATTTATAATACAAGTCCGATTTTGAAGACTCAATTCGTAAAAGATATCGATGCGCACCGGCATCAAACCAACGCTGATAAGTCTCTTTATCTTGTTCGCCCAAAGAAATAGTAATACCCAATTTTCCGCCCGACATCTTATTAATCTTCTGCAATAGTTTTTCGATACGCAGCGTAAAGGCAGGACTTCGTAACTCACCAGACTGAATTGCCAAGGAAGCATAATTTTCTTTAAGTGCAAATTCTGCCGCCTCCAATATTTGCTCATCAGTCAGGTTATATCGCGAAAAATTTTTATTTGACTTACGAATACCACAATAGAAACAATCCTTATCACAAATATTGGAAAACTCAATCAAACCTCGAAAATACACTCTATTGCCTACTGTGCTTAGCTTTACATCGGCCGCCTTCTTATATAGTTCAGCAGCATCCTCTTTATCAGTATTTAATAAAAACAAGATGTCATTTCTATCTAAATAAGCTTTATTTAATATTTCGTTTATCATTGCAGTCATTATTTTACAAAAGCCTCCACCACGCGATCAAAAATGCCCGTAACGTATGCAATCGCCATTCCGTAATTTGTAACGGGAATTTGCTTTTTAATAGCTGGTTTCAATCTATTATTTAATTGTTTGTGAGTAACCACACAACCACCACATTGAATAATTAGAGCATACTCATCCACAGATTGTGGAAATTTGGTAAGACCTGCAGCAAAGTCAAAACTTAAATCTTTACCCGTATATTCTTTTAACCATTTTGGCAATTTATAACGGCCAATATCCTCACAACTAACTTGATGCGTACACGACTCCAACATTAGTATTTTATCACCATCCTTAAGATTTTCAATAGCAGGTGTTCCATCAATATACTTCTCAAAATTTCCTCGAAAACGAGCCAGCATAATACTAAAACTAGTGAGCAATACATCCTTTGGGATTTGTTTTGATACTTGAGCAAATACTTGACTGTCTGTTATCGCAATAGCAGGTTTAATTCCCAGCTTGAGAAAATCTTCCAACTCCGTTTCTTTAACTATAATACAGATTGCATCATTATCAAGTACATCACGCAATGCCATCACTTGTGGCAAAATCATACGTCCTTCAGGCGCTTCCGAATCAATGGGAGTAATCAACAAAACAACATCCTTAGGCTTAATAATTCCTTTTAATAATGACTTCTGAGTAAAAACACTCTTTGGCATTTCTACTATAATCAAATCTATTAATGGCTTTAACAAAGTGCTTTCAACTACACTAAACTCAATAATACTCGCCTTGGATACGCTCCTAATCATTTTCTTAACTGAAGTTTTCAGTTTTGCTCGGTCCGATTTTCCATGAACAATAATGAATGGAGTATCATATACCTCTAGCTCATTAATAATCTTCAGTTCATAATACCCAAATTCGTTATCAGCAATAAGCAATATTGCAAAGTCAATATTTGGTATAACACCAAAACTCTTTTCTACTCTTAAACTGCCTAATTCCCCTTCATCATCCACTCCTGCAGTATCTGTAATAACCACAGGGCCAATTCCAAATATCTCCATTGATTTTTTCACAGGATCAGTTGTTGTACCAGGTTCATTGGATACAATAGACACCTCCTGCCCTATCATGGCATTAATGAGAGAGCTTTTACCAATATTTCTACGACCAAAAATACCGATATGTGGTTTTAAGTCTTTTGATTTCATTTCTCAATTCTCCTATTAATAATAAAGGTCACGTTCGCCAGCATTTATTTTTTCTATACGCTCTAAAACTGATTTTTTCATTTCCTCATTGTTTAGGTCATTAAGATTTTTCTCGATAACCTTCCATGCCTTGTGCGAGGTGTTGTCAGGAGCATAATCATTTACGTACTCGGCCAAAGTAAGTATGGCATTTGGAGTACATTTGCTTTTGATAAAACCAGGCACCGAAAATTCCATAAAATGCTCTCCCGTACGACCAAGTCGATAGCAGGCAGTGCAAAATGAAGGAAGCATATCGTCATCAAGCAGTTCATCAATAATAGTATTCAAAGAACGGTCGTCATTCACCTTGAACTGTTCTTTATTCAAATCTTGTTTTTCGTTCAAGTTCATAGCATAGCTTCCCAGTTCCAATTTTGTTCCACCATCTATTTGCGACACGCCAAAATGAATAACTTCATTACGTACTTTTGCTGTTTCGCGTGCTGTGAGTATCATTCCTGTATAAGGCACTGCTAATCGTAAAATAGCAATTAATCTTGCAAAATCATCATCACTCACAAAATACTTTTCGTCAACATCAAGATTAGAAGCACTTTGAATACGCGGAAATGATATGGTATGAGGGCCTACATTATAACAAGCTTCAAGGTGGTTGGTATGACGTACCAATGCCATCACTTCAAAACGCCAGTCGTACAAACCAAACAAAGCTCCTATACCTACATCATCCAATCCCACATCTTGCGCCCTATCCAAAGAGGTTAAGCGATAATCATAATCCGCTTTTTTTCCTGAAAGGTGATATCGCTCGTAGGTAGGTTTGTGATAAGTTTCTTGAAATATCTGATACGTACCAATACCTGCATCTTTTACTTTTCGAAAACCTTCGCTTGTCAATGGTGCCGCATTAATATTAACCCTACGTATTTCGCCATTTCCTTTTCGCACACCATATGCGAGATCCACGGTATGAGCTATATAATCTGCATCATAATCACGATGTTCTCCATACACAAGAATAAGCCTTTTCTGACCATTATCTTCTAAGGCTTCTATCTCTTTCACAATTTCTTTATCATCGAGAGTTTGTCGTATGGCATCTTTATTTGAAGATCTAAACCCACAATAAAGACAATTATTAGCACATTTATTTCCTATATAAAGAGGTGCAAACAACACTATTCTATTACCATACACGCGCTCTTTGAGTGTACGAGCTCCTTTTTTTATCTCATCAATTAGCTCAGGGTCATCAGCATTTAATAATACTGCTGTTTCCTCCAAAGTAAGCCGATTTTTGTTCAATGCTTTTTGAATAACCTCTCGAACACGATTATTGCTCGGCTTTATGGTTTCTATATAATTCCAAATTTCCTTTTCGTCAATAAAGGCCTTCCCGGGCTCATCATTAATTGCATACTTTTCTGGTTTAAATTTCATCTTTAAAATCTTTAATCATTGACACTTTAATTTGCACTCCAGCTATAACTCCAATTTTACCAGCAAGCGAATTAATAGCATTCGCATCTGTTTCTAAAATCAAACTAATTAAACTGTAATCTCTAATAGGCAAAGAAAGGCCTTGGCGGGAAAGAATTGCTGACGAGTAGTCACTCAACACTTTATTCACTTGATCGACACAACTCTTTTTTTTATTAATTTGAATTAATGCCGAAGCTATTCTTTTTACCTTTTCCATAAGTTAATACTTTTAAGATTAGGTAGTAAGATTATCGAAATACAACTCTTATAAATCGCATTTTCGACTATTTACTATTATTGAAAACTCAGGGAGAAAGAAATTTCTCTCTCCCCAAGTAAACCCCAAATTATGAACGTTAATATCTGTTTCGTTTTCTATAATGTGTATGTAATAGATGATGTGATTTTTCGCCCAAAGGCTCACCTAAAAATTCTTTGTATATTTTAACAATCTCTGGATTTTCATGAGACTTACGAATAGGCTTACTCATATCCTCCTCATATATAGCCTCAATTCGTTTGGCTCGTATTTCAGCGTTGGTAGGAATTGGCTGGCCTCCTCCACCTATGCAACCTCCAGGACAACCCATTACCTCAATAAAGTGGTAATTAGATTTGCCTGCAGCAACTTCATCCATTATGATTCTTGCATTTTTTAATCCATGTGCCACAGCTACATTCAAATCAACACCTTCCAAGAAATTCCATTCAGGAAGACAATCCTCAATTTTAATACTAGCATTACGAATACCTTCGGTACCCCTAACTGCTGTAATATTTAGATTTTCGAATGGTACATCACGACCAGTTACTACAGCATAAGCAGTACGTAGAGCAGCTTCCATAACCCCTCCAGTAGCTCCAAATATAACACCTGCTCCCGACGACTCACCCATGATACTATCAAAATCTGAATCCTCAAGATTCTTAAAGTCTAAGCCGGCTTGTTTTATCATCAAGCCAAATTCACGTGTTGTCAATCCTGCATCAATATCACGATAACCACTATCATTCATTTCTGGACGATTAGCTTCATATTTTTTCGCAGCACATGGCATTATGGCCACACTAACTATATCTTTTGGGTCGAGTCCTTTTTGTTCAGCATAATAGGTTTTGGTAAGTGCTCCAAACATTTGTTGAGGCGATTTACATGTTGATAAATGACCAAGATGCTCTGGGAACATATGCTCGATAAACTTTACCCAACCTGGTGAACAAGAAGTAATCATTGGCAATTTAACTGAAGTATCGCCATCAACCAAAGCCTTTTTAAGGCGAGTTAGAAGCTCGTTACCTTCCTCAATAATGGTTAAATCTGCCGAAAAGTCGGTATCAAGAATAGAATCAGCTCCCATTTTACGCATGGCAGTAACCATCTTTCCAGTAACACGTGTTCCAACCTCAAAACCAAGCATTTCGCCAAGAGCTACTCGCACCGAAGGTGCCGTATTCATAACAACATGCTTATCTGGATCACCAATGGCCTCCCATACATTATCAAAGTAACGACGCTCCGTTAAAGCTCCTGTAGGACAATGGTTTACACATTGGCCACAATTAGTACAAACTACCTCATTAAATGGTAAATCCATAAATGTAGAAATCTTCATCTCATGACCTTTATGTGAGGCCGTTAATGCATTTACATGTTGTAGTTCAGCACAAGTACGCACACATCGCTGACAACGAATACATTTACTATCATCTTTTTCAATAGACCACGACGATTTATCAATCTCGATATTAGGTTTTAATACACTCATGTATTTATCACCATCCACATTATACTCGGCAGCTAAGTCTTGTAATTCACAGTTAGTATTCCTATAACAGGTTGTACACTGGGTATTATGCTCCGAAACCAGAAGAGAAACAACATCCTTTCTCGCATTTCTAATCTTTGCCGAGTTAGTTAAAATATCCATACCCTCCTCTGCCGGTGTAGCACAAGAAGCCTCAAGACGCTCTCTACCGGCTACTTCAACTACACAAACGCGACAATTTCCTGACACACATAAATCTTCGTGATGACATAAAGTAGGAATATTTACATTAATCATTTTTGCAGCATCAAGGATGGTTACACCCTGCTCTACCTCTATAAGTTGGCTATCTATTGTAAGTTTTATTTTTGACATAATCTCAATTTTTTGTATTGTTAAAAGGCTTGATAATTTAATGATGCATTTCTTCTTTAAAGTTTTCTACTATAGAAGAAAATGAATTTGTAACCGATTGACCAAGTCCACATTTTGAAGTAATTTTCATGGTCCTACTAAGTTTAACTAAATCATCGAGATATGCAATTGGCTTATCACCTGATTTTACTGCTTCAATTCCTTTAAGCAATTGTTGCGTTCCTACACGACAAGGGGTACATTGGCCACATGATTCTTCAGCAAAAAAATCTAAATAATTATGTAATACATTATACATGGACCTTGAACTGTTAAAAATCATAGTAGCACCACCTGTTGTATTTCCCTCTCCAATAACTGTTTCATGGAATTTCTTGCGCGGAATGCAAAACCCTGCCACTCCACCTATTTGAACCGCTTTAGTATCACCATCACCAAATTCTTCAACAAAATCAGAAATTTTCATACCTAATTCCAATTCGTGTACACCCTCTTTTAAGGAATCGCCCGACAGAGAAAATAGCTTAGAACCTCGCTGATCATCTGTACCATATGATTTGTATTTTTCTGCACCATATCGACAAACCATGGACACCGAGGCAAGAGTTTCCACATTATTAACTAAAGTAGGTTTGCCCTTATACCCATTTTGAATTGGGTATGGAGGCTTATTTCTTGGCTCTCCACGTTTTCCTTCCATAGACTCGATAAGAGCTGTTTCTTCTCCACAAACATAAGCTCCTGCGCCACTAAATATTTCAATGGTAAAATCAAGACCAAATTTCGCTGCATACTCATGATATACATCTAACTCACGTTTCAAGCTAGGTATTAGTGAATTATACTCAGCTCTAAGGTAAATATATCCTTTCGTTGAATTAGTAGCAAAAGCCGCTATTGCCATTCCAGAAATAACTTTGCGAGGAACTTCCACTAAAAGCTTACGGTCCTTAAAAGTACCAGGCTCACCTTCATCAGCATTACAAATAATATACTTTTCGTCACCCTGTTCAGATGCCATGAACTTCCATTTCAAGCCCGTCGGAAAACCTGCTCCACCACGACCTCTCAAACCCGATTCAATAAGATTATCAATTATATCTTGTTTATCCTTTTCCATCATCCATCGCAAAATCTCGTAAGGAGCAACTGAATAAGGGCTGAATATTATATCTACTTTTTTAAGTTTCGTATTTGACATGGCATCAATTTTTTTGGTTTCTTTTTTCTCTAAGAATTATAGGTATTTTTTCAACCGTAAGATGTGTATATGGCTCGTCATTTATCAGCATAGCAGGACCTTGGTCACATAACCCAATACAGTTTACATCATGCAATGTGAATAAATTATCATGAGTTGTTTCACCCAGTTTAATACGTAGCTCTTTTTCTAAAGAGGCTAGTATTCCTCGACGATTCTTCATATCACAAGTAATGGATTTACATACGCGAATCACATACTTTCCCTTTCGTTCGTCTTCAATAAAGGAGAAGAAAGAGGCTGTTCCATAAACATCAGCCGCCGAAATATCTAATTCTTTAGCTATTAAAACCATATCATCCTTTGCAATAAAGTTTTTATCTGCGATAATTCCTTGCAAAATTGGAATTAGAGCCTGGCGCTCCCTACCATACTGCTCTATTTTTGCTTCAATAATATTAGCAACTTCTAACATATCATTCTTATTTATATTAATTTATGCACTATTTAGTATTACGATAATCTATTGTTATTCTTTTCACAACAAAACTACATGACTTTTTCTTACTTTTGTTATTTACTTAACAGTAACATATCATGTTTTATATTGCAAAATATCAAGTAGTGCACTTTACTACTTATTATCAAGTCTTTATAGTAGTACTTTAATAAACTTTTTTAAGGGAAAATAGCTTAATGTAATAAATATCAGATAATATTTATCTGCCTTACATATTTAATACCTTTACACTCTTAAAATACTCCAGTAAAAAAACACTTAACAATCAAAAAAACTGTTTGTAACAAAACACATTCATAGTCGTCATAAAACAATGATACAACTCACAGATATTCATAAATCCTATAAAACAGGCAACTCATCTTTACATGTTCTTAAAGGAATATCATTGCATATAAAAAAAGGAGAGATGGTTTCTATTATGGGCTCTTCTGGTTCTGGAAAATCTACACTACTAAATATTTTAGGTATTCTTGACTCTTATGATTCAGGATCTTATTTCTTAAACAGTCAAGCTGTAGTAAAAATGTCAGAAAAGAAAGCAGCTTGGTTTCGAAACAACTATCTAGGTTTTGTATTTCAATCATTCAACCTTATTTCATTTAAAAATGCCATGGAAAACGTAGCTTTACCTCTTTATTATCAGAAGGTAAGTCGCAAAAAAAGAAATGCTTTGGCCATGGAGTATTTAGAAAAAGTAGGATTAGCAGACTGGGCACATCACCTTCCATCCGAACTTTCTGGTGGACAAAAACAACGTATAGCATTGGCTAGGGCAATTATTTCAGAACCTAAAGTAATTTTTGCCGATGAACCTACAGGGGCGTTGGATTCAACTACCTCATTTGAAGTAATGAAACTTATGCAGGAGGTTAACAAATTAGGAATTACAGTAGTTATTGTAACTCACGAACAAGATATTGCAGAGATGACTGATCGAATTATTCGTTTGAAAGATGGATTGATTGTGGAAGATATAATGCAAAAAAAAGTAATGGCATAAGAACACGCTGTGCCTGAACCTGACATGGATGGCCCTTAAGCTTGTCAAAGGGTCCTTCGACAAGCTCAGTGACCGTGAACATAAAACACAACAACACAAAAATGTTTGATAGAGATAAATGGCTAGAAATAATCAGTACGATACAGCAAAATAAGCTTCGTACTTTCCTTACTGGATTCAGTGTAGGCTGGGGTATTTTTATGCTAATTATTCTTTTAGGATCAGGAAAAGGCTTGCAAAACGGAGTAGAAAACGAGTTTGCTGATGATGCTGTAAACACACTATGGGTAAATGGAGGAATGACATCATTAAGCTATAAAGGTATGCAGGCTGGACGATGGATACAACTAAAAAAGTCAGACACCGAAGATATTGATAAACTAATTGATTCTATGGGTAATACCTCCATACGATACGATATTTGGCAACAAAATACCATCAGTTATAAAAATAAGTACTTAAGTTATGATATCAAATGTGTTACTCCAAATTATGGAGAGGTTGAAAAAGTAACGATTCAACAAGGTCGCTTTGTAAACGAGCATGATATGCGCGACAATAGAAAGGTGGCCTGTATAGGGCGATTAGTAAAATCTGGTTTATTTGGAAACATCAACCCTATTGGTGAAATGATTTTTGTTAATGAGATCCCCTTCAAGGTCATAGGAGTATTTGATGATAAAGGGGGCGACCGTGATATTCGTAGAATATACATCCCCTACTCTACTGCCCAAATAGTATATAGTTTGCAAAACCGCGTAGGCCGAATACCTATCCAAACAAATGCAAACCTAGAACAAAGCTTAGAAATGGAAAAAGCTGTTAAGCAATTGCTTGCCAGAACACATGATTTTGACCCCAACGATCCCAGAGCCGTCCATATTTGGAACACTATCGAAGACTTTATGGAATTTAACAACCTTTTTTCAATGATTCGTAAGTTCATATGGTTTATCGGCATTATGACTATTATTGCAGGCATTGTTGGAGTAAGTAATATCATGATAATCATAGTTAAAGAACGTACAAAAGAAATTGGAATCCGAAAAGCCATTGGAGCTAGTCCAGGATCAATTATTGGGTTAATTATGCTTGAATCAGTTCTTATTACTTCTTTTGCTGGCTATGTAGGCCTGGTAGTGGGCACTTTTGTACTCGAGGCTATTTCAAAATATGTACCAGCTCTCGATTATTTTAAAAATCCCGAAGTTGACATACAAACCGCATTAACAGCTACAGCTGTTTTAGTAGTATCTGGAGCATTGGCAGGACTATGGCCAGCAATGAAAGCAGCAAATGTAAAACCCATTGAAGCCCTAAGAGACGAATAGTTATGTTTGAAAAAGACAATTGGCATGAGATTTATGTGGTTTTGAGTAAAAACAAAATCCGCACTGCATTAACCGCTTTTGGGGTATTTTGGGGCATCTTTATGCTATTGGTAATGATGGGTGCAGGTTCGGGATTACAGCATGGAGTGATGGATAGTTTTAGCTCGCGAGCAACCAACAGCATGTTTCTTTGGACACAACGTACCACAATTCCATATAAAGGATTTCCACAGGGGCGCAGATATAATTTCAATAATGATGATACGCAAGCTTTATTAGATAATATCCCCGAGATAAAATATATTGCTCCTCGCGGACAACTAGGTGGTTATAGAGGTGGAAACAACGTAATTCGAGGACTGAAATCAGGAGCATTTAGTGTGAATGGTGATGTACCCGATTTTTTCAAAATAAACCCCTTCAAAATTCTTCAAGGACGATTAATAAATGAAAACGACATAAGTGAGTACCGCAAAGTAGCAGCTATCGGAAAACGTGTTTTCGACATTCTATTTGAAGCTGGAGAAAACCCAATTGGCAAAGCAATTCAAATTAATGGAGTTTATTTTATCGTTGTAGGAGTTTTCGACAACCTTCATTCTGGAAATGGTGATAATGAAGAATCACAAACTATCTTTATTCCTTTTTCTACTTTCCAAAGGGCGTTCAATTGGGGGAATATCGTGGGATGGTACTCCATTACTTCACAAAATGAAGTTCCCGTATCTGAAATGGAAGAAAAAGTAATTCAACTCATGGCCGAACGGCATTCTGTATCTCCTGACGACAAACAAGCTTTTGGGCATTGGAATATGGAAAAAGAGTTTAAAAAAATACAAGGACTATTTGCAGGCATTCATGCCTTGATATGGATTGTAGGCCTAGGAACTCTTATTGCAGGAGTTATTGGTGTGAGCAATATTATGCTTGTAACAGTAAAAGAACGAACTAAAGAATTCGGTATTAAACGTGCCTTGGGCGCAACACCCTTTGCTATTATTTTACAAATCATTATGGAATCAATCCTTTTAACAAGCATTGCAGGAATGCTTGGATTAATCGTTGGAGTATTTACTGTTGAAGGAATAAATCTAATGTTGCAAGGTAGCGACGGAGGTATGTTTTCGAACCCCGAAGTTGATATTAATGCAGCACTTAAAACTATTGTTATTATGGTTGTTGCTGGAGCATTTGCTGGTTTTCTGCCGGCAAACAGAGCTGTTCGTATACGACCAATTGACGCATTAAGAACTGAATAAAATTAAGATAATAACAACAAAAAGTAGTAAAAGTAGTTTGGAATAACTGGAGCACTTTTCATAAGAAAAAATAAAATATCATGAAGAAAATAATAAAAATTGTAATCCTTATCCTTTTTCTAGGAGCCTTTGTAGGAACCATTTATTACTTATACGACAAGTCTCAGAACGACCCAGTAGTTTACAAAACCGAAAAGGCATTTGTTTCTACTATTATTGATAAAACAGTAGCCACTGGATCGGTAATTCCCCGAAAAGAAATCGAAATTAAACCACAGGTTTCAGGAATTATCACTGAAATTTATGTGGAAGCGGGTGATAAGGTAAAGAAAGGAGATAAGATAGCACGGATTAAAATTATTCCAAATATGGTGAGTTTGAATTCCGCAGAAACACGAGTTGAAAATGCAAGAATTAACGTTCAAGACGTAAAAATACAGTATGATCGTCAAAAGCAGCTTTTTGATAAAGGGGTGATTTCTGAAAGGGATTTCCAACAAGTTAAATACTCCTATCAAAGAGCCAAGGCTGAAGTGCAAGCAGCCGAAAACAATCTTCAATTAATTCGTGAGGGAACCACTAAAGGTTCAGGAAAACATACTAATACCATTGTGGTTTCGACCATCGAAGGAACCGTTTTGGATGTACCTGTTGAAGAAGGTTTCTCTGTTACCGAAACCAATAATTTTAATGCAGGTACTACTATTGCCACAGTAGCCGATATGGGCGACATGATTTTCAAAGGAAAAGTTGACGAGTCGGAAGTGGGTAAAATTAAGGAAGGCATGCCCCTTATTCTAACCATTGGCGCATTGGAAAACATCACCTTTGATGCTAGTTTAAAGTATATTAGTCCTAAAGGCGTTAAAGAGAATGGTGCCATCCAATTTGAAATAAAAGCAGATGTAATTCTAAATGACACGGTATACATCCGAGCGGGTTATAGTGCTAATGCCGATATTGTACTTCATCGTGCCGACAGCGTGCTTACCATTCGCGAAAGCCTATTGCAGTTTGAAAACAAGAAAGCTTATATTGAAGTGGAAATAGATACCATGAAATTTGAAAGAAGAGATATTGAAACTGGCCTATCTGATGGTATTAATGTGGAGATAATAAGTGGAATATCAAAAGAGGATAAGATAAAGATTTGGAATGGAGCTTTGAGGTAGGCTTTGACAGGCTCAACCACCAGACTTCGACGGGCTCAGCCACCACTCCAAGGCCATTGAGCCTGTCGAAATGCCGGACTTTGATTATGCTTATGTTATCAGGAGACTTCGGTAGGCTCAGCCACCTTTAGGGCATAATAGTGCCATAAAAAAAGCGACCAAATTGAATTTGGTCGCTTTTTTACACCTTCTTTTCTTTTACTTCAAGTGAATCTCCTCCGCCTGAATCACAACCTTATCATTAGGCCCATCAGCATAATACACAAAAGCAATAATCTTAAGATCATCTGGCTTCCAATCGCTTCCGATTTTATATTTTGAATACGATTTATTAAATACTTGACCATCAGTTAAAGCGGCATCAGCAAATTCTTCGCCCCAAGTAGTATTAATTGCCCCTCTTAAAACATCATTATGCTCATAATCAAGAATCTCTTTTCCATTATTAATATTAGGATTAGTATTTTTTTGAGCCTCAACTATTTTGCTCTCCACTACCATTACCGAAATATTATATTTTCCTGCAGGCATATTCTTAAACACACTCATTTTTGCATCCACACTTATAGTACTATCAGTAGAATTAAATGATGAGCTTAATTCAATAAAAATATCAGGTTTGCTAGGCATAGAATCTAATACTAAACTAACTGCAGTAGCGTAATCAGCAGGGTCTAATAGATAACCACCATCATCAATTCTGTTCACCATGCCTTTTGGTAATGGCGCAGCCGTTGCGCCAAATTGGGCGGCAATATCATCACCTGTTGAGGTTCTAAAATCATAATCATAGGGTGCTGGTTTTGGTTTTGCAAAAAAACCAACATGAATCACCATAGGAATAATACGTTTGGGATATACGACCTGTAAACCCTCAATAGCAAGGTGTGCTGCAGCACAATTTACACATAAATGACCCGTAAAATCTTCTAATAAAACCTTTCTAACGGTATCGCCTACTACACCTCCTCCTCCAATGGTCATATATGGTGCATCCACTTTATCACAAGAGGTAGAAAGAACCATAAAACTCAAAAGGCCAGCAAAGGCAAATATTACTATCTTCTTCATAAGAAATTACTTTTCTGTATTAAAAACTGCTATTAATTGTTAAAGAAAAACCATTTGATGCAGGCACTGCCCTACAAACACCACCAACACATACTATTCCTTCACGTTGTTTTCCATAACCTGCCGAAATTCGCGTCGCTTTATGCGTATAACCCAAAGTTAAGAATGGGTATAACTGAGAATCGACCACCGTATGCCCAGCCAAATCATTGCCATGGTTATACAATAATATTACAGCTCCAAAAAATCCTTTACGGTTATATTCAACCATTGCCGACGACCAATTACCATCATCCTGCTCAGTAAACAAAGCTTGAAGTTCAAAATGCAATGAATTATAGGGTTTAAATTTCCACCAAACGTCACCAATGATGATATCTGCATATACATCTGGCGAATTATGACCTTCATTAATCAACATATTATAATAAACGTTCATATACATCAACGACACATTCCACTTTTTGCTTAACTTTCGTTGAATCTTAATATTGAAATCATAGTAGTACTTTTCGTCGCCCAGCTTAAAAAAGTCTGATGAATATCCTAATGTACCCGTTTGACCTATCTTAGTTGTATCATTAATTGCTTGTTTGTAAATGGAGTTTGAGACTGAATAATTAACATCAATACTTGTTCCATATCTACCACCAAGTGTACTTCTCTTCTTTAGTTTATATACTATGGTTGCTTGCAAGCCCATTTGGCCATTGGCCTGAGAGGCGTAAGGATACATAGCGGCTAAGCTATAAGCATGCTGACGAGTCATTGCTGGAATATATCCCACATGAGAATCAAAACCCGTAGCCGTTCTGCTGGAACGAAAATCCATATTATCGGAACGATTTAACTGAAGGCTTAAGCCTAAGCCTTTTTGCGAATAGCCTAACTCTGCCATTACGGCATTACCTTCTTTATAAATGAAATTATTGGTAGCATTAGGGTCATTTATTTTTTTTGCCATTTCCATTTTCAAGTTGAAACCACCATGATATATTTGAAAACGACCAGCACAGGAAGCCACATTCTCTGGAAGATTATATAATGGATTTTGATCAATCTGGTATCTACTTACAAAACTTCCACCAAAAAACAATCTCGTTTTCGAATCACTAAATGATTTAAATAGGTCATTTACAGATAATTCACCATCAATACCCCGAACAATACCTGGGCCCAAATCCCAGAACAAACGCTGTTTAGCAACCAAGCCTTTAATAGTAAGAGCTTTCATTTTGTACTTTACCCGCACACCATCCATAGAGTTGTCAAAACCCAAGTTCCACTCTTGATAAGACCTAAGTATCATTCCTGAGCCAAATTGCTCATAGAAATTTCCTGCAGTAACATCAATACGGTCGTTGGAATAACGTATATAACGATATCCAAAACCATTTCCTTTCCAGCGCGAGTCATAACCCTGCATCTGAGGCATAAAAAGCTCATAACGCATTCCTGCTTCAAAGCCTTTATTGGTATAACGCATCTCTAAAAATGCATTTACCGCCATTTCCTCTGCTATTTCATTGGCACCAATAGCCGAGTCTTGCTTATAATATTGCGCATCAGCCTGAAAACTACCATGTACTTCACCTCCTCCTAAAACCTGAGATTGGGCATTAATAGTACTGAAGGAGAAAAAGGATATCGCACAAGCAAAAAGTATTTTTTTAACCATAATCAAAATTCTTTTCTGAAAATAATAATTAAAACTAAAGAGTATCAGATATTAATGACCAGAAACATCTTCACCATTAGCTAACTTACGAAGAATGGCAATCATTTCTAATTCTGAACCTTCGGTAAAAGCGGTATGCTCCCATACAATTTCACCTTTGCCATTAAGTATAAAAGTATGAGGCACTAAATTTACACCCATAGCACGTTGAAAATCTTTATTTTCATCAAGGTACACTTCATAGTCCCAATCTTTTCCGTTTACTAAAGGACGAACACCACCTGAAGTACGAGAATTGTCAACAGAAATAGCAATTAACTTAACGCCTGTTTCATCTTGCCAATCTTCATAAACATCAGCTATAGTAGTTAATTCATGAATACAAGGCTTACACCAAGTAGCCCAAAAACTGATGATAATAGGTTTTCCATCATTTTCGAATGTAGAAGTACTTACCACACGCCCATCCATGGTCTTTACATCAACTTTAGGAAGTGGACGATTTCCATCAGTAGTAAATGAAAGCATGCTCATCATCAAAATAAATAGGGGTAAAAATTTTAATTTGCTCATAATGTGTATGTGTATATAATATGAATAAAAATAATCAAATTTCAATCTGCTAAAGTATAAATAATTGAATATACTAAGCGTCTATTAAGCAATAATTTTGCCAAACATAGTGTCTATAGCCCATATATAGAATAAATCTAAATATCATTTGGAATTATTAACGAAATTTACACACGAACACTTATATACCAAGAAGACTTAACTCAATTAGTAAAATTTGTGATAAAATAGTTAAATATAAATACACTCATGCTCTCAACTTCCATGCAAAAGAGACGCTGTTGTTTATTGTATGCAAATAAAAAAAACACTTTCCGGATTGATTAACGAAAACTAAACAAAGACTATACAAAAAGAAGGGATAAAATACACTTTTTCAATTTAGTAAAAGGTCTGTAATAAGGCAGCTTGCCCTCGGAAAAGCATCTAGTCCTATTGTTCTAATAATTAAGTTATTAGTTTTGTTTATCTTACTATTGGCTTGGTCAAGTCCCTTTAGGTGCACAGGTACGATTTACATGACAACAAATAGGTTTACCCAAGCGCACACAACTGAGCAAAAGAGACCGGTCAGTCAGTTCTTAAATCCATTCTGTATATACCTAATGATAACTATAACAATGCGTCTATTGGTTAAATTTGGTGCTAGAACAGTAAAAAAAATGGAGTACGGAATTATTAGTATTAGATACCTGGGTGGCTATAAATGCTATAATTAATAAATAATAGCTACTATGTTAGTTATTTGTGGTATAAAATTCTTATATTTGTACTCTAAATTAAGAGTAGTTATGGGAGAGTATGGAGATCAAAAATCACCTAAAGAAATAATGATTCTTTTATCAAAAAGAATCAGAGCTTTAAGGAAACAGGAGAAGATGTCTCAGATGGAATTGTCGAAGAGATCTGGAGTAGCCCACGCTAGTATTAAGAAATTCGAATCAACAGGTATTATTTCTCTTGAATCACTTCTAAAGACCTGTGAAGCTCTCAAGCGTTTGGCAGACTTTGAATCAATATTGCTACCAAGCGATATGAAACGGAAAAAGGATTTATTTAATTATTGATTATGGCGGTAAATAAACTCGATGTATATATACAATTTTTTGAGCAAGAAGAGCTTATAGGTCAGCTCGTTTTAGATGGTCGGAGTATACTATTTAAATATAGTGATGCTTATTTAGAAGCTGGAGAAAACCTATCACCTAATCAATTAAAGTTTGATGATATTCCTCAAACGACTAATGAAAAACCATTCAATGGTCTTTTTGGTGTGTTTGCTGACTCTTTACCGGATGCTTGGGGATACTTGCTAATCAAGAAACGCCTCAGTGCTGATAGGATTGCCATTGAATCTCTCAACGCCTTGGATCATTTGACATTTGCTGGCAAGAATAGTCTAGGAGCACTACAGTACAGACCAAGTGTCGAGTTAGAGCAGGAGGCTATAGAAATTAATCTGGATAAACTAAATGACAATATTTCTGAAGTAATCAGCGGTGAGAGCAGTGTCGTAATTGATGATATGTTCGGAAGAGGAGGTAGTCCTGGTGGAGCACGACCGAAAATTTATGCAGGATATAATTCGAAGACAGATTCACTCATTAGTGGCATCGCTATTCTTCCAGAAGAATATGAACATTGGATTATCAAATTTGCAGCAGACGTAGATTCGAAAGACATTGCAAATATTGAGCTAGCCTATTATAAAATGGCCTTGGATTCAGGGATTGAGATGTCTGAGTGCAGAGTGTTTACAAGTGAAACAGGAAATAGTTATTTTGGAACCAAACGATTTGACCGTGTTGGGAATGATAAGCTTCATATGATCTCCGCTGCAGGACTTCTTCATGATGACTATGAGCACAGCACTCTTGACTATGGAAATTTAATCTATCAGGCAAAGAAGCTAACAAATAATGCACAAGCTGCTGAACAAATGTTCCGTAGAGCTATTTTTAATGTTCTTTCACATAATCGTGATG
>JAGLCR010000076.1 GCA_023146135.1 Bacteroidales bacterium
TTCGACAAGCTGACTTCGACAAGCTCAGTCACCTTGAATATCTGCGAAAATCAACGGGGAACAATTATTAGCCTAATTTAGCAATCCGAAATTAAGATTCTGTAAATGACCATAGCCATACTAACAGCAACTAACCCAGATGAACTCCATGCATTTAAAAGTGTATTGGAGAATAACGGTATTCCTTGCGAAATTAGGCAAGAGTCTATTCAGGCTCATCAATTTTATTCTACTCCAGGGTTTAAGTTATACATAGACCAAAGTCAGTATTATAATGCCCAAGCAATATTGAGTCATTATGGAAACACCCAGCATGATGCGGCCCTAAATATTGGGGTGGAGCACTCCACTGCTGAGTTGGAGTTAAAAGGCCTAATTCGACAGCTAAGTACTTTAGAAGAAGTGGAAGAAATGCAAGTAGCATATCAAGCTATTGGTTTAACTGTAAATGAAGTGGCAACTATCTTTCAAGAAGAAAAGGCCTATATCATTCAGCGTGCGGAGAATAAATTCGATTGGAATGATTTTCTAGCAGCCTTATTCGAAGGGCATTTATTTAAGTATTTAAATCGTAATAAATCGGTGAAATATGAGGTTGAGAATGAGCTGATTCGGGAGATGGAGCCTTAGTGTCTTAAACGCGTATCAATCTGCCTAACCCGCGGTTCGAACAACTACAAAAATGCTAGCAGAATAAACACAAATAAAAATGGAATATATAGTATTTCTATAGATAGAAATGGCATTGAGCTTATGATTTCGAAAAATCTAAATGCTTTGTATTTTACGAATGCTAAAGCTAGTATTGCCTCTATAGTGATAAAAAAAACGCATATCAGCCAATGCCGATATGCGTTTTCAATTCAATTAAATAATTTCTATTCTAACTCAAAAGAGCTAGATCCAATCTTTTGATGATCCATATAAACACTTATGTTATAAGTACCTTTCATGGCATCATTATCTCCATGCTTATCCCAAAGTACACACATGCTGATTGCTTTATTTTTATAATCAATACTCTTTTTCATGGTAAATTGTAATTTTGTTTTATTGGCTACGAACGCATATGCATCGCCATCGCCTTTACGTATAATCACACCATCAGGACGTGCCACACGAATGTAAACAGTCTTTTCACCCGGATCGGCCACCAGGTTTTCAGCCAAAGTGAAACATATCTTTACTCGGTCGGTACGACGTGCTTTATGCGTTTCAACTTCCCGTAGTTTTTTTCCTTTTAAATGATATCCTTTACCCGTAACATTATATGCTTTTATAACAGATCCAACTTCCACCTTTTTTGAAAGGGCTTCTTTTTCTTTCGAAAGTGTTTTTGACCTAGATTGCTCTTCTTGTATGCTTACGTTGGCAATCTCAAGCTTAGTTTGAAGCTCATGATTTACAGTGTATAGCGAGTCTAACTGATCCACATAGCTCTGTTGAATTCCACGAAGAATACGCAACTGTCGTTTAATTTTTCTGTAGTCATGTGATTTGGCAAGCAGTCGTTTTATCTCTTTTGCATTGGCTTGTATCACACTGTCTTTTGTGGTCATGGAATCGGTTAATGTACCATAATCATCTTGTACCTGCTCATATTCCAACATTAAAGAATCCAACTCGCGATCCAATTGCACACGCTCTTGTTCTATATTGTCTCGATCGAATACAACGGCTTTTACTTGCTCTTTGGCAAATAGTAGCATCCATATTAGTACAGCGATTATCGCTGCCATGATACCAATAGTAATTTTATAACCTTTAGTATTGGCTGTTGTTTGCGAAACGGAATTGCTTCCTTGCGTTTTTTCAGTTTTGTTTTCTGCCATCGTTATTTTCTTTTAATATGTGCAAAAGTACTATTTAGTTATGATATAGTATATTAAAATATTATTAAAAAAGAATTTTAAAGGATGTTGGTTTTTCTTCCTTAATAATTTCGGTAAGTGAATATTTAACTACCACCTGTTTTGATCCTGATTTTGATTCTCTTGGTAGATTAACAACGGTTTCCCAATTTAAAAATTTCAATATTTCAGAATCTTTTATTTCGGGATTGTTTTTTTCAATCTGTTTTACCAGTTGAGGAGTTAAATCGCGTCGTATAATCTGATGTTTTCTTATTTTTATAATCTTTGGAAGATACCAAGTTTTACCTATGTCAAGTAGCGCATAATAAGCATTGTTTAAGGCTTTTGTATTGGAAAAGTTAAAGCTTATACCGAGTCTTCCATCACCCACCTTATCAAGAGTTTTGATGTTGCTAATTCCTTTAATATCGGAGATTCTTTTTGTTGCTTCATTGGGAAATTCATTCACACTTTTCATCATGTCTGCTGGTATTTGGTCTTTTGCCATATTGAGTACGCTAGCGAGCATGCCCGATTCAAGACCAATAAATACACTACCACTTTTATCTGCATTCAAATTAATTTCGTCCAAAAGGGTAATACATGAGCTAAAACTCAAACTTATGAATAACGCAAAAAGGTAAACAAATCTCTTTTTCATAAAAGTTGATTATTTTTTTATAAGCTTAGCACTGTACACTCTCTCATTGTTTTCTCCTATTACCTGAATAATATATAAGCCTTTTGCCACTGTTGATAAATCAATATTTACGTTTGTAGAACCGCTGATATATTGCTGCTGACTATAAATGCTACGTCCCTGAAGGTCGTAAATTTGGATATTTATATCCTGTGATACAAGACTATTAATCTGCAATTTCAACTTATCGTTAATCGGATTTTCAAAACGAACACGAATATTGTTGGCTTTTTCGATATCTGAAATTCCTGCAATGGTATTATCCAAATCTAATTCTAATATAAGGGGAAGGTGGTCGCTATTGTGATACAAAGCATCTAATACATTAGCAGGCACGCTATTATTTGTGCCATAATTGATTGATTTGTTAAAGTGATTGCCGTCATTTCCGATTGCAACATAGGAATTGCTAACATAAGAAATATGCTTACTTCCTGTTTTAATGGCGTCAGATATCATGATAAAATCAAAACGATCGTCGAGACCACCTCCAGCAGCACATCCATTGGAGTTGGAATGGGTTGATTGTGTATGCACTGCTGCAAAACTTGAGTTGTTATTCCAATTGCCGGGAGTGTTAATGGGGTCGTAAAATTGATAAGCAGAATTGGAATAGTTTGTCATTGTTTGGTAAGCCGCCTCGCTACTTTTGTAAATATTAAAATCGCCCATAAACAAATAATTATCTGTAGGAAAATGCTGACTTAAGTAGTTCATTGCTGATGTTACTTGCTGATTTCTTACTGTCTGATTTGCACTACTGCTGCTCGATTTAAGGTGTGCTACAATGCAATTTACAAATGCGGTGTCGGCCATAATGGCCAAGTTTGGACTTTTATAATATAAACGAAATAGTACAATATCGCGCACTTGGTTTTGTAATGAAACTACTCCTGCCAAGCCAAATTTTTCTTCATTATAATAAAGCAGGCTAATAATATCACTACCAGCGGTATTCATTTTTTGTGACTTGGCATAATGACTTACACCATTCACATTAAGCGAAGAGTCGAGAAATCGTTGATGAGCAAAATCTGCCGCCCCCATTTCTACTACGCCTAAAATATCTGGCTTTATATAGTCAGCAATAATGGCATTATAATCGTTCTTTGCACTCATATTATTATTCGACTGAGTACAATAGCTGGTTACATTACCATAGTTTAATAGGTTGTAAACCATTACCTTTACTCGGTCTTGTGCCGATAAGTTTAATCCGATTAGGATGGCAAGTAGTGTTATTACTAATTTTTGCATAATCATTTTTATATAAATAGATTCGATATTAAGCTCTTTTGATATTCTCAATTCCTGCTTGTAGGCGATTCAGTGTTTCTGTTTTGCCAATTAGTTCGGTTATATCAAATAAATGTGGTCCTTTTCCTGCTCCCACAATACACAATCGAAAGGCATTCATAATTTGTCCCATCGATAGCTCCTTATCCGAAATCCATTGTTTAACAATAGTTTCCACATTTGACGAGCTAAAGTCATCAATGTTTTCTAATACGACTTTTAAATCTGCCATTAAAGTAGGCATGGCTTCTTTCCAACGTTTTTTTACCACCTTAGCATCATATTCTTTAGGCGCTTCAAAAAAGAAATAGGATTGTTCCCAAAGATCTTTTACAAATTCGGCTCGTTCTTTTACCAATGAAACCACTTTGGAAACCATGTCCTTGTCTGCCGAAATCCCTTTGTCAGTCAATTCCTTGGCAAATAAATCAGCCAAAACGGCATCGTCGGACTTCAGCATATATTGATGGTTAAACCATTTTGCTTTTTCAGGATCGAATCGTGCGCCCGATTTATTTACTCGCTCAATGCTAAATGCTTGAATCAACTCATCCATCGAAAATATTTCCTGTTCCGTTCCAGGGTTCCACCCTAAAAGTGCCAACATATTGATAAATGCATCTGCAAAATATCCTTCCTCGCGGTAACCCATGGATTGATCACCCGTTTCAGGGTTTGTCCACTCGGTTGGAAACACAGGGAAGCCCATTTTATCTCCATCGCGCTTGCTGAGCTTGCCATTTCCTTTGGGTTTTAAAAGCAAAGGTAAATGCGCAAATTGTGGCATGCTATCATCCCATTTCAAGGCTTTATACAGCATTACATGCAATGGCATGGAAGGCAACCATTCCTCACCACGAATAACATGAGATATTTTCATCAAATGATCGTCCACAATATTGGCCAAATGATAGGTTGGCATTCCATCCGATTTAAATATAATTTTATCGTCCAAAGTGTTGGTGTCAATTTTCATCTCGCCACGAACCAAATCATGCATGATTAGTTCTTCGTCCTTTGGCATTTTAAAACGAATTACAAAAGGGTTTCCTTCAGCAATTAACTTTTCTGATTTTTCAATCCCCAATTTTTCAGAATTATTCAAGCCGTCACGGACAAAAGCATTATAGGTAAATACCTTTTTATCAGCTTCGTATTGATTACGCAAACCAGTCAACTCTTCCGACGAATCAAAGGCATAGTAAGCATTGCCCGAAGCAATAAGCTCATCAGCATACTGTTTATAAATTGCTTTTCGTTCCGATTGTTTGTAGGGGCCATATTCACCACCCATATGCACACCTTCGTCAAACTCGATACCGCACCACTTAAAAGCATCAATAATATACGCTTCAGCACCGGCGACAAAGCGTGTTTGGTCGGTATCTTCGATACGAAGAATCATTTTTCCACCCAGTTTTTTGGCCAATAAATAATTATATAAAGCCGTACGTACACCACCAATATGCAGAGGCCCTGTTGGGCTAGGCGCAAAGCGTAGTCTGATATTTTCGTTTGTCATAGTTCTGATTTTTTTGAGGCTGCAAAGATAAGGTTTATCGTGGAATGCCTAAAGGCTAAATTTGGAAATGATGGTGCACTTGCTTATGGGGTTTTCATTGTTTAGTGCATTATAAAAAGTATTGTTTTATTCGCAGCTTTTATTATCTTTACAGTACTAATTATCTGTTTATAAATGCTTAAAAAAAAGTAAACGGATATAGAATTGAATATTAGGATAATACAATAATTAATTAATTATGGATATAGTGGAAATAACATGACTAGTCATGTTATCCACTTGTTACCACCAATAGGGAAAAAGAA
>JAGLCR010000077.1 GCA_023146135.1 Bacteroidales bacterium
GCTGCAGAGATTGATTTAAGCAATGTAGAACTAATCAATCTAATTCCCAATTTCGATAAAACTCAGAATTATACTCGCGGGCAATTACTCTCTTTAGTTGCCGCTAATGAGGCTGTTGCAGATGCATGCCTTAGTGGCACAGACCTTAGCGATATGGCTATTGTTTCTTCCAATACAATCGGAGGAATGGATTTTACTGAACAGTACTATCGTGCCAATAAAGACGAGTACCAATATTTTTTTAATAATTCGCATTCCAGTGGTGAAACCACTCGAAAAATCGCAAGCTACTTGGGTACAAATGCACTAATTACTACAATAAGTACCGCATGTTCCTCCTCTGCCAATGCTATTATTATGGGTACAAGGCTCATTCGTAGTGGTCGTGCAAAACGGGTATTAGTAGGTGGAAGCGACCCTATCACTAAATTTTCATTAAACGGTTTTGCAAGCTTATTAATCTATGATGAGAATGTCTGCAAGCCTTTTGATAAAGACCGAAATGGTCTTAACCTTGGAGAAGCTGGAGCCTATCTTATTTTGGAATCAGAAGAAGTAGTAAACAACAAAAAATGCTATGCCGAAATTGTTGGTTACGCCAATCGTAATGAGGCTTTTCATGCCTCTGCTTCTACACCCGATGGCGAAGGTGCTTTTTTAACTATGAAACAAGCGCTTGCGATGACAAATATTGAGCCTAATCAAATATCGTTTGTTCACGCCCACGGAACCGCTACCCCAAATAACGACCAATCGGAATTGAATGCCTTAAAACGAGTTTTTAATAATAAAATCCCAAATTTCGCATCCTCCAAATCCTATATAGGACATACATTAGGTGCTGCTGGAGCAATAAATGCCATTTATGGAATTATAGCCATGAAAGACTCTTTTGTTTTTCAAAACCTAAGCTTTACTAAACCTATTGAGGATGGTTTTGAACCCATAAAAGAGTACACTCCTAATGTTCATATGGATTATATTTTGAGCAATGCTTTTGGCTTTGGAGGAAACAATAGCAGTATTGTCTTTGCCAATATATCGAAGGAGGATGGCCATGAATAGTAAAATCTATATCAACGGAATACATAGTATTGCCCCTCAGCCTTGTTTCGAAAACGGTTTCTTTGATGAAGAACTTGATACAAGTGCTCGTAGTTTCCTTCAAATTATTGCACCTCGATATCTTGATTATATTCCAGGCAAAAAACTACGACGTATGCCTAAGCTTATTCGCCTAGGGCTTATTGGAGCACAAAAAGCATTGGAGGATGCAAAAATACATCAAATAGACTCCATTATTATTGGCACTGGGAATGGTAACATTAGCGATACTCAAAAATTTATCAATGCCATTCTTGATAATGATGAAAAAATGCTAGTTCCCACATCCTTTGTACAGTCAACCAACAATATTGTGGCTGGAAGCATTGCCTTAATGCTCCAAAGCAAAGGCTATAATATGACTTATACTCACCACAGTACTTCATTTGAAATGAGCTTGCTAGATGCAATAATGCAATTTGAAGAAAACGAGGTAGACCAAGTACTCGTTGGGGCAATAGATGAAATGACCGAAGAAAATGTAAAACTAAAAACTCAAGGTGATTTATGGCTGAAAGAACCTATAAACCCAATTGGTATTTTTAATAATACAAATAATAAAGCGGCGCTACTTGGGGAAAGCTCTAGTTTCTTTGTTCTTTCAAATCAAGCAAATGACAAAAGCTATGCCCAGCTAGTGGATGCAGATCTTTTTTATCATGCAACAGCAAGCAATGTAGAAAAAACAATAAGTAAATTTATTAGGAAAAACAATATTCATGCAAATGATATTGATTTGATTCTTGCAGGCTTCAATGGTGTTGAAACATATGATTTTCCACAGCGCCAGCTATTGAAAAAAATATTTCCTGATAGCAACATTGCCGCCTTCAAACAATTTGTGGGCGAACACCCAACGGCCTCGGCTTTTGGCATGTGGATGGCTGCACAAATTCTTTCTGGAAAGCCCATCCCTAAGGAGGTTTATTACAAAGAAACTCCCAAGAATAGCAACACGATTAAGACTATTCTTATTATTCAAAAAGCTTACCTATCAGAAGAAGATTATGGAATGATTTTGATGCGAAGTGTCTAACTTTATTATGTGATATCGCTACATTTTTTTTACTTTTGTCAATCTAATAGAAAAAAGAAATTAAGATGAAACAGTTACTCCTTACCATAGCATTTATTTCAATAACAGCAATTAGCTTCGCACAACTTCATTACACAAAAATATCAGCAGGTGCAGAATTCAGCACAGCCATTCGATCCGACAGCACACTTTGGTCGTGGGGATTTAACGGTAACGGACAGTTGGGAATAAACAATACTTCCACGCAACTTAGCCCAACTCCTGTTGACACAAATTCGAAATGGATTGACATAGAAACGGGCGCAATACATTGTCTTGCCATAAAAGAAGATGGAACGCTTTGGGCATGGGGATTGAATTCACAAGGTCAAGTTGGCGATGGCTCCTCCACTCAACGCATACAGCCCGTACAAGTGGGTACGGATAACGACTGGGCTGTTTTATCTGCTGGGCAAGCTCATAGCTTAGCACTAAAAAACGACAGCTCACTTTGGGCATGGGGATATAATGCCGCAGGAGGTTTGGGTGATAGTACTACGGTGAACAAACTAAACCCCACATCCATACTACCCAACAAAAAATGGATTGCTATTGCAACAGGAGGAGCTCATTCTTTAGCTATCGACGATATGCATCATTTATATGCTTGGGGTGATAATTCCGTTTATCAGCTGGGCGATAGCACTACCACACAACGCATTGTTCCAACAATGATTGGCTCTGATAATGATTGGGTTGAAGTATCGGCAGGATTTCAGTTTAGCACTGCTTTAAAAAGCAATCACAGTATTTGGAGTTGGGGATTTAATGGCAACGCACAATTGGGCGACGGTAGCACAACAGATGTAAAACAACCTAAAAAAATTGGCGCTGACACTGATTGGAAAACAATTCAAGCGGGAGCAAGTTTTGCTTTTGCCATAAAGAATGACTCCACTCTTTGGGGCTGGGGCTATAATGGACAAGGGCAGTTGGGGACAGGAGATGCCTTGCAAAAAAAATCGCCCATTCAAATTGGCGATGATGCTGATTATAAAATGATAGCTCCCGCAGAAGGTTTTTATTATAATGGGGTTTATGGATTGCATACTTTGGCATTGAAAGCAAACGCAGAATCTGTTTGTGTTACTGGAGCAAATTATTCGGGTCAATTAGGTGACGGAACTACTACCACTACCAATTTATTTAATTGCAACACAGGTGTTCTGACTAGTATTATAGAGATAACTTACAATAATGATAGTCAAATAAAAATCTTTCCAAATCCATCTACGGGCATTTTTACAATTGATGCACCTGAATACATTGAGGAATTAACTATATACGATAATTATGGCCGCTTGATTTTAAGCGAAACACATCATGAATTGAATGTTAAAGTATCCTTAAATAATCAGGCTTCAGGAATCTATTTTGTAAAAATAAAAACTGGAAACAGATATTATAATCACAAAATACTGTTACAATAAAATAGTAAAAGCTAGGAATCAATTTCTTTTGGTAAAAGAGAATATGGATAAGCAGTATTTGTTACCGACTTAGTTTCCTCCATAATATCCACTTCATTTCCATTAAACTTTGGAATTTCATTTTCTATTTCTTGTTCGTTCTGAGGGTTTGTAACATCTAGTTTAAAGACATTATTTACAAAGAAAAGAGAAATAAAGGATATTAAGCCTGCTGCAAGTGGCGTAGTAATCCAACCCATTGTAATACCACCCAAAACTCTGAAACGAATATTTTTTCCACCGCCTTTATACAAACCAATTCCGATTACTGAGCCCACAACAACCTGTGAGCTTGACACTGGAACAAGCGGTATTGGTGGCAAACCCATGCTTACCATAAGATTTGACAATGAGGTAGACGAAAAAATAAATAATACAGCAGCTTGCGAAAGCACTACAACTAAAGCAGCCTCGCTAGTCAATTCCATTAAATCACTCCCCACCGTTTCCATCACTTTTCGAGAATAGGTAATTATACCGATTGAGATGGCAATACCTCCCATTAAAAATAATTGTTGTGTACCATCAAGCACCATAAACCCAAGATCGATTGACAATTCAGGAGCTAAAGGAAGAAAAACACCAACCACATTGGCAATATTGTTTGCGCCCAAACTATAGGCTCCAAAAGCACCTACTATAATCAGCCCATTCCTAATATAGGCATCCAGCTTTACAAGATGAAACTTTGCTTTTCGGAGTATAGCCTGTAGAACAATAAAGAAGAAAACTGCAAATAAAGCCCCTAGTATTGGCCCTGCAATCCAAGTAGTAACAATTTTGGTCATTGAGGCCGAGTCGGTAGGATTACCTGTAAACAAATTCCATCCAATAATAGAACCTACAATAGCCTGTGATGTGGAAACAGGCATTCGCATTTTTGTCATCCAATATACGGTAATAGCAGCAGCTAAAGCTACAGTAAAGGCACCTGCCATTGCATCAACCTTACCTAACTTCCCTAAAGTATGAGAGGCACCTGCGCCCTGCAATACAGCTCCAAGAATAACAAATACACTTGCTATAATTGCTGCTTTGCGAAAACTCACCATGCGAGAACCCACTGCCGAACCAAATACATTAGCCGCATCATTGGCTCCCAATGACCACCCTAAAAATAATCCACTTGATAAAAATAATAGTAACACTATATGTCTATTTTAATTGAAATATCGAATTTAGCTTACATCGTACGCTTAATAGCATAAACGGCAAGTAGGTCTGCTAAAACTTCTGCGGTATCAGAAACATTCTCGATATGAAGTGTGAAATAGCGTAAATGAAGTTTTTCGGCCAACTGCAATTCTGGTATATCTTGAAAAACTTTTTTCTTTATATCATTTGCCAATTGATCGGCTTCACTTTCGTAGAAGTATACTTTATGTATATAATCTTTTACACGCTCTGGAGAACGAAAATATTCTCGGGCAGCAGGGATTACTTCATCAATACAATTTACCGAAAGCTTTGTAAGGTTACGGATATCTGTATGCAATTCTTTGGGAATGAAAGGTATCTCCACATCAAATTGTGATAAATTTGATTTAATAATATCAATTATATCATCAGCTTTTTCAAGCAACTGGATAACATCACCACGAAATTGTGGTAATAATGATTTGGTATAAAGAATATGCTCTATTTCGCGGCGTTTAACATCGGCACGGCGTTCGAGCTCCATTATTTTTGTAATATTCTCCTCAAATTTAGGCATATCACCATTCAAAAAGTCATCGACACCAATTTTGAAAATTATACCACCCTGCTCTATTGCATCAAAAAAATCGTCGATAAGACGAATTAAGGTATTTGAAGTTTTAAATAATGCCATAATTTACATCTATTTGTTAGTCAATACGCTTTACTTGTTTTATTCC
>JAGLCR010000078.1 GCA_023146135.1 Bacteroidales bacterium
CGGGATCTTCTATATAAGAAAAATGCCCAGCTGCTTCGCCCATATCAAAGCTATTGGCACTGTCAACGGTAAAAGGGTGCCCTAGGGATTCGCATTCTTTTTTCAGGCTTGCCATATCGATAATATCGTAGCATAAATGGATATAACCTAAATCGCCCCAAAGCCTGTCTTGGTATATTTTCCTTGAGTTCGTCTGGTCAGTTTTTTCAATAAGCTCTATGGTAGAAGCGCCTAAAAGATTACTGAAAGCACCTTGGCGAGCTTGTGAGTGCTGTAAAATCACACGGCGAAATTCATTTCTGCCACCAGGCAGTGATTTAAAATCTGGGAATACGGCAGTTTTGTCGCTCATGACTTTATCATATCCTAATATTTGGGCATAAAAACTCATGGATTTTCCTATATCAGAAACGCCTATAACTGCTCCGGAGTTACCACCAAAAGACTTGTCTAAATCTAAAGTCCATTCTTTGGCTTCTTCAATTTCAAGGATGTTATTCCATGGGTCTTTCATATAGAAGTGAGCAGTTCCGGCTGGAGATTCCTCTATTTCAGAAAGTATGTTTTGTTGGTTATCTTTAAGCTGTTGGTAAGCTTTCTTGATGTCATCGGTCTTCATTTTGGCAATAAAAATACCCAAATCGCCTAGTTCTACTTCAAATTTAGGGTTTTCTGGGGTTCTGCTTTTATACTCCCAAATCTCTAATCCACCACCACCTTTCATATTCATAGCAAGAATAGCATGGCGACTTTGTGGTTTATTATTGGTATAGGGCAACATCAGTTTTGCTTCGGCAGCTTCGTCAAACATCTTAATATCAAAACCCAGATTGTTTCTATACCAATTCCAGGCCTCATAAACATCTGAAACTCCGATTCCTATTTGTTGTATGCCGCTAATTATTTTTGCCATTATTCTTGTTTTATTTTATTTGCGATTTTGCTAAATATAAAGGGCGAAAATCGCTTCAAATATACCATTATTAATTCCGCCCGACCTATAAGTATTTCTTTTTTTTCTTTGCGCAGTCCTTTTAATATGTCTATGGCTGCTTTTTGGGGGCTTATAGCATTGGCTTGGCCTTTGTCTAATTTATTGTGAGGCAGGCCGTTTTTGTCGATAGCATTGACGGAAATATTGGTTTTCACCCTACCAGGAATGATGATAGAAACTTTTATATGATCTTTTAAGTGCTCAATCCTTAGGCTCTCGTAAAAACCATGAAGGGCATGTTTTGAAGCTGAATAGGCAGAACGTAAAGGGAATCCAAAAACACCTACAATAGAACTTACGGTGGCAATATGACCGCTTTGTTGTTGTATCATATAGGGCAATACGGCTTTGGTGATGGCTATATTTCCAAAATAATTTACCTCCATTATTTTCCGGTCAATAGCCAAAGGGGTCTCGTTGATTAATGAGCGTTGACTAATACCGCCATTTAAGATCAAGAAATCTATCTTATTGTATTGAGAATAGGCCAGACTAGCTTTGTTTTTAAGGCTTTGGGAATCTGCCAAATCAAGAGGGATGACCGCACATTTACTGCCGTTCTTCTCGCAAGTTTCTTTAAGTTCTATAAGTTTTTCTTCGTTTCGGGAGGAGATAATGAGCTGCGATTTCTGTTTTGATAACTCAATAGCTAAAGCACGGCCAATTCCCGAGGAAGCACCTACTATCCATACGCATTTATCTTTAAAATAGTCTGAGGTCATATTGAAAATAAGATTATAATTTAAAAGGCTTTTAATCTTTCATTTTCAACGTCTTTAATGGTTTTGGGAAGTGGTTTTCCTAAAAGCTGATAACCATCTTCTGTGATTAGGAAATCTTCTTCATTACGTAAGCCACCAAAATCTTTATATTCTTCAATTTTTTTATAATTGAGGAATTCTTTAAAACGTTTTTCTGATTTCCAAAGGTCAATCAATTGAGGGATAAAATAAATACCAGGTTCAATAGTTAACACAAAACCAGCTTCTAATTTACGTCCTAACCTCAAGGATTTTGCACCAAATTGTGTGCTTTTCTCTTCATTATCATAACCCACATATTGTTCACCAAGGTCTTCCATATCGTGTACGTCCATACCCATCATATGACCTAAGCCACAAGGGAAGAACATAGCATGAGCACCTGCATTTACGGCTTCGTCAATATCGCCTTTCACAAAACCTAGTGCTTTCATACCGCGCATAATCTCACGAGCCGATTCAACATATACTTCTTTAAAAGAGGTGCCTGGTTTTAACATGCTAATAGCTTTTTCGTGTGAGTTTAAAGCTACTTGATAGATCTCTTTTTGGCGGGTTGTGAATGATTTTCCTACTGGGAATGTACTCGACATATCACCAGCATAACCACTTGGAGTTTCGGCACCAGCATCTAATAAGAACATCTGGCCGTCTTTGATGGTGTTGCCGTGGTAGTGGTTGTGTAGGGTTTGGCCATTGATAGTAGCAATTACAGGAAAAGACACACAGCCATCAGCAGCTAAGGCTATTTTCTCTACTTCGGCAGCAATTTGTGCTTCAGTCATCCCTGGTCGTGTATAACGCATAGCCGCTAAGTGCATGTCTACAGTGGTATTGCAAGCCTTTTCTATTTCAATAATCTCATCAGAGCTTTTATAATTTCGTTGGCTGATAACCGCTTTTGTAAATTCCAAGCTCGATTTTTCTTGTACTTGGGAAGGGATAATACCTAAATATTCAAAAAGCTTAATCTTGCTTTCGCCTCTATATAAAGGTAAAAAATGAATGGTACGATCCTGTGCTACGGCTTTTTGTAAATCATTCATCAAGTTTTTTGTAGTGGCAGTTTTTTGTATACCGCAAGTATCTGCTCTTTCTTTTATAGTGGCTTGATTACCCATCCATACAATATGATCTATAGTATAGTCATCGCCATAAATGGTTTCTTCACCACTTTCTACATCAATAATAGCGGCTAAATCAGGGTGGTTTAAACCAAAGAAATACAGGAAACTACTATCCTGACGATATCTATAAGTATTATCTGTATAATTCATTGGGCTTTCGCTATTACCAATAAATAATAGGATGCCATTACTAACATCTTTGGCAAGTTTTTGCC
>JAGLCR010000079.1 GCA_023146135.1 Bacteroidales bacterium
CATTCCCTTGGAGTAAAAATTTGATGAATCCTTATACTCCTGAGTTTGCTTATTTTGAACTCAATCAGGGTTTTGGCTGGATACGACCTGAAGGTTATTTTGCTTATGATCATTTCAATATGCATTTTCTTGAAAACACCTTTACAGATAGCACGCAGCAGAAAGAGGCATATATTGAAGGAGCTTCCTACTTGCAAGTATTGTTTCAAGAATATATTGACTTATAAATTGAAAAGCCATGAGAACAATTAAGTATTATCTGGAGAATGAGACCTTGAAAAGTATTTTGTTTGTTGCTTTAATATTGCGACTTATTGCAGTAGTTTTTGCCAAAGGCTTTGGTATGCATGATGATCATTTCTTAGTAATAGAAGTGGCTCAATCGTGGGTAGAAGGATATGATTATAATAATTGGCTTCCTTGGTCGGTGGGAAATATTGGCATTCCTCAAGGTCATAGCTTATTCTATGTGAGTATCCATTTTGTAGTGCTTAGTTTCTTTAAGCTGATTGGCTTTACAAATCCTGATTTTCAAATGTATGCAATAAGATTGCTGCATGCTTTATACTCACTTTTGGTAGTAAGTTTAGCCTATAAGATAACTATGAAATTAGCTGATAAAAAAACAGCTACTACGGTGGGTTGGCTGCTGGCTATTGCTTGGTTTATGCCTTGGCTAAGTGTTCGGAATTTGGTAGAGATGGTATCTATCCCACCATTATTGTATAGTATTTGGGTGATTATTAGAGATGATAATAAGGATGCGAAAAAATATCTTTGGGCTGGTTTTATTGGCATGTTGGCTTTTTCTATCCGATTTCAAGGTATTCTTTTTATTGGAGGGATAGGCCTAGTGCTATTAATTCAAAAACAATGGCGCGAAACCTTCTTTTATGGAATTGGCAGTTTGGCATCAATAGCTTTAATTCAGGGAGGTATAGATATTTATGTTTGGGGGCGTCCGTTCGCTGAGTTTATTGAATATGTAAACTATAATCTGAATAATAGTGGTGAGTACCCCAATGGTCCTTGGTATAATTATATATTGCTTTTGATGGGTTTTTTCGTTTTTCCTTATGGTTTAATGCTGTTTGCAGGCTTCTTAAATATTAAGAAAAAATGGCTGATAGTATTTGTGCCCACACTTATTTTTCTAGCTTTTCATTCCTATTTTCCAAATAAACAGGAGCGGTTTATTTTTCCTGTTTTACCAATGTATATAATGTTGGGTGTTGTTGGATGGCAAAGTTTTTTAGACGGAAAGTTACACAGTCATTTTTGGAAGTTATTCACCAAGATTAGTTTGATTATCTTCCTGATTGTGAGCTTTGCAATTCTTCCATTTATTACAACGGGTTATTCCAAAAGAGCCCGTGTGGAATCAATGCTCTTTCTTAGAAACAAGCCAAATGCTGACCGAATAATGATAGATGCCACATCGAGAGCCCCACATAAAGCGCTTCCTCAATATTATGCCAGTAATTGGACAATGCAATTTAGAGTTTTGGAAAAGGAGCGTGATTATGGTTTTGTGGAGACTAAGTTTCCACAGAAGTATGTTTTATTCTTTGGGCAAATAGATTTAGAAAAGCGCTTGCAAAAGATGGAAGGTATTACAGGGCCACTTACTCAAGAGTATGTTGCTTTGCCATCATTGATTGATCGTACTTTGCAAAGTATGAACAGCGTAAATGCTAATGATACAATTTTTGTGTATTCAAGAAATCTATTTGAAGAATAGGATTATGCTAAGCATATACAAAGGCCTCTATTCCTATAGCCCTTACTAAGTTACCAATAGCTTCCAATTCATCTTCAGGTATTTTATATAAACCAGAGGTTGGTGTGTCCCTCTCGATAGGATAAATCATTACGTTTTTAGGCTTAATTTCCTTCAGGAGTTCAATCCAAGCAGTAAGCTCCTCAGGAGTAGTGTTGTCAAAGTCATTGCCTTCGAATGAGCCCTTGATAAACATGGTTTGTATCGTTAAATCGCCCTTAAATTTTTTCAATCTTTCCACAATAGTGCGAGTATCCAATTTTCCCACAGGGCGATTTATAATTTGTAACAAACGGTCACTTGCAGCATCAAGCTTCAAGATGTTTTGATCCACTTTTTTCAAAGCCCCCATTACCGATTCTTTATGAACTTGTGTAGCGTTGGATAAAACCGAAATTTGCGCTTCAGGGAAATACTTGTCTCGTAAGTCTATGGTATCGTCTATTATTCCAGCAAAGTCAGGGTGAACGGTTGGCTCTCCATTGCCAGCAAAAGTGATATTATCGGGAGGATTGCCCTCGTTTTGCATCTGTTGAAGCATTATATCCAATGCCGAATACACTTCTTGTCGTGTGTGAAGTTTAGCCTTATGATTTTTATAGGTCCAGCCACATTCACAATACACACAATCGTATGTGCAATATTTCGAGTCGTTGGGCAAAAGGTTTATACCCAATGAAACGCCCAATCGACGACTTTTTACAGGTCCAAAGATGATTTTATCGAAAAGAAAAGTGGCCATAGTTTCTGTTTATTTGAATCACAAAATTACAGAAATTTACTATGATTATAGATTTTTCTTTTTTTGTTTTTGGCATAAAATAGCTGCTGTAAGTAAGAGCAAGCCAAGCATTACTACCAAAGGCCATATGGGTGTAGCTCGATGCAGTAATATACCTGCAATGGTGAATAGAATGCCAACAATAATATAAAATATTTCCACCTTATTATCAGGTTTCGATATTTTAGGAATAAGTCTAAAGCTTATGATATTGATAGGAATTGTAAGTATATATATTACAGCAAGGAACAAACCACCCATAAATGAAAATCCATCGCCAATAAAATAGGTGATGATATTGTATGCAATATATACATTTAGTAAAGTAACTAAACATACAATTATATAGGCCATAATAAGTAAAAATAGGCAGCCTTTAGAATCAGATATTGCCAGACTTGATAAACGATTTGTTTTAAGCATGCCTCAAAGTTAAAAAAAATCTTCATTAATTGTTGTATTTAAAAATTATTATATTTGCTTGAAATCTTCAAAAAAATATATTGATATGAATTTTACTCACGAAGAAAAGAAAGCAATAAGTAAAATATTAGGTGATTTAATACGAGCTGATGGCCGAGTTGATATTGGTGAAGCAGAAACCTTGTATTTAATAAGCTCAGAATTGGGAGTAAATACTCAGATTCAGAATGAAGCCATGCAAATGAAATCGGAAGAAGCCATAGCGCTATTGCAGCAACTGCCTGATGATAAACGTGCAAAGGTTGCCCGTTTTATGCATACAATGGCTGACTCGGATGGTAGTCTAGACGAAAAGGAGATGGATATTATTCTAAAAGTAATTAATAGAGATTAGCTAAGACTTTTGTTTTAGGGCCCTTCGATAGGCTCAGGGACCTTTGGTTGAGGCATGGAAGCGGCCCTTCGACGGGCTCAGGGACCAGTTGTGCTTATGTTTTGGCCCTTCGACAGGCTCAGGGACCGGTTATGGTCAGGGCTTTGTTGATTTATTTAATTTTGTTGAAGCTTGGAAGCGGCCCTTCGACAGGTTCAGGGGCCTTATGTCGAAGCTCGGTAGCTGAGCTTGTCGAAGCTAGCCAATCACCGGTAAGCTATGCCCACTCAAGCGACGATAAAGATTTAAAGCATAGGAGTCTGTCATACGAGCAACAAAATCTACTGCTTTCATTATCTTTTCATAATCTGAATCTGATTCGGATACATGAAACTGTGTTGGTAAAAGTTGTTTCATCTTTTTGTTCATCCCATTTTCAGGCTTAAGCTGAACATCCATGAATTTCTCCAAAAGGCCTGATATTACTTGATATCCTGCTACTTCAATTTCGATGACAGGTTTGCGGTTGTATAAATAGATGTTTGCTTTTTTTATGGGTCCTTCCACAATGTCGGTTGAAGCTATTAGGTCAGTGATCTCTTGATCAAAATCACCACTCATTATACCATCATAGTTTTCTTTGAAAACCTCGATACTCTCGTAAATTAATACATTGATTGATTTTGCACGTAAGTAACCAATTTTTTCGCCTAAATCATTTATGAGCTTATACTTTTTTAGCGCATCTGCAGCATCAAAAGAGCGTTTGAGTAAGGGGAGAAGGAGCTCTTCCATTTCCTCAAATTTCAAATATCCCAGCTTATAACCATCTTCCAAATCTATGATGCGGTAGCAAATATTATCGGCTGCTTCGACCATAAATACTAGAGGGTGTCGTGCCCAAGCTTGCTCTTGGGGATGCTCTGAAGTAAGCTTTGGTAATCCGATCGTAGTAGCCACATTTTCAAATAAGTCCTTCTCTGATTGAAAATAAGAGAACTTTTTTGATGAAGTACGTTTTTTG
>JAGLCR010000008.1 GCA_023146135.1 Bacteroidales bacterium
AGTTTAGATGCGTTTGCCCTACTATTGCTATCAACAGCAGGGTCAATATCGCATAAAGCACCTCCTACGCTATAAATAACTATACAGATTTGCCCTTTCCACAGGAGCATAATTATTAAATTTTTAAGCTCAAACTATAAATTATGTACTTTTGCTTCACACAAATCGAAAACTATGGATATCAAAAGAATAATTACTGATTCGATTTCAGTAAAACAAACTATAGCTCAAGACAAGCAATTACTTAAAACTGTGGAAGATACAACCAACGCAGTGGTAAATACTTATAATAATCAAGGAGCAGTATATTTTTGCGGCAATGGTGGTAGTGCTGCTGATGCACAGCATATAGCTGCCGAGCTTTCTGGTCGTTTTTACTACGATCGTGATCCGCTTTTTGCGGAGGCTTTACATGTAAACACCTCTTATCTTACGGCAGTTGCCAACGATTATTCCTATGATGAGGTTTACGCACGCTTAATAAAAGCAAAAGGTCGTAAAGGTGATATTCTGTTTGGCATTTCCACTTCTGGAAATTCTGAGAATATTATTCGTGCTTTTAAAGTAGCTCGTGCACAAGGGGTTATTTGTATTGCCATGACGGGGGAAACAGGAGGAAAAATGAAAGAATATGCTGATTATTTAATCAATGTACCTTCTAAAGACACACCACGAATTCAAGAGTCGCATATTATGCTTGGTCATATTATTTGCGAATTTGTAGAATCTCAACTATTCCCTCGATGATAAAGCAAGCCATCGTTTTGGCAGGTGGTTTTGGCACACGACTACAAGCAGTGGTTCAGGATGTTCCCAAACCTATGGCATCAATAAATGACCGCCCATTCCTCGACTATCAACTCAATTATTTGAAATCGTTTGGGATTAATCACATCATCTTCTCAGTAGGCTATAAACATGAGCATATCAGCAATTATTTTGGAAATGATTTTTGTGGAATGCAAATTGATTATGCCGTTGAAGAAACACCCTTAGGAACAGGTGGTGGAATTCTAAATGCTTTTCAATATGTAAATAATGGTGCCGCTTTAGTAGTAAATGGTGATACCATGTTTGAAGTAAATATTAAAGATTTTTTTCAAAAACATAAAGATTCAAAAGCCTCTATTAGCCTAGCTCTTCGTGAAATAGACGATGTGAGTCGATACGGTATTGTAGAAACGAGTGATAATCATCGTATTATTGGCTTTGCCGAAAAAGGTGAAAAATCGGGTCATGGTCTAATCAATGGAGGGGTATATTTAATTGAAAAAGATTTTTTTGAACAGAATAATTTCAAGCAAAAATTCTCCATGGAGAAAGATGGATTTGAAAAGTTTTATAATAAACAGAATTTCTTTGGCTTCCCATATCAATCCTATTTTTTAGATATCGGTATTCCTGAAGATTACAAAAAAGCACAAGATGAGTTTAGCGAATTGGGATATTAAAAAGGATATTGCTCAAGGAGATTGGGCACTCTTTTTGGATCGTGATGGAGTAATTAATCGACGCATAGTGGCCGATTATGTAAAGCGTTGGGAAGATTTTGAGTTTCTACCAGGCGTATTGGAATCCTTTCCTGTTTTTGCCAAGTATTTTAAACATATTTTTATCATAACCAATCAGCAAGGTGTTGGTAAAGGAATGATGACTGCCATGGACTTGGAAAAAATTCACCGCCAGATGAAGCAGGAAATTGAAAATACCCCTTGTAAAATTAATGGGATATATTTTTGCCCATCATTGGCTGCTGAGAATAGCCCTCGCCGAAAACCAAATCCAGGCATGGCACTAGAGGCAAAGTCAGATTTTCCTAATGTTGATTTAGCAAAATCTATTATGGTTGGTGATTCTCCCTCAGATATTGAGTTTGGAATTAATGCAGGTATGCAGACCATTTTTATTGGCGACAGGAAACTTCTTTTTCCCACTAACGCACGATTTTCAAGCCTATCAGAATTTGCGAAAAGCTTAAAATAACAGGCAACATAGTTTGATTTTTCTAGGCACAGCAAAAAATCATATCAAAATTTATATGACCACTAAAAAATAAAAGGGACTAATAATATTCTTTACAATTCGTTATCTTTGCACTCCTAATAATCACAAAAATAAAACAACATGCGAGTTTTATCTCTTATAATTTTTAGTCTACTATTTAACCTTTCATCATTTGCCCAATCGAATGTAAATAAAAAAGACGACCAAGGACGAAAAACAGGTAAATGGCTTGACTATCATCCCAATGGAAAGAAACGCTATGAAGGAAATTTCCGTGAGGGTTATGAGATTGGAACCTTCAAGTTTTGGAATGGAAATGGCCAATTAATCTCCGAACTACTCTATTCGCAAAAAGGGGAAAATGCTACTGCTCGAATATTCTATAGCGGAGGAGTGGTAAAGGCTGAAGGTAATTACCATAAAAGAAAAAAAGATGGTGTTTGGAAATATTACTCCAAGAGTCCACATGTTCTCAAAAAAGAAGAATCATATAAGAATGGCCAGAAAGACGGTGCCTGGCGCATATATTTCCGAAGTGGAAAATTAACATCTGAGTTGTACTGGAAAGATGATAAGCGACATGGCAGTTGGAACGATTTTTTTGAGAATGGCGATCCCCATGTGGAGGCATTATTTGAAAACGGCGCCTTACAAGGAAATTATGTGGTCTATTATATTGGAAACATTGTGGCCAAGGAAGGTGAGTATGTGAAAGGCAAAATGAATGGAATTTGGTTTTTTTACAATATAAAGTCTGAATTAATACGAAAAGAACGCTATGACCATGGATTTTTACAACAGCTGGCGGTATTTGAAAATGGTAAATTAATAGAAAAGAAAAATCATACTCGAACAGAATTTGACAAAGACTTTTATGAAGGACAATAAAAGAGTATTGATGGCAATGAGTGGCGGAATTGATAGTTCTATCGCTGCCTTATTATTGCTCGAACAAGGATATGAATTGGTAGGAATAACCATGAAAACATGGGACTACTCTACCTCAGGTGGAAGCAGTAAAGAAACTGGATGCTGCAGCTTAGACTCTATCAACGACGCTCGGCATTTAGCAGTAAGTAAAGGTTTTCCTCATTACGTAGTCGATATTCGTGGAGAGTTTGAAGATAAGATTGTCAGCAATTTTGTTAGCGAATACATTGTGGGTAATACTCCTAATCCTTGTATTCTTTGCAATACCTATATTAAATGGGAAGCTTTACTAAAAAGAGCTGATGAATTAGACTGTAAGTATATTGCTACAGGGCATTATGCACAAATGAAAGAGCTTAATGGCCGTCATTATGTTACCAAAGGAATTGATGGAGGTAAAGACCAATCCTATGTGCTTTGGGGCGTAAGCCAAGAGAATTTGGCACGTACACTCTTTCCCTTAGGCGATTATCATAAACCTGAAATACGTGAAATGGCACGAAATCAAGGCTTTGTAAATCTCGCTAATAAACGAGAGAGTTATGAAATTTGTTTTATTCCAGATAATGATTATCGTGGTTTTTTGAAACGACAAGTAGAAGGCTTGGAAGAAAAAGTTGCTGATGGCGAATTTGTACTTAAAGATGGGACTGTTGTAGGAAAACATAAGGGTTACCCATTTTATACCATCGGTCAGCGACGTGGACTTGAAGTTGCTTTTGGTGAACCGTATTATGTAAATGCTATTGATGCGAAGAATAATAGAATCGTAATAGGACCCCGTAAAGACTTGAACTCTAATAAAATGATGGTGGGACGGCTCAATTGGCAAAAATATGATCATATTGAGGACGGAATGGAAGTAAGTGTGCAAATACGCCACCATGACCCCGGGGCTCCTGCCAAATTGTATAATGATGGCAACGAAATAAGAGTTGAATTTATGGACAATGTTTCCGCAGTTACACCAGGTCAATCAGCCGTTTTCTTTGAGGGTGATGATGTTATAGCTGGGGGATTTATTAACAGGAAATTATAATACCAAAAATATGAAGAAAGAAATAACACTACAAGATTTTATCAAGTCCATACGCGATGTCCCCAATTTCCCTAAACAAGGAATTGTTTTTAAAGATATTACCACTGCATTAAAAGATGCTGATGTATTGCATTTTATCGTAGATAGTTTATATGAACAATATAAGGATAAAGGAATCACAAAGGTAGTTGGTATCGAATCAAGAGGGTTTATTATTGGCAGTATATTGGCCTATAAATTAAATGCTGGATTTATATTGATGCGCAAACCGGGTAAGCTTCCTGCCGATGCTTATCATGAGGAATATGCTTTGGAATATGGTACAGATACTTTGGAAATTCACAAGGATGCCCTTGATAAAGATGATGTGGTTTTATTACACGACGACTTGCTAGCCACAGGAGGTAGCGCCACCGCTGCACTAAACCTAATTCGTAAAACAGGTGCTAACAATATTTTGGTTAATTTTCTTATTGAACTGCGTTTTTTGAATGGATTAAAAAAACTAGAAGCCAAAGAAGTGTCTTCTTTAGTAAGCTTTGAATAGCAGCTCATTAATCCAATAAGGTATTGCAAGAATCGTACAAACCATCATAATCAATCCATTTTGAAGATTGACTAATCGCCTATATTAAACCTGTTTATTACCGATAATGAACCATCCAATACAGTCAAAATACACAATTGCATAAATACGTTTCGAATACTTTCTAATCAAATATTCCTTTTTTAAGATATTTTAATATCTATCATATGTAGATATTTAGTAATTTTGCTGCTTAATAAATAAACCATTGTATTATGCACATTGAATTAGATGCTGAAAAGCTAGAAGAAGTTGCTTCAAAACTTAGAGCAGTAGCCCATCCCATGCGAGTTGCAATTATCGCCATGTTGGATAAAAACAAACAAATGAATGTGACCGAGATATATAAAACTCTTAAGATTGAGCAGGCAACTGCTTCACATCATTTAAATATTTTAAAATCAAAAGGGGTTTTACGTTCACGACGTGATGGTAAGCAAACTTTTTACTCAATTAAACAAGACTCAATAATTCGTATTGTTGATTGTGTAAGTCGTTGCGAAACATCTAACTAAAAGATATTCAAGCATACTATTTCTCATTTTTATGTAATGCCAATATTATTTGGTAGCTATGAGTGTATGCAACTATTTTTCTTTTATTCATTCCTATGAATTATAAACGTAAGCTAAAAGAAATTCCTGCGGAAGAAATCCATGCTAACCTAAAGTTTCTTCAACTTTTATCGAAGCAGCACGGAAGCATTGAATCGGCAAGTACTGAGATCATCAACTTGGAAGCAATATTAAATTTGCCCAAAGGAACGGAGCATTTTGTTTCCGATATACATGCCGAATACGATACTTTCAAGCATATTTTGAGTAATGCATCAGGTGTTGTTCGTCGTAGAATTGACGAGATATATCAAGAAAAATTGACGGCTAAAGAAAAACAAGGTTTGGCGAGCCTGATTTATTATCCTCGCGAAAAATTGGATCTTATTTCTACTCGCGAAGTGAAAATAGAAGAGTGGTATAAGGTAAATCTAAAGCGTTTAATAGAAGTTTCACGAGTAGTAAGTTCAAAATACACTCGCTCCAAAGTAAGAAAATCTCTTCCTAAAGATTTCCAATATATTATCGATGAATTACTGAATGTAAATGAAAATTTACCCAATAAGGAGGCTTACTTTACTGCTATTATCAAAACTATCATCGACATTGATAGGTCTCGTGATTTTGTAATAGCATTGAGTCAGTTGATACAACGCCTAGCAATTGATCGATTGCATATTGTAGGCGATATCTACGACCGGGGTCCTGCTGCTGATAAAGTAATAGACGAATTGATGATGCACCATTCAGTGGATATACAATGGGGAAACCATGATGTAATATGGATGGGTGCTGCTGCTGGAAGCCTGGCTTATATTGCTATCGTATTGCGTATTAGCGCTAGATATGACAACTTAGACACCCTTGAAGATGGTTATGGGATAAATATATTACCATTGGTGACATTTGCCATGGAAAAATATTCGGACGACCCCTGTGAAGTCTTTACTCCTAAAGCTGGTTTAGAAAGTCTTTCAGAATACGATTTACGAATTATTAAACAGGTGCATAAAGCCATCTCAGTAATTCAATTTAAGCTCGAAGGACAAGTTATTAAACGAAATCCTCAATTTGATATGGATAATCGTTTATTATTGGATAAAATGGATTTGGAAAAAGGTAGTGTAATTATTGATGGAAAAAAGCATGCGCTAAGCTGTACAAATTTCCCTACTATTGATCCTAACGACCCCTATAAATTAAGCTCCGATGAAAAGGAGCTAATGGCAAAATTAAAACGCTCGTTTCTTAAAAGCGAAAAACTACAACGACATATTAATTTTATTTACTCTCAAGGTAGTATGTATTTGCCATACAACGGATTATTACTATTTCATGGAGCAATCCCGATGGATAAGCAAGGCAATTTCAAAAAGGTAGCAATTGGAGACGAACAACTCAGTGGTAAAGCCTTATTAGATAAATTTGACATTTTAGCAAGACGTGCCTACTACGAAAAAGGAAACCCAAAACAAAAAGAAAAAGACCTCGATCAGTTCTGGTATTTATGGTGCGGACCGGAGTCACCCCTTTTTGGAAAGAAAAAGATGACCACTTTTGAACGCTATTTTGTAGCAGATAAAAATACTCATAAGGAAGAACGCAACCCCTACTATAAACATCGTGATGAGCAGGATATCATTCAACGAATTTTACTGGAGTTTGACCTAAACCCAAAACGCGGACATGTGGTAAATGGTCATGTGCCGGTAAAAGTTCGTAAAGGAGAGTCGCCAGTAAAAGCTGATGGACAGCTAATTGTGATTGATGGTGGGATGTCTAAGGCATATCAAAATGTAACAGGCATTGCAGGATATACCTTAATATACAATTCCTACGGATTGGTATTAGTGGCTCATCAACCCTTCGAATCGAAACGTAAAGCTGTGGAAAGCGGACAAGATATTGTATCGCACGTAACACAACTCGACAAGGTAAAGGAACGCAAAAGAGTGGCTGACACTGATATTGGAGTGCAATTAAAACAACAGATTTTTGATTTGAAAATACTACTAGCAGCCTATCGTATGGGTATAATTAAAGAGATTCACTAAATTACAATGGAAAATTCTCAAGCTCTATTATCAGATTGGTTACCAACCACACCCAAAGAAGCACGCCTTCGTGAATGGGATGAGGTTGATGTTGTACTGTTTTCGGGTGATGCCTATATCGATCACCCTTCGTTTGGTGCAGCCGTTGTGGGTCGAATTATTGAAAGAGAAGGTTTTCGTATTGCCATCGTTCCTCAGCCCAACTGGAAAGATGATTTGCGTGATTTTAAGAAATTTGGTCGGCCAAGGATGTTTTTTGCGGTTACCGCCGGATCCATGGATTCCATGATTAACCATTATACTGCTAATAAACGATTACGATCCAACGATGCCTATACCGCAGGAAATAAAGCGGGTTTTCGACCTGATTATCCAGTGATTGTATATTCTAAAATTCTTAAAGAGCTTTATCCTGACACCCCTATAGTGATTGGTGGAATTGAAGCTTCATTGCGTCGATTTACTCATTTTGATTATTGGCAAGACAAGTTACGGCCATCAATTTTGCAAGAGAGTGGCGCTGACCTATTAATTTACGGAATGGGTGAGCAACCTCTTTCCGAATTATTACGTTTGCTTGATCGTGGTGTCCCTTTTGAGAATATCCGTAACATTCGACAGACGGTAGTTTTGGGTAGTGAAAAAGAAGTGGCTAGAGTGATTAAGAAAGACAACTATATTGAGCTTTCTTCTCATAGAAAATGCCTAGATGATAAAATAGCCTTTGCCAAAAACTTTAAGCATATCGAGCGTGAGTCCAATATGGTAAATGCCAAAACATTGCTTCAAAATGTGGGCAATAAAACCTTGATTGTTTGGCCACCATTTCCAACAATGAGTGAGAAAGAACTGGATTCTTCATTTGACATGCCCTATACTCGTTTGCCGCACCCACGTTACAAAAAACGAGGTCCTATACCCGCTTACGAGATGATAAAATTCTCGGTAAACATGCATCGAGGCTGTTTTGGGGGATGTTCCTTTTGCACCATCTCAGCCCATCAGGGCAAATTTGTGGCCAGTCGATCTAAAGAATCTATCCTTAAGGAAGTGGATGCTTTAACCGAGCATCCTGATTTTAAAGGCTACCTTAGTGACCTCGGAGGCCCATCGGCCAATATGTACCGTATGAAGGGTGAAGACCTAAGTATATGCGATACCTGTACTCGGCCTAGCTGTATTTTTCCAAATCTTTGTTATAATTTGAATACCAATCATAAAGAACTTACGGAAGTTTATAAAGCTGTGGATTCGCACCCAAAAATTAAGAAAGCCTTTATTGGTAGTGGAATTCGCTATGATATGCTAGTGGATGATTCGCTCTCAGTCGAGCAAAAAAAATCGGCAAAAGAGTATATTGATGTTTTAGCCAAAAATCATGTTTCAGGTAGACTAAAAGTTGCGCCAGAGCATACTTCAGATAAGGTATTAAAACTAATGCGCAAACCAAGCTTTGATTTATTCTATAAGTTTGAAAAACAGTTTATGAATGCTTCGGATAAGGCGGGTCTAAACCAGCAAGTTATTCCCTATTTTATTTCATCACACCCCGGAAGCACGATGGAAGATATGGCCGACCTGGCTATAAAAACAAAGAAAATGGGCTTTCAGTTGGAGCAGGTACAAGACCTTACACCAACACCTATGACGGTGGCAGCTGTTATATATTATTCTGGAGTTCATCCTTATACATTGAAAGAAATTTATACCCCCAAAAATAAAAAAGACAAACTTAATCAACGCAAATTTTTCTTTTGGTATAAAAGAGAAAACCAAGACTGGATTCGCAAAGCACTTAAAGAGATGGGAAAAGGAGAGTGGGTTCCAATTTTGCTTGGGAAGTAGATAAATAGAATGAAAGGCTGATTGAGACTGTTTTTAAACTCGCTTTGCTTGTTTTTTCTCCCACAGATTTTGTAGATTTTCGCAATAAAAACAAGCTTAAAAACATAAACCATTTTTTCCGACCTTTGCAGCTTCAAAATAATGAAACTGATTATGAGTACAAAAGATTTCAAACGATATACCGTAACCACTGCGCTGCCTTATGCAAATGGACCTGTTCATATTGGCCATTTGGCAGGCGTATACGTTCCAGCAGATATTTATGTGCGCTACCTCCGCGCCAAGGGCGAAGATGTAATCCTAATTGGTGGCTCTGACGAACATGGTGTTCCTATTACTATCAAGGCACGAAACGAAGGTATTACTCCTCAAGATGTGGTGGATAAATATCATGGTATTATCAAAAAATCTTTTAAGGACTTTGGTATTTCATTCGATGTGTATTCCCGTACTTCCAACGAGATGCATCATAAAACAGCTTCTGATTTCTTTAAAAAGCTATATGATAAAGGCGATTTTATTGAGAAAACATCGGAGCAATACTACGACCAAGAGAATAAAATGTTTTTGGCTGACCGCTATATCACAGGCGCTTGCCCTCATTGTGGCTACGAAAAAGCCTATGGCGATCAATGCGAAAGTTGTGGAACTTCATTGAGTGCTACAGATTTGATAAAACCCAAATCGGCATTGAGCGGAAATGTACCTGTGATGAAGGAAACTAAGCATTGGTATTTGCCTCTGGATCAGTATGAGCCTTGGTTAAAGGAGTGGATTATTGATGGTCATAAAAAAGATTGGCGACCCAATGTTTACGGACAGTGTAAGTCGTGGATTGATTCGGGATTGCACCCAAGAGCAGTAACTCGCGATTTGGATTGGGGAGTAAAAGTTCCCATAAAAGGTGCCGACAATAAAGTGCTTTATGTATGGTTTGATGCACCTATCGGCTATATATCAGCCACCAAAGAACTTACTCCCGACTGGGAAAAGTATTGGAAGAGTGAGGATTCGAAACTCATCCACTTTATAGGAAAAGACAATATTGTATTCCATTGCATTATCTTCCCTGCCATGTTAAAGGCCGAAGGAAGTTATATCATGCCCGAAAATGTGCCCGCCAATGAGTTTCTAAATTTGGAAGGGGATAAAATTTCTACCTCCCGAAATTGGGCAGTTTGGCTACATGAATATTTAGAAGATTTTCCTGAGAAACAAGATGTATTACGCTATGTATTAACAGCCAATGCTCCTGAAACTAAGGATAATGATTTCACTTGGAAAGATTTCCAAACTCGGAATAATAGTGAGCTGGTAGCCATTTTAGGCAACTTTGTAAATCGTGCTTTGGTACTTAGTAAAAAGTATTACGATGGCGTAGTACCGGAGCGTGGTGTAACTACCGATTTTGATAATGAGGTATTGGAAGCAATCAAGGCTTTCCCTGAAAAAGTATCCAAACAACTAGACAATTACCATTTCCGAGAAGCATTACGCGAGACCATGAATTTGGCCCGTTTGGGAAATAAATATTTGGCCGATACCGAGCCTTGGAAAGTGGTGAAAACTGATGAGCAGCGTGTGCAAACCATTATGAATATCGCTTTGCAGATTGTGGCGAACTTAACCATTATTGCCAATCCATTTCTTCCATTTTCCATGGAAAAGTTGCGCAAGATGATTAATTTAGATGAAATGACTTGGGACAAATCTGGTGATACAGAATTGCTAAAAGCAAGCCATCAAATGAATAAACCCGCCTTGCTATTTGAGCAAATTGATGATAAGGCAATCGAGGCTCAGGTGCAACGACTATTGGATACTAAAAAAGCCAATGAAGCGGCAGAACATAAAGCAGCACCACAAAAAGAGAGTATTTCATTTGACGATTTTACAAAATTGGATATCCGTGTGGGAACTATTTTGGAAGCCGAAAAGGTGGCAAAAACCAAGAAATTATTAAAACTTACCGTAGATACTGGTATTGATACAAGAACCGTTGTTTCTGGTATTGCAGAGTTCTTCAAGCCTGAAGAAATTATCGGAAAGCAAGTAAGTATATTACTAAATTTAGCCCCGCGTAAACTTAGAGGAATCGAATCGCAAGGCATGATATTAATGGCCGAAGATGCTGATGGTAAATTAGTGTTTGTATCACCTACTGATGTTGTTAAGCAAGGTAGTGAGGTGAAATAAAATTTAGATACTGCCCAGTTCAAGGAATAGTCCGTCAGTTGACGGATCCTAAACACTAAACTTTGGAATAGTATATAGAGAATGCCTCCATAGTTCAAAGGATAGTCCGTCAGTTGACGGATCCTAAACGCTGAACTTTGGAATAGTATATAGAGAATGCCCACATAGTTCAAGGAATAGTCCGTCAGTTGACGAATCCTAAACACTGAACTTTGGAAGTATATAGAGAATGCCCCCATAGTTCAAGGGATAGAACAAGTGTTTCCTAAACACTAGATACAAGTTCGAGTCTTGTTGGGGGTACTAAAGCGGACAAGTCAATATTTTTCATTGACTGTCCGCTTTTTATTTGCTTGTATTTCTCTGTAATATAGCTCATTATATGAAATACCTCATTAATATTATCGGTTAGAACTTGCTTAGGTTTTGCATACCACCACCTAGCCAATAATTATTACTGGTTGTTCTTTGGTGTGGTATAACCTAGTTTATTCATATTGTTTGTTTTATAAGTGCACCTATATTAGTGCACTTCATATGTTATTCATTTGTAGGCTGCAGTGTAGGCTACGCGACTGCAAAGCAAACTAAAGTAGTCAATATGTACTTGCTTCATCTAACTTTTTTATGATTGTATCTGTATGAATAATTCTATCTTTTCTTATTTTGAAATAATACCTTTTGCTGCTATTTGGCAAAATTAAATCAGGCATATTCTTTTCACGAGTCCTCTTCCCAATCTCCAACAAAACTCTATATTCCAATACAGTTTCAGGCTGAATATGTTGCATTTTCGGTAAAAACCCAAGATAACTTGTTGTTATTCCTAGTTTGTAACCAACGATTATCTCATTGCCAATATTGACGACCTCTACTCTTGTTATGTTTGGAGCAAGAGAATCTAAATGAATAATATAAGACACCCTATTATAACAGGGCTTTCCTCTTTTATAGTATAACCTTGAGCATGTATATGATAATGGCAACCATAAATAATAATTATACTTAGATGATATATTTTTAATTGTTTGCGGCACATATTTATAAAATGGAATATAATAATTAGTATCATTAATATTATTCCAAAGACTTATACCACTCTCTAATAAAGAAAATCTGTCATAGTCATAAGTTCTATTGGGTATATCGATATCAGGATATTTTTTTATTAGTGAATCCATAATACTAATACTTGAGTGAAAAGTATATGTAGTAGGATTAGGAGGTGATATATCAAGCTTATAAAAGCGATGATGGCATGAGCTCAAAATAAAAATATATGTTATAGATGTAAATATGATTATTTTTCTCATAAATGACCTCCTTCCGAACCCTTAGAACCCAGCAAAGCTTCATATTCATCACTTCTTATAAAATTAGCCAACATGATTTATAAATATATTATTATCAGTAAAATAGATAAAAGGGCTTTTCCGAGGACATGGTCTCTTATTACGGACCTATTTGCATTCAAAAAACAAATGTATTTCTATAAAAACCAAAGATAACGAATATTATAATTTATTGGCTAGATAATTCCAAATATTACTTTGGCCTTCGGAAAACAGGGTTTTCCGAGACTTTGGTCTCTTATAACGGACCTTTTGCTAAATTGAACACCCCACTACGCAAATACTCTCTAGTGGTTCAAAATCTTAGAAGTGTTTTAGGCTTATGAAATTATCAAATCAATGGTTCTCTGTTTTCATATTAAAATATACTTGCCAAACACTCAATTTTATGGCTCAATCGGTTAGAGTTTTGGTTACCTCTGGGTACTAAAGCGGAATTCTCATATAAAATGAGTTTTCCGCTTTTTTTCGTATATTTGTATTATTCATAATAACGTACGATTTTTAGTGTGCGCTAAACCAACACCATATCAATTATGATTTTGAAATTATTGACTAGCACAATAACCCTATTATTTTTATTCATTTCAAGTTTCTCTTATTCTCAGTATTTTAGTGGAGCAGAAATAAGCTATAATCATATTGGTGGGAATACATATAAACTATCAGTAGTTTTTTATCGCAATTGTCAGGGGGCACAAGCTCCTAGCACTATTTCAATCGTTTGCTCTAGTGTAACAAATCCAAACTACAGTTATACTATAACAGCGAGCAAAGCTTCAAATAATGTAAATGAAATTAATTCTAGTTGCAATACTATGCCTACCACCTGTAGTGGAGGGAGCACATATGGCGTTTCGGCATACTTGTACGAAACATCGACTATTACATTGCCTCCAAGTTCTGATTGGGTATTCACATACTCGTGTGGATGTGGTTCCTGCCAGAACAACATTAACGGTAATACCGGAGGATACACAGTAAGAGCTACTTTAAACAATCAAATTGTCCCGTCTAACAGCTCTCCAAAATTTGAGAAATATGCAAAGGCAGTGATGCAAAAAGGAGATTATCAGCAGTTCCAAAATAGTGTAATAGAACAGGATGGTGATAGCCTGATGTATTCATTCACTGCGATGATGAGCAATTCATACCCTCTCTCATACGTAAATCCTTATAGCCCCACACAATTCTTAAATGGGTATTGCATGATTGATGCACAAAATGGTGATATGAAACTAAAATCTAACGATAATATCCTTTCAGCCTATAGTATAATTGTAAATGAGTACAGAGAAATAAATGGTCAGTACGAATTAATTGGTAGTATAATGCGATCAATGGATTTGTTTGTTTATACTGCAAATAACTTCGTTCCCGTACTATCTGGAATGGATACTTGCCTCAGCTGCGTTTTTGATACATTGACTACTACATTTAATTCAAGCATTGAGGCAGAGGCACAATACCATTTCAGAATCAACGTTCTGGATACTTTAGTTAGCGCATTTGGTAATAATTGTGAGTTAAGTTGGAATCAAGGAATCCAAGATGCCTCTTTTCAAATATACAACAACAACACTGATTCCGCTTATGGAATTCTTTCATGGGCTCCTCAAGCAAGTGATGTTAGGAGTCAACCATATTGTTTTAGTGTGACTGTTCAGGATGATGCGTGTCCATACAATGCAAAAAACACCTATCGTTATTATTTGACAGTAATACCAAGCACAGTAGGTATTGAAGAACAAAAATCAGAATCTATTATTCGTATATCGCCTAACCCCGTAAAAAATGCAATCACGATAGCACAAGAAGGAGTATTATGTTCTGAATTTCAGGTATATTCAATCGATGGACGGATAATAAAGCGTTTAAAAGTTGTTGCAAATGTTAGTACTGTCGATATTTCTGAACTAACAAGTGGAATGTATATTATTAGAGCTATAAACTCCTCTTTTAGTCAAAAGTTTATAAAACTATAATGAAAAAGATTGTCAAATTAATTATAGTGATATTGTTTATATCTAGTTGTCTAGGCACAGGTGATGATAATGTGGGAAATGAATCCAATGATACATGTTATAATAGCTATACAGAATATGATTCACTAGGAAACAAAATAGCTACATTTAAAGATACCTGTGATGGTCTTGTAAGAATAATTGTCTATTACCCGAATGGAAATATCATGAAATCGAAATTTCAGGATTCAAATGATAATAATGTTGGAGTGTATATTTCTTATCATGAAAATGGAAATATTAAATGTAAATATTCTTATGGGAGTGATGAAAATATTACTGGAGTATATAGGCTTTTTCACACAAGTGGTAATATAGAACAATATAGATATTATGATGAATATGGAACTTTTACCTATGTAAGGTATTATGATTCATTGGGAGGCTTTCTCAAAGAAGGTGGGCCTGCTCTAATGACTTATGTGCCAGATTCTATGGATAATTTCAATATTAATCAACAGATGGAGTTTTATAATGATATTGCATTACCTCCGCATTGTGAAGGATCGTTTAGTTTATTTGTAATGGATTCAAGTATCAAGTTGATTGAGCAGATTAATTGCGAAGTAACTGAATATTATTTTAGGAATATTTCAGAAGTTCAAGTAACATTTGATACTGTTGGGGTGCATCATTTAAAGTTTGAATTGCTTTTAAGAGATACTATAAGAGATGTTACTGATACATTTGGTGGTGTAAGGAGAGTTAATATTACCACCACTGATTGACGGTTGTACCCCAACTGCACGAAGCACTACCGCGAGTTTCCAAACTCGTGGTGTGTTGCTGAGAGAAGGGGATTAGAAACCTCTAAGAAGTTCGTTAGTTTTATATTAAGTACAGACCTAAGAATTCTAAGGGAATATTCCAATTAGTTTGCGATTTATAGCAATTTCTTATGTATTGGTTCGTAAGATCGAAACAAATTCTCAATTAATTTTCTAATTTTTTGTTCGTATTGAACAAAGACTTCCATTGATAGTTAAAAAAATAACTCAAATTATTTCTCAATAATTTTGATATTTAGCAAGTGCTCAATTTCATACTCCAATCGGTTAGAGTTTTGGCTAACTCCCTGCACATAAAAAAAACCGCTTTTGGGCGGTTTTTTTGTACCCAATAAGACGAGAGGTTTACCCTGAACGAATCTTTGCGAACTTGAAGGGTGTCTTGCTGGGGATACATATTCATAAGTCGATGAAAATCGACGGCTTTTGTATTATTATTCCAATTTAATAAAACCTCTCAACTTAATGATAATTTGAGTATTACGGAATTCGATAAATTGTATAACTCACCAAACACACAAATATTTTTTAGATTTGGCAAATTATAAAGCAGCTATTTTAATTGAAAGGCTGGGTCCGCAATAAAAAGACAGCCAAATTTTAATCTTAGAGAATCATTCTTAAAGCAAATTCAGTTTAGCACACTTACATTTTACATGCTTTAAAACTTCTAAAAAAAATACACTAGAATTTGTAACAATTAAACAAAATCTTCGTATTAACTTTTACGAGATTTTTTAAATGCATTTTTCCATATTCTAATATGTTTAGGAAGAAAAAGCAGTTATCAATCCTATTACAATAAATCAGCTATTATGAGTTTAAAAATAAATATTTCAAATATTAAGTTATCCTTTCGATCACTGTTAATACTATTCCTTATTACATTGATTCAAGGCACTATATCAGCAAAAAATTTCACCTCAATAAGAACTGGCAATTGGAATGAAGCTAGTACTTGGGATATTTCGAAAGTCTTGGATGGTACTAGAGGATCAGTAGGAACAGATTACCCTGGCCCTAATGACAACGTTATAGTAAGTTCAAGCACAACAGTACGATTAGCAGGCAAAGGAAGTGAGCGAGACAATCAATGTAATGATCTTACTATTGAAGTAGATGCCGTATTAGAAGCACAAACTAACCAGATGGCTTTAACCATATATGGGAACTTTGTTAATTTTGGCGTTTTAGCAGGAAATAAAGGAGATTTTACTATTGTAGGAGGGGCAAGTACTAGCATCGATGGTTTTGGTATTATTAAATTTGACAGCCCGGGGAATTCACCAGAAGGAGTCTTCGTTATTGAAGGAGATGTCGAAATAAAATCTACTGCAAAAATGATTTTTTATTGCGAAACCCATATTGATCCCGGCGTAGTAATTACCAATAATGGTTATGCCTTGTTTAATTACGATCTTGTGGGAGGCAATAGTAGTTCTACTTTAATCAATGCTGCCAACTCATACTTAATATCTGCTAGCAATATTCTAGTTACCGGAGTACTTACGGCCAATGCAACAGGCAATACTGTTCGTTATCTTTCAAGAGACGATCAAAATATAAAAACCCCAACATCTAGTGAGTATTACAATCTTTATATAGCAGATAAAAGCACAAAAACCCAACAAGCAGATCTTAAAATCTTGGGCGACTTAACCATAAAAGAGGGGATTTATGATTGTGCGAATTTTGATATTGAATTACAAGGAGATTTTATAAACACAGGAGGAAGTTTTACTGCAGGAACAGGGCAAATTACATTTAATGGAAGTATTTTACAAGATATCACTTCTCATAATACCGAAACATTTTATGATGTAGTAATTAATGGTGGAGGAATTAATATCACAGATAATTCGGTGGTAGCAACAAACTCACTTACCCTAAGCAGTGGCGATATATATACAGGCAGTAATAAAATGATTCTTGGCACTAGTTCGGTAGATGGCATATTAAACTGGACCTCGGGGGGCGTAGAAGCAAACTTCGAACGGTTTATTAGCTCAACAGATACAATTTATAAATTTCCATTGGGTACAGCTGGTAATTATCATTATTCAAGAGTAAAATTTAATAGTCTTAATAAAGGTTCTCTTATTGGAAATTTCTATTCTACCAGCCCAGGCAATAATGGCTTACCTTTAACGGATAACGGCCTTACTATATATAATACTTTTATGGAAGGTTACTGGGATTTTCAAGCAGCTAATTCCTTGTCAACTCCTAATTTTTCATTCGATATACAAGGAAGTGGATTTACATCCTTTGCTTTTCTAAGTGATACAAGACTTCTATACCGCGTCTCTTCAAGTTCAGCATGGTTCGTTAGTGGAAACCATGAACCAGCAGATGTCCCTAATAAAATAGCAAAACGTAGAAACCTTACTATTACATCAGGAGCTGGGACTGTTCAATTCGCCATAGGTGATATTAATAACTGTACACGCCCTAACACACCAACAATAAGCGGTTTGACAGATGTATGCTCTGGAACTACAAACACTTATTCAGTGCCAAATAACTCAGGGAATACTTATTCATGGACTTTATTGCCTGCTACTGCAGGTACCATAAACTCACCAAGTAGTAGTTCTCCAACCATAAGCTGGAATGCAATTGGACAAGAAGCAACACTATATTGCATAGAAAAAAATGGCTGTACGAATTCTGAAAGAGCCGAGCAAACAATTACTATAAACTCCATTGCTCCAAAATCAATAACTGGTAAAACAGCTGCTGCAGAAGGAAGTACAGGGTCATATTCGGTGCTAAATATACCTGGCTATACTTATACCTGGACTATCACTGGAGGAACCCAAGCATCGGGTGGAACGACAAATGCCATAACTGTAACTTGGGGTAATACCCCTGGCAATGGTACTGTGAGTGTAGTAGCGCAAAAAGGAAGCTGTAATGCAGCACCCGCTTTATCAATTCAAGTTCATATCTATGATATAATAAATAGTAATGGACTAGGAGGTGGAGACTGGAATGTGGCTTCCACTTGGAATTGCGAATGTGTGCCTACAGCTACTGATAATGTACGAATTTTAGCATTTGATAGTGTTTATTACGCTAGTTCTTCAAATTTCTCAGCTAAACATTTTATTGTCAACTCATCTGCCGCATTAAACATATCCACTTCCGCTGATTATAGTATTATTGGTGACCTTGATGTTGACGGATTAATTTATTTAACTTCTGGCGATTTAATTTTGCCTACCGCTTCTACAGGAAGTGGTATTGATGGTTCTGGAGCTATTATTACCAATGGCAATTCATTTATTATTAATAAAGATAGAACTTTTTTGAATACCGCCTTACTTACAATTGATGGAGATGTAGTGTTGGGAACCGGAATTTCTGTAAGCAATAAAGGAGGTATTTTAATTAAAGGTGATTTGACTGGAGGTTTAAGCTGGGATAATACCTCAGGATCCATTCTTCAACTTGACAAAAGTATTACAACTCCACTTAATGCCTCAGCAATTGGAAATATGGTAAGTTATGAAGGAGGCTCTGCTCAAAACATTGCAGACCCAAATTCACATATATATTATAATTTGGAAGTCTCAAATTTAGGAATTAAAAAAGTAACCGAAAACTATACCGTCAAGGGTAGTCTAGCCATTTTGGGTCATGCCCAACTCGATATGAACGGTTACGATATGAATGTAGCAATCGATTGGATAGATACCAGTATAACTGCAAATTCATTTATTGAAGGCACTTCTACCATTACTCTTAATGGTAGTGTCAAACAATATGTTTTCACCTTGGGTGGAGAGACTTTCTATAATTTGGTCGTTAATAATTCAGCTCCAGTATCTAGCATTTTAATCGATACATTATCCAGTATTACCATTATTAACGAAATGACCTTTACCGATGGTATTATTGATGTACGAACCTATGGAGATACAATTACTTTTAATGACGGGGCTGGGGCTCTTAGTGCTTCAAGCAGTTCTTTTGTTATAGGTAAAGTTAGTAAAATTGGTATTGCTCCAGGAGCGGGTTTAGGAAGTCCTTCTTTTAATTTCCCGATAGGCGATAGTATTTACTACGCTCCTGCTGGTATTTTTAACCCTTCTAGCGGAGACGAATATATTGCTGAATACTTTCACAATTCGCCTCATGATGCTGGATATGATACAAGCACACATGATGCAACAATAAATCATATTTCGGATATGGAGTATTGGGAAATAAACCAAAAATCAGGTTCAACTATTTTTACAGGAGTTAGCTACGGTATAAATCGAAGTGGGGGTATTGACACCGAATCTGAATTGACTTTAGCTCTTTGGGACGGTTCGAAATGGAATGATAAAGGAAATAATAGTCAATCACCTGGTCAATCCGTTTATTCAACTAATAAGCTTTCATTTTTTGGTATTTTTACTTTGGCTTCTACTACTACAAATAATCCCCTCCCAATAGAGCTCTTATCATTCGATGCAAAAGCCAATGGCGCAATCGTAGATTTAAGTTGGGTAACGGTCACAGAAACTAATAATGAATACTTCACTATTGAACGTAGTATTGATGGCACAAAATGGGAAGCAGTATTAGAAAAGCAAGGTGCAGGAAATAGCAATCAAATAATTTCCTATTCAGCAGTTGATTTTTATCCTATTAATGGACTATCCTATTACCGATTAAGGCAGACTGATTTTGATGGAAGTATAAGTTGGTCAAATATAGTAAGTGTAAATTTTGATGGTGAGAATCATGAAACTTCTGTATTGATTTACCCAAATCCTAGTGATGGAACTCTGGTTAATGTGGTTTTAGGTGGATTTGATAAGGCTAAAGTATTGATTGAAATAAATGACATCGTGGGACATCAAGTATATTCAAAAATATACACGAATAAGCGAGCTATTCAATTAGATTTATCGGATCTTTCTTCAGGGGTCTACTTTATTACTACTTCGTGGGGCAGTACACTTAAGGTGAGTAAATTACTGATTAGGTAAAGCCTTGTTTCACATCTGCAATCAAAGGTTTTAAAAGTCGACAGTGCGCTGTGGGTAAAAAACTGTGAGTTTTCTTCATGCTAGTTTTAATTGAAGGAGAATAAATAGGATAATTATATTTTTTTAGACATGATTATTCTATTTGCCTTAGTTACACACCACAAGAAAGGATTTACTTCGGAGAATCTTCGATTTCTTTCTAAGTGCAATAAATTATAACTCGCCAAAAGGATTTTAAAAAGTTAGGTTTGAAGGAATTAAGATAATACCAAATCTATTCTGTATAATATCAATATTGGACTTGAGTTGATGAAAAATGAATCCATCGTTTGGCTCCCTACTACCAACTTCAAAGCTACACTTGTTAATGGACCCATAAGATTGAATCATTTTTTTGTAATGACCATAGAACAGTCTTTTTATTGCTCCACTAATTTTCCATTCCAAAGTGATGTTGTTTTCACTTGCCTTATTTTCATAATCTGGATCTAGATTATCAAAATAATACCGATTATAAATATAGATATAGTGAGTGATATAAAATAGTTCTTGTAAGGTTAAATTCAAGCCCAATGACTTTTCAATATCTTTATTCAATTGACTAAGCATCTTGTCATTTCCGTATTTATATGAATAGTCAAAAAATACCTTAGCAATAATAATCGGACTATGGACCTCAAAATTACTCTCAAAAAAATAATCGTCTCTAGCAAGTAAGAATTCTACTGACTTTCCATCTTTAATGGCTCTCTCATATCTATTCTCAACATTAATCATTACTACAGATTTCTTACAATTTTATTTCAGTTTCTAATGTAATCACAACGCTATATGGCAATCAACTTTTTAATAGCACATATGTTTCATCAATTGTATTAGGTTTAGAATCACAAATGTACAAAAATTCAATAAAGAAGCAATTGATTAATAACATCAAAAAGCAGGCCCTCTGTAATCCATCTAATTTCAATTATAGGAAATCGAAATCAGTAAATAGCTGACAAAGTTTTTATCCTAAAACAAAGCCCCAATAGTATCAGCCCGATTGACTATTATTGCATAAGTAAGTAAAACTGGCAAATATGATTATTAAGTTAAATAGGAAACAGAATATTATACTGATTATCAGTATAATTATCCTTATTGCTTATTATTTTTCTTTATCAAAGCCCTTATTTAATAAACCCACATCAACGGTAATACTTAGTTCGGATGGCCGATTGCTCGGAGCGCGAATTGCCGACGATGGTCAATGGCGCTTTCCGACCAACGATTCGGTTCCAGATAAATTCAAGCAAGCAATAATCGCCTTTGAAGATCAATATTTCTACTCACACCCTGGCGTAAACTTGGCATCATTGGCACGTGCCGCAATTCAGTTTATCCAAGAGGGGCGTATAGTAAGTGGGGGAAGTACACTTAATATGCAGACTGTTCGTTTGTCGCAAGATTATCCAAAGCGCAATATTTATCAAAAAGTAAAAGAAATAATACTTGCCACACGATTGAGTTTATCATACTCAAAAGATGAAATACTAAGCCTGTATAGCTCCAATGCTCCATTTGGTGGTAATGTAGTAGGACTAGATGCTGCTGCTTGGAGATTTTTTGGAAGGCAAGCAAAAGACCTTTCGTGGGCTGAATCAGCTACACTTGCCGTTTTACCAAATGCTCCTTCATTGATTTATCCAGGAAAAAATGAAGCCAAGCTTCGGGCTAAAAGGAATCGGCTTTTACTCAAGCTATTGCAGAGGCAAATAATCGACTCTCTTACCTATTCTCTTTCGCTGACCGAAGATTTACCTAAAAAAGCAAAGTCACTTCCCAGCTTATCGCCCCATCTACTTCAAAAGATTAATAAGCATAGCAAAGGCAAATTACAAACTACCACCATCGAATATGATTTACAAAAGAAGAATTTGGAAATTTTGAGGGAGTATTCTAAAAATCTATATGCGAATAAAATATTTAATGCCGCCATAATGGTTATAGAGGTGTCAAGTGGTAATGTACTGAGCTATGTGGGTAATACCGAAAAAATAAATGATGGGCAAAACCATGCTAATTATGTGGATATTATTCAATCAAAACGAAGCTCAGGCAGTATTCTCAAACCATTACTCTATGCCTATATGCTTCAAGAAGGTTTAATTCTTCCGCAAACAATAATCCCTGATATACCTACTGTAATATCAAATTATAAACCCAGAAATTTTGACAGACAATATACCGGGGCTTCCCATGCCGACGAAGCATTACAACAATCCTTAAATATTCCAGCAGTACGAGAGCTTCAAATGTACGATTATCACCGTTTTTATCAACGCTTGCAAGAATTAGGCTTTACTACCATCAACAGACCTGCCGACAATTATGGGCTTTCTCTTATTCTTGGTGGAGCCGAAGTAAGCCTTTGGGAACTAGCAAAGGTATATTCAAGTATGGCTCGTGTGCTAAACAACTATCACGAAAATGGTTATGATAAATCAGATTGGCATCAGGCCTACACCATAAATCATGAGCCCACCAAATTTACAAAAGGTAAGCTTTTGAATGCTGGAGCAATATGGTTCACTTTTGAGGCAATGCGTGGACTTAATCGCCCTCAAAGTGAAAGCGGATGGCGTTGGTTTTCGACTACCAAAGACCTCGCATGGAAAACCGGTACAAGTCATGGCTATAGAGACGCTTGGGCTGTGGGGGTAAACAAAGAATACTGTATTGCTGTTTGGGTAGGAAACGCTGATGGCGAAGGACGAAGTGGAAATATTGGGCTCGAAACAGCCGCCCCATTATTGTTTAAAGTGTTTGATCAATTACCTAAAGTAGCCTGGTTTAAACAGCCCCTATCAGAAATGATACAGGCTAAAATATGTAAAGAAAGTGGCTATCGAGCTGGCCCAAACTGCCCCACAAAACATACAACACATATCCCTGTCAAGGGGGAGGAAACTAGCCTTTGCCCCTATCATAAACTCTTGCACCTAGATGCAAATGGTGAGTTTCAAGTAAATAGTACTTGTGAATCACCTTCAAAAATAATGCATAAAAAGTTCTTTATACTTCCTCCTGTTATGGCTTGGTATTATCAACGTAATCATCCTGAATATATACCTCCACCGCCCTTTCGCTCCGACTGTATGAGCGCCTCCACAAACTCCATGGAAATGATTTATCCAAAGTCGGGAGCAAAAGTTTTTATCCCCATGGAACATAGTGGTAAACGGGGTGCGGTAGTTTTTGAACTTGCTCATAAGCAGTCCGGTATTAAAGTCTATTGGCATCTTGATAGCAAATATTTGAACCAAACTCAAGGGGAGCATCAGATAAGCTTATCGCCGAGCAAAGGAAGGCATCAACTAACATTGGTGGATGAAAATGGAGAAAGTATTAGCCTCTGGTTTCAAGTGGTTGATTAACAATCCATAAAATGAAATATAAACAAGGCTTTTAAAAATAAAAATTGCTCAATTACATATTAAACAAGACGAGTATAGCTAATAATTGGTTTTAATAATGGTAATATGCAACTATAAACCAATAGTAGTGTCTATTATTGTAATTTAGCGGACGTTTTAGCCCTTTATGCGTATAAAACGATTATAACAATTCGCAAGTATCAGATTAATAAATTTCAATTATATGAATGCAGTAAAAAGCCTAAGTTTAGTTTTATTTTTTAGTATAATATTTACAACTACTGTTGCTCAAAATATTACCATCGGTACATCTGAAAATTCAGAACTAGTTCAAAACATAAATCAAAATGGTTTTACAATAAACCTAAAAGTAAACAAATTGGATCTTTTGCGAGTAAAGCACCAAAAGCAGGTTTATTATCAGTTGTCCATTCCTTCATTTAGCAAGAGTCATACTATTGGCAATCCAGATTTACCTGTTTATCGCCGTTTGATTGAAATTCCTGCCAATGCTAGCTACCGAATTGAGGTACAAAAAATGCATTTTACTATTTATAACTTAAAAGAATATCAAGTAAACGATTATCTTTTCCCAAGACAAGAGTCGGTGGAAAAGTATGAAGGAGCGGAAGTGCATTTTCAAATAAATAAGAATATTTACCAAGTAGACTCATTCTATTCCAACACTTTACTATCTATTGATGAGTTGGGTGAAATGCGTGGAGCTCATATTGGCCGATTAAATATTTCACCTGTAGAGTATAATCCTGTAAGCAAGCAGTTAAAAGTTTATGATGAAATTGAAATCCGAGTTGTTTTTGAAAACACAGCGGGTTTGTTGAGTAATAACGAAAAGGCTAGAGTATATTCCCCCGCTTTCCAAACATTAAACTCCGCATTTATCAATGCCGATGCATATAAAATTGCTCCACCAACTTCTGGTGTTCAATACCCAATGAAGTATGTTATTGTAGCCGATTCGATGTATCGAAATACATTAATTCCATTTATCAAATGGAAAGAAATTCAAGGCTATAAAATTATTGAAGCTTACACCAGCGACCCTTTAGTTGGAAACACTAACAGCTCCATAAAAAGCTATTTGCAATCTTTATATAATGCAGGAACTGTCGCAGATCCGGCACCTTCATATGTGCTTTTTGTGGGCGATATAGCACAAATTCCAAAACACCCTGGGCTAACCAATTCTTGGGCTGCCGATTTGTATTATTGCGAATTTACCAACGATTATTTCCCTGAAATGATGTACGGAAGATTTTCGGCTAATGATACCAGCGAGTTAAACCCTCAGATTGAAAAAATAGTTGAATATGAGAAATACCTTATGGCCGATCCTAGTTTTTTGGATACAAGTATGCTTATTTCTGGTAAAGACGCTTCCTATGCTCCCACCTATGGTGATGGACAAATAAACTATGGAACAAGTAACTACTTTAATGCAACAAACGCCCTAGTTTGCAAAAGTTATCTTTATATAAACCAGTCGTATAATAAAGATTTGGAGATTCGTCAAAATGCTGATAGCGGTCTAGCTTTCATCAATTATACGGCTCATGGAAATGTTTCTGGCTGGCATGACCCGAGTTTTAACAGCAATCATGTAGCAAATATGCAAAATGCAGGTAAATACCCATTTATGGTGGGTAATGCCTGTTTAACCAATAAGTTTGACATGCCGGTTTGCTTTGGAGAAGCCCTATTGCGTGCTCGAAACAAAGGTGCAATCGGATATATAGGAGCAAGTGATAATACCTTGTGGGACGAAGATTATTATTGGGCTGTGGGAGTAGGAGCTATTTCTTCCAACCCAAGTTATGCTACTAGCACATCGGGATTATATGATTTAATATTTCATACCCATGGTGAGCCTCATGCTCAATGGGCACTTACGGCATATCAGTATCTACAAGCGGGCAATTTAGCTGTTACTCAAGGTGGAAGTAATGTGCGCCGATATTGGGAACTATATCACCTTATGGGCGACCCTTCGATGATGCCATACCGAAACGTTCCAACAAGTATGTTGGTTAGCTATAATCCAATTATTCCACTGGGAATAAGTTCTTTTAATGTTACTACTGAGCCTTATGCTCTTGTAGCTATTTCACGCAATGATTCATTAATCTCATCTGCTTTTGCCGATTCTTTGGGAATTGCATCACTTTACTTCACCCCTTTTACACAAGTTGGGACTGTTGATATAGTAGTTACCGCAAGTCAAAAACAACCTTTCTTTGGAACAACAACTGCAGCTCCACTTACTGGGCCTTATGTAGTTTACTCTAGTCATAACATTGTTGATTTTAGTCAAAACAATAATGGACAAGCCGATTATGGGGAGCATATTAAACTAGATATATCTTTGGAAAACATAAGCAACTATCTAGCCGACAGTGTCCATGCCTATCTGCAAACCTCTGACACTATGGTACAAATAACTGATAGTATTCAATTTTTGGGAGCTATTGTAGCAAATGACACACTATCATACGATAGTATTTTCGCTTTCAATGTGGCTACAAATGCAGTTGATGGACACTTGGTTCAATTTAATGTGAAGGTAACAGATAGTCTTAATAATATATGGAATTCCAGTTTGTATATTCAACTTCATTCTCCAAAGATTAGTATTAATCAAGCGATGATTAATGACAGTCAGTATGGAAATGGAAATGGACGATTCGATGCAGGTGAAACCGTAGAAATGTGGATAGACATGGGTAATACAGGAAGCTTTCAGGCCTCAAATCTAGCTTGTAACTTGTCCTGTAGTTATAGTGGTGTTAGCATAGCTAGTGCTAATTACACTATCGATACCTTGAAAACTGATTCTATTAGGCATGCGAAATTTGATGTTACTATTGATAATAGTTTTATAGACGGTGATATTATAGAATTTGATTTTAGCTATACTTCCAATGGATTTGCTGACAGCAAACTGTTCACGGAGTTAGTTGGAAGTGTAGATGAGGATTTTGAAACGGGTGATTTTAACAGGTTTGCATGGAATAGCAGTGATGCCAATGCCTGGCTAATTAGCAATGATTACGTTTATGAAGGATTGTACTCATCAAGGTCCGACTCAATAGGAGATAATAGTAGCTCCTCGCTATCCATTACATTAAATGTATTGTCTGACGATAGTATTTCGTTTATGCAGCGTGTATTTACTGAAGCAAATTATGATGTTCTTCAGTTTTCGATTGATGGAATTGTACAGGGAACTTGGTCGGGTGTAAAACCATGGAAAAGAGAAGTTTTTTCGGTAAAACAAGGAGTGCATATATTTAAATGGTCCTATGTAAAAGACGCATATGCTATATCGAGTATTGATGCAGCTTTCGTGGATAAAATATTGTTTCCTCCTACCGATGCATGGGTAAACATTGAAGATACCGAATCGCAATTGACTAGTATTAAACTAATGCCTAACCCTGCAACTGATTATACAGTACTTAGCTTTGAACTTGATGAAAATAAAAAAGCCGATATTATTCTTTATGATATCAAAGGACAGGTGGTTCGTATTATTAAATCGTCGTTTTATGTGACCGGCCAAAAGCAACAAATCAAGATTCACACTCAAGATTTGCCTTCAGGTATTTATTTTGTAAGTATTCAATCAGGAGTCCAAAGATGGTTTAAAAAACTCGTTGTTCTGTAAACGATTCTACAAATCGACAAAAAAAACCCTTCAGAAAGAGCTTTTTTGAAGGGTTTTTTCTTTGTATTCCCATTCAGAACATTGCATAAGGTTAAAAAAATCATGTACATTTGTTTCTCCAAAATTAACCATGCATAATGAACAACTTTAAGCAACAGTTTTTACAAGACAGTGAAAAAAAATCATTTGATTTAGATCATCGTAAGATATTGAATTTTAATATATCACGATATAATAAGGCTGTTGTAAAGGGTAAATCTCAGTATGTGGATTTACAATTAGCCAAAGACCGTGCTGCGCGCATTAAACGTAATGTGGTAAATAATTTGGAAGAATACCTCATGGAGTTTGAATCCAATTTTATTAAAAATGGAGGGCAAATAATATGGGCTGAAGATGGTAAAGCTGCTGTAAAAGAAATACTAGAAATAAGCAAAAAGCATAATGTTAAGAAAGTAGTAAAGTCCAAGTCAATGGTTACGGAGGAAATAGAGCTTAATAAGCACCTTCAAGCCTTTGGTATTGAATCCTTAGAAACTGATTTGGGAGAGTATATTGTGCAATTGGCTGACGAGCCACCCTACCATATTGTTACTCCAGCCATGCATAAGAGTAAAGAGGATATTGCAGAACTTTATCACGAAAAATTTGATACTCCAATTGAATATACTCCTGAACAACTTACCGAGTTTACCCGACATAAACTTAGAGAAAAGTTTGTTCAAGCTGATATGGGTATTACGGGAGGTAATTTCCTAATTGCTGATATTGGAGGGCTTGCATTGACTGAAAATGAGGGCAATGCTGTACTAAGTATGTCTATGCCTAAAATACATGTAGCCATCGTAGGACTGGAAAAAATTATACCCTCATTTCGCGACATGGATTTATTTTGGTCCTTGCTTTCTACCCATGGTACTGGTCAAAAAGCAACGGTATATAATTCTATAATTACTGGCCCTAGAGGCGATAACGAAGTTGATGGTCCTGAGCAAATGTATTTGATTTTATTGGATAATGGTCGTACAAACTTACTAGCACAAGAACACCAAAAAGAAGCATTAAGCTGTATTCGTTGTGGCGCCTGTTTGAATGTTTGCCCAGTATACAAAAACATAGGTGGACACACATACAATTCGGTTTATTCTGGACCCATTGGTTCGGTTATTATGCCCCACCTTCAAGGGTTCGAAAACTATAGTCATTTAAGTTTTGCCTCTACTCTTTGCGGTCGTTGTACCGAGGAATGCCCCGTAAATATCCCCATTCACGAAATGCTCCTTTACAATCGTCGCGATGCAGTAAAACAAGGGCATACCGACAAGCATTTCAATACCATCATGAAGGCTTATAAAATAGCCATGAAAAAGCGATGGATTATGGAGACATTTCCTCCAGGGCTTAAAAATTTTGGAATGAAACTGGTGTTTAAAAAAACTTGGGGGCCTCGTAGGCAACTTCCTGAATTTAAAGAGTCCTTTAATACACGTTGGAAAAAAGAACGTTTTTTCGAATAATTGTTATATTTCAACGTTAATTGTATTACTAACTGCACAAAATAACAAAATACGCTACACATGAAACGTATTATCATTATTGGATTAGTATTGCTATTTGTTACTTCACTTTATGCCCAAGGGCAAAAAAAGAACTACACTATTTCAGGTTTTGTTAAAGAAAACGGTTCGGGAGAACTGCTTATCGGTGTTAATATTTACATTAAAGGTACACAAATAGGCACCGTTACAAACAACTACGGATTTTATTCTCTGACTATTCCTAAACAGGATCTAAACCTGACCTATTCCTATGTGGGCTATATGATGCAGCTTAAACACATTAAACTAAACAATGACACCGTACTAAATGTAAATTTGGGTGCAAACCTAGAGCTTAGTGAAGTGGAAATTAAAGCATATCGAGACCGCATAAGCGATAAAGCAGAGATGAGTGTGGTGAAAGTTCCTATTCAACAGATGAAAGAGATTCCTGCATTGATGGGAGAGCGTGATGTTTTCAAAGTGCTTCAGCTATTGCCAGGGATACGCTCGGGAAGTGAAGCCAGTGCAGGACTTTATGTTCGTGGTGGTGGCCCCGACCAAAATCTAATACTACTCGATGATGCTACAGTATATAATGCCATGCATTTGTTTGGTTTCTTTTCCGTTTTCAATGGCGACGCCATAAAAAGTGTAGAACTTACTAAGGGCGGCTTCCCTGCTGAGAATGGCGGGCGATTGTCCTCAGTGGTTGATATTCGCCTTAAAGATGGAAATAAAGAAAAAATTGGTGGCGAAGGTAGTATTGGATTATTATCCTCTCGCCTATTGCTCGAAGGGCCAATAGTCAAAGGTAAATCTTCGTTTATTATCTCTGGCCGTCGTACCTATATTGATGTGCTTGCCAGACCTTTTATGAGCAAGGAAACTGATGAAGTGACTGGGTACTATTTTTACGACCTTAATGCAAAAGTGAATTATGAAATAAGCGATCGCGACAAAATATATTTAAGTGGGTACTTTGGACGTGATAAGTTTTATAGTGAGTCTTCAAGTGATAAGTATAGTTCATCCAACGATTTATACTGGGAAAATATCACGGGCACCTTACGTTGGAACCACCTTTTCACCAATAAACTATTCAGTAATACTTCACTAATTTTTAGTAATTATAATTTTGCCGTTAATAGTGAGGAAATAAATGGCGGTGATAAATTTGAACTTAAATATAATTCAGGAATTCGAGATATCTCACTCAAGGAAGATTTGCACTGGATGCCAAGAGTAAACCATTATGTAAAAATGGGTTTTCAAATAACCAATCATCGTTTTACCCCCAGCGCTGTGGTTCTTACTGGTAGCTCCTTCGAAACCGATTATAACGTAAAAACGCTCAACTCCTTCGAAACAGCTGCCTATATTCAAGACGAATGGAAAATTAACGCGCTAACAAAAGTTAATATTGGTTTACGATTTAGTAACTTTAATTTTGAAGACACGCATTATTTTGGCTTAGAGCCTCGTTTACTCATTAGTAGAATGCTAAGCGAAAGCTTTTCAATTAAAGCTTCGTATACCATAATGAATCAGTATATTCATTTACTAACTCAAAGTGGTATTGGCTTACCAACCGACCTGTGGGTGCCAGCAACCGATCGAGTAGGACCTCAAAAATCGCAGCAGGTGGCTATTGGAGTTGCTAAGGATTTTGACAAGCAAGCTTTTTCCATATCTGTGGAGGCATATTATAAAACCATGAATAATATTATCGCTTATAAGGAGGGGTCAAATTTTATGATGATTGACGATCCTTTTTCCAATAAGGAGTTTCACTATGAGGATAATGTTACCTCTGGAAAGGGTTATTCTACAGGCGTAGAGTTTCTCTTGCAACGAAAATTTGGTCGTTTGTCTGGTTGGATTGGTTATACCCTATCATATACCCGACACCAATTTGATGAACTAAATTATGGCAAAGAGTTTTTCCCACGCCACGACCGCCGACATGATATTTCTATAGTAGCAATTTACAAACTTAGTAAGCGATTTACCTTTAGCTCAACTTGGGTATATGGAACAGGGGATGCGCTTACTCTTGGCCAGTCAAATTATATTGCATACTCTCATAATCCCACAGGGCCGACAGGTGCACAAAACAACTTTTACCCTAGACAAGTTACTTACTATGGTGACAAAAATTCCTTCCGTATGGAAGCCTATCATCGTTTAGATATTGGAATACAGTTTCATAGAAAACTAAAATGGGGCGGCGAAAGCATCATCGATGTATCAGTATATAATGTATATAATCATAAAAATCCGTTTTATTACGACGTACGTTATGATCCTAAATCCCAAGAGAATAAACTAGTTCAATATTCACTAATTCCCGTTTTACCCAGTGTATCATATTATTTAAAATTTTAGAACAATGAAAAATATTAACACTAATTCTATCATATATAGCTTATTAATTTCAATTAGCTTGATAGCTTGCGAAAAGGACTCAAATGTGGAAGTTCCCAATGTAAAACCTGAATTAGTAACTGCTTGTTTTATATCGCCTACTGCAGATCAAACCACCCTACAACTCAGCTGGTCGGCACCCATATTTCATAATACAGTACATGAACAACCAATAGAAGAAGATGCTCATGTATATATTTTTGACGGTGCAAATAAACATCAATTATTATTTAACTCAATTAAGGAATCCTATGAAATAAGCAAATCGCAATTGCAAATTGTAGCAGGAAGAAAATATACTTTGACAGTAGAAAGCAGCAAGTCGGAAACGCTAACTGCAGAAACCATAATACCTGTAAAACCTAAGTTTAGCATTGCCTTTCAATCATATGACTCCGTTCATAGTCCCTATGATTCGCCGCAAAGATTTGACTATCGTTATTTTGTAAAGCTCAATATTTCCAATGAAGAAGATAAAGCCTATTACCGAATTGCTGCATGGGGAAAGAGCAAGTATTTAGGCTACAAACAAATTTTGTCTATTACCCCAACCAATGGCGAAAACAAAATATATCATGGAGACTATTCGGGTACACTCATATTTGTACGATCAGCTGAGCCCGAAGAGAGGCTAACAGATATTTACATAAATCTACATAAAGTAGACGAAACCTATTATCGGTATCATAATGCTTTAGAAAACTATCAAGGTAGCGATTTGTTTTCAGAACCTACTTTAGTCTATTCCAACGTGGAGCATGGGCTGGGAGTATTTTGCTCTTATAATAACCTCATGGATTCGGTGGCCGTGAAATAGGACTACGCTTTTACTCGGCTTAACATCATCTTTTGCTTAAACCTTAAATTCGTAGTATAATTTAATCGTACTCAAACGAATCATGAGCATAAGGCAATTTTCATTAACTTTGATCAAGCACAAAACTCTCAAAACCATGAAACCCATTTACCTAGATTATAATGCAACAACCCCTGTTTCTAAAGAAGTTGCAGATAGCATGCGCCCTTTTTTGGAAGAATATTTTGGTAATCCATCAAGCTCACATACCTATGGGCAATATACCAAGCTGGCCATTGAAAAAGCTCGCAATCAAGTTGCAAGCCTTTTGAATTGCAAACCCTCCGAAATAGTTTTTACCAGTGGCGGAACCGAGTCAAATAATTATGCTCTTAAGGGAATCGCTTTTGCCAATAAAGCCAATGGAAACCATATTATTACTTCTTCAATAGAACATCCTGCGGTAATAGAAGTTTGTAAGTATTTAGAAAAACAAGGTTTCGAAATTACTTATTTGGCTGTAGACTCTGAGGGCGTAGTAAATATATCTGATGTGGAAGCTGCCATTAAACCCACCACTATCCTTATATCAGTAATGCATGCAAATAATGAGGTTGGAAGCATTCAACCCATAAGCGAAATCGGTAGGCTAGCAAAAAAACATGGTATTATTATGCATACAGATGCAGCACAGAGTTTGGGCAAAATAAAAGCTGATGTGCAAAAACTGAATGTAGATTTATTAAGCATGGCAGGGCACAAACTTTATGCTCCAAAAGGTATTGGGGCTTTGTATATTAGAGAAGGAGTGGTTTTAGAAAAACTAATTCATGGAGCTGACCATGAAAGAAATTTAAGAGCTGGAACGGAAAATGTATTGGAGATTGTGGGTTTGGGAAAGGCCTGCGATATGGCAAATAATCAATTGGATAATAATGCAAAGCATTATCAAGAAATGCGTGATTATCTATATCAACTATTGCTTAAATCAATACCGCAGCTATTGCTCAATGGACCTACAAATAACCGATTACCCAATACCTTAAACATATCATTTCCTAATATGGAGGCAAATGCTTTAATAGCCTTGATGCCAGGCATTGCCGCATCGGCAGGGGCAGCATGTCATTCGAGCGGCATTAGTGTGTCTCAAGTACTTAAAGCCCTGCAGATTCCAACGGATTTTGCTATGGGAACTATTCGGTTTTCCACTGGTAGATATAATACCAAAGAAGAAATTGAGATTGCGGCAGCCATGATTGTAAAGGCCGTAAAAGAATTACGTAACTAGTTTACAAACTCAAAAAGCCAAGCAATAGCTTGGCTTTTTAATATAATTTGATCATTATTCTAATCTTCTGTTGCGGTAACTTCCAAGTTCAACTCCTCCAGTTGCGCATTCGAAATAGTAGAAGGTGAAGAAATCATCACATCTTGTCCGCTATTGTTCTTAGGGAAAGCAATATAATCGCGAATAGAATCGGTTCCACCAAACATCGCTACCAGTCTATCAAAACCTAAAGCAATTCCACCATGAGGAGGTGCGCCATATTCAAAAGCATTCATCAAGAAACCGAATTGCTCTTTGGCATCTTCATCACTAAAACCCAATAGCTCAAACATACGTGCTTGCATATCACGGTCAAAAATTCGGATACTACCTCCACCAATTTCTACTCCATTGATTACTAAATCATATGCATTGGCTCTTACCTCACCCGGTTTAGAATCTAATAAATGCATATCCTCAGGCTTAGGTGCTGTAAACGGATGATGCATTGCGTGCCAACGACTATTGTCAGCATCCCATTCAAGTAGTGGAAAATCAACCACCCATAGAGGAGCATAAACGCTACGGTCACGAAGACCTAGGCGTTCTCCCATTTCAAGTCTTAAAGAGCTGAGGGCACTGCGAGTATGGTCGATATCTCCTGAAAGAACTAACATTAAATCACCTGCCTTGGCTCCCATTTTATCTGCCCATGCTTTTAGGTCGTCTTGACTATAAAACTTATCTACTGATGATTTGAAACTACCATCTTCATTGCATTTGACATAAACCAAACCCTTGGCTCCAATTTGTGGTTTACGTACAAAATCGGTTAATTTATCTAACTGCTTTCTAGTGTAGCTTGCACTTCCTGGAGCACAAATTCCCACTACCAATTCAGCACTATCAAAAACATTGAAGCCTTTGTTTTGAGCTACATCATTTAGCTCCACAAACTTCATGTCGAAGCGAATATCAGGCTTATCACTACCATAATATTTCATGGCATCAGAATAAGGCATTCTCGGAAAATCTTCTAATTTAATATCTTTAACCTTGTCAAAAATTTGCTTCGTCATGCCTTCAAATGTGCTCAAAATATCTTCTTGTTCTACAAAAGCCATTTCACAGTCAATCTGTGTAAATTCTGGCTGACGATCGGCACGTAAGTCCTCATCACGAAAGCATTTTACCATTTGGTAATAACGATCGTAGCCCGAAATCATCAATAACTGTTTGAATGTTTGAGGTGATTGAGGTAAGGCATAAAACGTTCCTGGATTCATTCGAGAAGGAACCACAAAGTCGCGAGCTCCCTCTGGAGTAGACTTTATTAAGTAAGGTGTTTCCACCTCCATAAAATCTTGATCATTAAGATATGAGCGTACCGCAAAACCTACTTTATTTCGTAATAGAAGGTTTTCTTTTAATGGATTTCGTCGCAAATCAAGATAACGATATTTCATTCTAATCTCCTCGCCACCATCAGTATTATCTTCAATAGTAAAAGGAGGAGTTTTAGATGAATTCAAAATCTCAATATCACTTACAATAATTTCGATATCACCCGTAATCAATTTTTTATTCTTGCTTTCGCGTTCCGTTACTATACCTTTCACACTAATTACAAATTCACGGCCAAGCTTACGCGCTTGATCACAAAGTTTGCTATCCGTTTCCATATTAAAAACCAATTGAGTAATGCCATAGCGATCACGAAGATCGATAAAAGTCATTCCTCCCAAATCACGTGATTTCTGTATCCAACCACTGAGTTTAACTTCTTGGCTTATATTGCTGATATTCAATTCTCCACAGGTGTGTGTACGTAACATAATATTGTATTTTTATTGAGGGGCGAAAGTAGTAAAAAAATGCGCCATGCTTCGATACATTTTTGGCTAACACAATTCGCTCCTCATTGCTACCAAAAACAGTCCCTAGAAAGTATCAGAGTTGATAATCTAAATTATTTTATCTTTGCTGCAACTCTTCAATAGATTGGATGTCTTTATTTTAATTGTTAAACTCATTACTGTACATATAATTCGCTGCAATGAAAAAAACACTATTCTTTCTTTTTATCCTTATTACATCCTTTTCGTTTGCACAACTGAGCGGAGTTTATACTGTAGGGAGTTCAAATGATGATTTTCAAACCATAGCATCAGCTATTGATAGTGTAAAGCAGGTAGGTATGAGTGCTGATGTTGAATTTCAAATTAGCTCAGGCTCCTATGCACTATTATCGATCACTTCTTTCACTCCTACAAATAATTTTAAACTTATTGTCACTTCTGCTGCTGCAAATACAAGCTCTGTAATTATTAATCATGGGTATATAGAAAATTCACAGAATATCTATATTCAAAATATTACCTTCAATAAAACTACTATAGATAACGATGGGGCTTTATTTATTAAATATGGTAATAATGTTCATATTATATCGTGCCGAATTACCGATACAGTGAATGTTTATAATGGTTCTCAATACGCAAGTTTAAGAATAATACACATGTATAACCCCTATTATTCTACAGTATATGTTGACTCATGCTATATTCTATCACTTGGAGGTATTGCACCCTATGTGCAATATTGTTATACAATTGTTCAAGGCGGTAATGGGATAACTTATTTTAGAAATGATTCCATTTTTGGAGATATTAATGCCTGGGGAAGCAAACAAAGCTTTGCTAATTCATATATTTCCTTACCTAATGAAGTTAAAGGCACAGTTTTTATTGATACATGTACTCTATTTTTTCCACAAGCTTCTTATAGTTACTCCAAGGTAATTGAGGCTGCATACATAAAAAGTAGTATTCTAACCAGCAGTAAAAAAATTAGAGTTAAATGCAAACATATTGACAATACGGTTTTTAACAGTGGGGTTAGTATGGCGCAGATAGATGGAGTTATAATTCAAAACTCTATTTTTAACAAAGGACTAAATACTGCTTTTTGTGATGGGTTTATGATTGTTAAAAATCAATTTTATGGAGAGGTGTCATTTAATAGTGAGTATGGACAATTTTATAATAATTTCATTTTTGATACATTACGTTTTACATTTGGTCATGTAAAAATTTATAATAATAGTTTTGGCTCCAATTCATTATTCCTCTTAGCAGGTACTAATGCCTTTGTTGTAAACAATTGTATTAATTTAATTGATGGAAGTGGTATCGGGACCCTGTCTGCTTTTGAGAAAAATAATTTTGTGGAGATGAATGACTTGGCAACCAATTTTTATTCAAGATTTGATTCCGATCCTTCCTTTTATGACCCGCAATATATTAGTGCTACAGATTTACATATTCAAAATCCAGCTTTGTTTAGCCGTGGCAAATATTATAAATATGTAAAGGATGATTTTGATGGTGAACTGCGTGATACCATCCGATCTGTTGGAGCTGATGAAAGCTGTTTGACCCTACCGCTTCCTGATAGTATTTATATGGGCTGTGGTAATCATTACTTTTTAAAAATGTGTTTTGATTCTAGCAATTCGTACCAATGGAAACCAGGACTAAGCCTTATAGATTCCACAAAGAAATATCCAGAAATCATTGTAGATACATTACATACTGTTTGGCTTGAAGACTCTTTGGGAACTGTTTTAGACTCCATGGTTTTAGTTCCCACAAGCAATCAATTAAGTTATAAAAGAAACCTCTATGCAAGTTGCGGTCACCCATTTCAACTAAATGCCTATGTTCCTTTGGGTGCAAGTATTCACTGGTCTCCAGACTCTATTTTTACCAATGCTAATGTAAATCCTGTACACTTAACTCTAGACACAAGTTACCTTATTACATCTATTGTAAATACCGGAAAATGTGGATTTTTATACGACACCATCAATATGATAATTAACACTCAACCTTCACCAGCTTTTTCATGGGATAGTATAAAATGTTTGAATGTATTTTTCAGTCCTTATGAACCTTGTTTTGATTCTGTTTATTGGAGTTTCGGAGATAGCACATACAGTACAGACCCTTATGTGTGGCATGAATTCCCTCATAAAGGATTTTATAAAGTACGGTTAAATATTTGGAATGATGGTTATTTTTCCACCTCCCAAAGGGAAGTGTATCTAAACTGTGTTGGTATTGTAGAATACGAAGACTCTGTATCAAATGACTTTATAAAGATTTATCCAAATCCTTCAACTAATTTTCTGAATATTGAACTTAGTGAATCCTTCCTTAATTCGAATTACACTATCTACAATCAAATTGGCAAAGCAATAATTTCGGGAACTATCCAATCAGTAAACAATAGAATTAATATTACCTCCCTTGCAAAGGGCTTTTACATACTGAAAATTGGGAATAAGGCAACTAAATTTATTAGGCAGTAATTATATCTATATAACCATCAACGCTGCATAAACTCTTTATCTTTTTGGAATTTATTTACGACATACAATAGTCAAAATGATATTAGGCGTTATCTGCTGCATACCACTCGGCAAAACTGGTAGCAGTTTCGTGAAGTTTTACGCTAAATAAATCAACACCCTCAGGTAATTCCACCTTAATTTTTTCGGCAAAATCAATTACCATATTCTCACATGTGGGTTGATAGTTCACAAAGACCATGCGGCCAAAAAGCTGATTATTAGTTGTGTACCACTCTTTAGGTGTTTCACTATTTATTACAAAGGCATGGTCAAGTGGGTCGCAGATTAGGCGGTTTACAATTTGTTTCAAATCACCAAAATCCATTACCATACCACGTTTGGGGGATGATTTCTTCCAATTGGGAATAGCAATAACTGTTACGGCCAATTTATACGAATGACCATGAATATGCTGACACAAACCATCATAATTTAATAGCGAATGTGCCATTTCAAAGTCAAACTCCTTGGTTAATCTTATTTTGGTCATTGTTTTATAAATTTCAAATTCTTATAAAGCATCATATCGGTGGACTGAATGTTCAAAATGTAAGGTCCAGCCTCTAAACCTTGAGTGTTCAATTGAATACTATTTCCTTGCTTGTGAGTCATGCTAATCAATCTACCTTGAATATCGTAAATACGTACAATCCATTGCCTGTACTGAGCGTAGTCTACAGTAATACTTAACTGATTATTAACCGGGTTGGGCGCAATAATAGCTTGCAATTCTTGTACTATATTTTCAACTGAACTCGGGGAAGGTGCTTCATAAAACCAAATGGTATCCACCCATTCGGGATGATCAATAAATGGATTCCGATTGTTCTGTATTCCATAAACTGCAGTATTTCTATCAATCTCTTTTTGGCTTACTGTATCTTGCAAATGCCACTGATATAGTAATGCTAAAGCCCAAGGTTTCGGTTCAGCACCATTGCTACTAACACTCCCTGGCCAACTACCATCTTCATTATAATAGCGCGTGGCCATATAAAAATACGTACGAGCAAAATCCCCCTTATACTCATCAAGTGGCTCGAAAACAGTTCCTGAATAACCCGCTGAGGTATTTGGACCAAGCTTGCTGCCATTCAATGAGGTTTTTGTTGGATTACTCACTTCTCCATATGGATAACTTGATCGATAACCATTTACTTTTCCATCAGTGGGATACACATGAAAAAGGTCTGATTTCATTGGTGAAGATGAACTAAACCATGACTGAGGAAAAGAATGCTCTCGATTATAGCAGTCACCCTCATTGACATAATTTCCACACTTATCAGTAATAAAGGTAAATTCATAAGGAGGCGTTCCTCCTGGAAGGTCAGAATACATATCCCACACTTTTCCATTGGGCTTTTTGTCGGTAACCTGATGGTGAGTTACTAGCGAACTATAGCTCACCACTGTATGAGCCTTAATAATATTATGCAAGGATACTTTCATGCTAATACCAGTATCACCAATGGCGCTATCATAATAGCCCGCTGGGATTTGTGCAAACACCCCAATTCCAAATACTAAAAATGCACTGAGAAAAATACTTTTAATCATTGTATGTTATTTTATTTATCCTATTTATCTATCAAATGCAAGGCGCATACCACGATAATCATCGTTCAATTCGCCATTATTATAGACAAGTGTTCCATTAATATATGTTTTAAGCACTTTTGATTGAAATGTTTTACCATCAAAAGGAGACCAGCCTACTTTATATAAGGTGTTTTCTTTATTAGCAGTCCAAGATTGATTAGTGTCAACAACAACCAAATCGGCATAATAGCCAGGCCGTATAAAACCACGTTTTGAAACCTGATAGCATTTTGCTGGATTATGCGCCATCTTTTCCACAATTTCTTCCAAACTAAAAATTCCCTTATGGTAAAACTCCAACATCTGAACCAAGGAATGCTGAACCAATGGAAGCCCTGAAGGTGCATTCCAATACTTATTAGCTTTTTCCTCTTTTGTATGTGGAGCGTGGTCAGTGGCAACAACATCTATCTTTCCTTCCTTCAATGCAGCAATTAATGCATTTTGATCTGACTCACGCTTAATTGCAGGATTGCATTTTATATGGCTACCTTGACTAGCGTAATCTTTATCATTGAAAGATAGATGGTGAACACAAACCTCAGCCGTGATTCTTTTCTTTTCCAAAGGAATATCAGAAGTAAAATGCTCCATTTCTTTAGCAGTTGTTAAATGCAATACGTGGAGACGAGTATTATGCTTTTTGGCTAGTGCTACCGCCAAAGACGAAGATTTATAGCAGGCTTCTTCTGATCGGATTTCAGGATGTTTATCGAAACTAATATCTTCTCCATATAGTTTCATATATTTATCTGAGTTTTCTTTAATGGTTTGTTCGTCCTCGCAATGAGTGGCAATTAGCATATCCGCTTTTGAAAATATTCCAGATAATGTATCCGGATTATCCACTAACATATTACCAGTGGAAGAGCCCATAAAAATCTTAATTCCACAAACCGTTTTTGGATCTGTTTTGAGTACTTCCTCCAAATTATCGTTGGATGTTCCCATATAGAAACTATAGTTTGCCAAAGATTTCTCTGCTCCAGTTTTATACTTCTCTTTCAATAATTCTTGAGTAAGAATAGGGGGATTATTATTGGGCATATCCATAAATGAAGTGGTGCCACCGGCTACTGCCGCACGACTTTCGCTAAAAATATCAGCTTTATGCGTTAAACCAGGCTCACGGAAGTGTACTTGATCATCGATTACTCCTGGCATAAGGAGTTTTCCCTCCAAATCAATCTCACTATAAACACCTTCGGGATAAGCATCCCCCTCATAAACGCCTTCAATTAATTGTCCATCAATCAAAACTGCGCCTTCAAAACTGCGACCTTCATTTACAATAAGGCCATTTTTCAATAGTGTTTTCATATGAATAATATATTTTAATAAGGTGATATGTAACGCCTTATTTTAATTACCCTTCTATTTGTTAAAACGATTAAGGGCGTTTCATAGTTGGTATTTATGCTGCAAAGATATGGTAAAAGGATGAGGGGGGAGCTGTGGTTTATTGAAGAAGGCTGCTTTAGGAAGCTATTTTTTAATAAAATATGCTTCCTTTCCTTTTGGCATTGTAATCACTAAGCGAAGCCCCATATTTATTTGAGAATAGTTATGTGGAAAAACTCCTAGAACTTCTGTCCAAAGACTAATAGGAGAATCGCTCCAGGATCCACCCATTGCAATTTTATATCCTTGAGAGCTCTGTTTTACGTTATAGTTGTGAATAGCATTTGAAAATATATTCTCCAACTCTTGTAATTGCTCCTTATTCAATGGATCAACCAAAAAGCTAGGGTGTTTTGTTCGACAGTAATTAAAAAACTGTTTCAATAAATCGTCACTTATAGTTGTTGAGTCAATATGATAGCTCCATTTTATTGTAGTGTCGTTTCTTTTGAGATACACAGTTTGTTCAAATTGGATTTCATCTAAATTTTCTGAAGTCCATTCCCACACATTTCCATATAAGTTGTTTAGATTATTTCTATTGCCAAAGGATGAGTACGCATTATTAGGAGCGGTAAACAAATATCCATCCTCAAAAAACGTTTTAATGACTAATCCATTATTATCTCTAGTTATTCCATAATTAGCAGTATAACCCTCCATATTATCAAAATACCATGATTTATCATAGGAATTAATTGCAGCATATTGCCACTGGGCTAAACTAGGAATTTTATATGAAAGACCTTCAAAATCAGCATATTTCCCCTTTAATACTTTTAATAGGAGTTTATTTTTCCAATGGATAAAGGCAAGGGCTTGCTCATAACTTATTCCTACCACAGGGTAGTTATCATAAGCAGACCTAGTAAAATAGGTTTTAAGATGCACATCAGAAATATGCGATAAATAGCCTAAGTTTAATGTATTAGGGTATATACAAATTTGAGATTCAATAGAATCTTTAGTAGGATAGTATTTATAAATCATTTTGTTTGGATCAAGAATTCTGTCATGATAATACATTTCGTGTTCAGGTAGAAATATTCCACGATTGGAATCTTTCAAAACTATTAATACATCCTCATTACCCCAATCAATTGGTTGTTTCCAATCAATAAAGTGCTCATAATAAGGATTTTCTCCCATCCAGTTATACTCTTCTCCTAAAATAAAATGATATCCAACTTCATCAGGATTACCATATAGAGCAAGAAGTGTATGAGCTATTGAGTCACGTACATAGTAAACGAATTCTCGATACTCCCTATTAGTTATTTCAGAAGAACTCATTAGAAAGCTTTCAATGGATTGGTTGGTTGGTTTAGAACATAATATTAGGTTACTATCTTTATCATGAAGTAAGCGAACCCCTTTATAATAATCTCCTTTTATTAGTTTCCCACCAGGAATAAAGCTGTAATTTTTGGTTAGTTTCTTCAATGCTTTGGGTAGTTTTTTGGCTTTTCCATAAACGCTTGAATTTACAGCATAAGTTATTTTCCTGTTTTGAGTTAAATCAAAGGGGAAACTTGAGATATATAAAATTGGCGTAGGTTTAACTTTCTGTTTTTCTATTGAATGGACATCTAAAACTTGAGAAAAGGAGAGTAGTGTAGAAAGTAAAAAACCGATAGTGAAGAAATATTTCATAAAAAGTTACCTAAGTGCAAACAATTATGGAAATCAAAAACAACTTCAAAAATGCAAGATAAAGCAGAGGCTTCAAAATAGAACAATATTCCTAAGCCGTCAATCGTTTAGGAATTTTCTTAAATCGTAAACGCAATACTCCAAAAATCGCTTCTTTAAAAATTCCGCCACTCATTTTGGATGTTCCTTCGGTACGGTCTGTAAAAATAATGGGGACCTCTTTTACATTAAAGCCCATCTTAGTGGCCGTGAATTTCATTTCAATCTGAAATGCATAGCCCGTAAATTTGATGTTATCGAGTTCAATTTCTTTAAGGACTTGTGCACGGTAACACATGAAACCTGCTGTAGTATCGCGTATCTTTAAACCTGTAATCAGACGTACATAAGCCGAAGCATAATAGGACATCAGCACACGACCCATGGGCCAGTTTACCACATTTACTCCAGTAATATAGCGTGATCCAATGGATACATCATTTCCTTCCACTGCATTGGCATTATAGAGGCGAATCAAATCTTCAGGATTATGAGAAAAGTCGGCATCCATTTCAAAAATAAACTCATATCCATTTTTCAAAGCCCACTTAAAGCCATGAATATAAGCTGTTCCAAGACCAAGCTTCCCTGTTCGTTCTTCAATAAACAAACGTTCTGGAAATTCTGGCATCAGCTTTTTAATAATAGCCGCTGTTCCATCAGGTGAGTTATCTTCAACTACAAGTACGTTAAACTCCTTTTCCAAAGAAAATACTTTGCGAATGATATTCTCAATATTTTCTTTCTCGTTATATGTTGGTATAATTACTATGCTGTCAGTCACGATATTTGAGTTTTAATGTTTTACAAAAATACGGTATTTATATATTGAATCAAAGCCTATTTTCCTTCAGGATAATAACTATCGAAGAATTTGCGATAGCCGTCGAGGTCCTTGCTTTGATACAGTCGTTGGTAGTTTCCCCTTGATATCACAAAGTAGTTTCCTCCTACACGCTTTATCATTCCGTAAAGTACCGTATTTCTACGAATGGTTTTGAAGTATTTTAATGAGGCCGCTTTATCATCAAAGTTGCCTACCGAAACAAGAAGAATATCTTCATTTATTGGCAATGTTTTTACTTTAAGATCTTTAAGTCCAAAATACTTTTTATTATGATTGGATAAGCGTTTAGTTAACTCCCTTATTTTAAGATTTCGCTGATCAGCAAGAATCATAAACATATGCGTTTCGCCTGAGTTGTACACATATATGGTTGCAGGAGCATCATCTTCTCCATTGGACCCATCTGATTTTTTTCCTTCTTTGTTGGGGCTTGATGCTTCTTGTAAGCTTTTAATTATATCAACCGCCACAGGCTTAACTTCACTATTAGGATAATCATTTACTACCACATTTAATGCCGTGATAAAGGCTGCTGTATCACTAGTAGTTTTGCCAATGCAAAGAGCATTTAGCATTTCAAACTTTGCCAATAAATCAACCTCTTCAGTATGATATTTTTTTGCAAGATTATTATTTAGCTTCACGTTTTTATACTTCCCTGCAAGATATAATTGATAGGTCTCTTTATAAAAATCTTTTGCTCTATTTGCCTCTTTTGCAAGCTTATCAAAATATTTTGGGTCCTGTAATATTTTAGCATAATCACTCTCCGGAAACTCTTGTATAAGTAATTTTTTATATCTATTTGCCTCACTAGTAATGCCCTGCTGATTATATAACTGATATAAGTGATAATATGTTTGAGGAGCATAATCTCCTTTTGGATAGCGGTCAATTAATTTTTCAAATGAATTGGCTGCTTCATCCGTATTTTTTAGTTTTTCCTTATAGATAATACCCATATTAAACAATGCCCGTTCAATTTTAAAGTTTGAAGAATCCATCATTTGCTCGCTAAGTGGAATGTTTTGCAAATAATAATCACGAGAGTACTTATCGTTGGAGGCAGCACTGGCAGAAGTTGATGAGGTATCTCCATCAGCATCATCTTCACCGCCCTCTTCATCACTTCCGTTCATACTCATATCTTCCATGCGACTCTGTTTATCGCTTCTGCGCCAATCATCTTCTAATTTCCGATTGCCCCATTTTTGCATAAACTCACTACGCCCTGCACCCAAAGAAGCGGTATTATAAAAGTACCACTTATTGGAGCCCGAACCTGTAACCGAACGAGGCCCCTGCCGAGTAGATTCTGCAAATTGCATGTTTTCTTGTCGCAAAGTTTCAGCCTCCTTCGCCTTCTTCTCTTTATACTTCAGTTCCTCAATATAATTGTCTATCAATTTATTTCTCTCATACGAGCTCATCGCCGCTAGCTTCTGAAGACTATCTTCTGTTTGAACAATTAATAGATTTGTTACTAATTCGGTTAGTATGATTTTTCTATCGTTTAGCACATCATAATCAGGATAGTCCTTGGGAAGAAACATCATCGTGCTGTCATAATATGCCTGTGCATAGGTATACTCTTTTTTCTCAAAATATAAACCCGCAAGTTGCAATGCAGAAAATGCTTTTTGCTTATTATTTGTAGTACTCGTTTGTACCGATTTTTTAAGATAGCCCATGGCTTCTTTAGTATGCTTTTCCTTTAAAGCAACCTGAGCAAGAGCATAATATATCTGATCTAGATAATCTTCATTTTTAATATCCTTAAGCATTTTATTCAATTGCTTATATACTTCTTTTGAGTCTCCTCCGGTATAGCATTCTGCCATTTTTATCCGTGCATTGAAATCCATTTCATAGGAAGGATTATTTTTCAACACTTTGGCAAAAAACCTGGAAGCTCCCTTTAGTTTTTCTCTTTCTTGTTGTACTTGACCCAAAATAAAAAGCAAACGCGCACGTACAGCCTTTTTATTATTTCGATCAATAGCTAGCTTCAAGTAAGGAATTGCAGCCTCATAATTCTTTGATTTAATATATACATCAGCATATACCATCGGGATCATTTTATACACCTCTTTAGATGTAAGCCCCTGCGAAACACGGTTCTTTATTCCATCCAAATTACTTATGGCATCATCATAATCACCTTGGATTCCCTGAACCAATGCAATCCACATTTTGGCATCATACTTTACCGTTTCTTTGGGGTACTTTGTTACGATATATTGAAACACTTGCTTGGCAATTCCATACTCATGTTTATAAAAACGAGCTTGTCCAATCATTAAATAACTATAGTACACCCATTTTACATTCTCCTTTTTACCAAAAAACATGGAGTGCTTGTGAACCACAAGGGAAGCTTTCAAAATTGACCTATCTAATTTTGGGTAAGCAGCCTGCACATCTTCATTTGTAGCCAATTCAAATACATCTAGAATTTGAGTATAATCATCTTTATGCGCATCTTTAATCTCAACAATAGCCTCATCTAAACTAACTTCTCCATTATAATAGGCATTATAATGGGCAGTTAAATTATGATATACACGACGATTCCACTTATTCTTCTTGGTAGAACAAGCTGAAGCTAATAAAAAAATCATTCCCCAAAGAATGATTAGGGTATATATCTTTCGAATTTTCAATAGATTAATCTTAAAAATTGACTGTCGTGATGACTAAACTCCTAAAAGGCAAAAATATTTTATTTTCACCACAAAATGAAAGAAAATTATGTATTTATATTTTTCAAAGCATTTCAATTGAGAAATATCAATGAAATATGACTTTTACAAGCGTTTTTTTACTAATTATTATTTTGAAGCGCTACAATTAATCTAGTGGTTTTTTCTCTTTTACTTTTTCAGCCGAAAAAAGTAGCAAAAAAGCTTACGTTTTGATTAGCAATAGGTATATTAAGAGATTAGAAAGCTTAAATTCTTATATTTGTAAAAAAAATACAATGCAACAATCATTTAAGGAAGCATTTACTTTCAATAAAGCAGAACGAAGAGGAATCTTTATCCTTTTACTTCTTGCTTTCTTATTGTTGTTTTACAATGTATTTGGTCCTTTTAACATTGACTTTATTGCTAAAGATACAAATTTTGAATACCAGCTTGGCGTCTTTTTAACTACCAAGGAAAAGGAAGAACTAAAGAAACAAACTGCCCTATTACAAAAACAGATTGCTTCCAAAACTCGCCCCAAGAAACGAAAAATTAACCCCCACCCATTTGATCCTAATGTAATGACACATAAGCAATGGTTAGAATTAGGATTGAGTGAAAAGCAGGCAAAAACCATTGAAAAATACAAAAGAAAAGGCGGTAGTTTTAGGGAGCCTGAGGATTTCAGAAAAATTTATTGTATTTCTGAGGAAGAGTATGAACAACTCAGCCCCTTCATTATCATTAATATATTGGAATATGAAGATGAGCCAATGGAAGATATAAGTTTTCTACTGAGTATTAACGAAGTAAATATTGATGAAATACAATGCGTAAAAGGTATTGGGCCTGCTTTTGCTAAAAGAATTGTCAACTACAGGAAACTTTTAGGTGGTTATACCAATTTGAATCAGCTTTATGAGGTTTATGGAATGGATACCATTAGGTATTTACAAATAAGTCCATTTTTCGAAATAAATACCGATTCTATTCGACGCCTATCTCTTAAATCATCAAGCTATTCACAATTGATACGCCATCCCTATCTCTCTAAAGATATTGCCTATGAAATAACGAATTATAGAAAAATGCACGGTGATTTTAACAAGCTTGAGGACCTCAAAAAAATTAGCATTATAAACGATACACTCTATCAAAAAATTTACCTTTACTTTGCACTCGATTAAAAAAAGCAAAGATTTATGAGTAGTGTAATAGGAACAATGAAGAAATTCCCAAAAACCTTTTGGGTAGCAAATACGATAGAACTTTTTGAGCGTTGGGCATGGTATGGTTTTTTCATGCTTTTTGCAAACTATTTAACAGGCTCGTCAGATGTCGGGGGTTTGGAATTTACTCAAACACAAAAAGGAATGATAATGGGAATTGGAACAGGAATTCTCTATTTCTTACCTGTCATAACAGGTTCCATTGCCGATAAATACGGATATAAAAAAGTTTTAATACTAGCCTTTACCATATATACATCAGCATTTATTTTGCTCCCCATGTTCGACTCTTTTACCGGAGTGTTCATTATGTATTTATACTTGGCTTTGGGCGCCGCCCTCTTCAAGCCTGTTATATCAGCCACTATCGCTAAAACCACCACAGATGAAACAGCATCAATTGGATTTGGCATTTTCTATCTAATGGTTAATCTTGGCGCATTTTTGGGGCCCATGATTACCTTAATCTTCAAATCTGCATCTTACGATATGGTATTTCATATTTCTGCAGGTATTATTGCGCTGAATTTCATTCTCTTATTGTTTTATAAAGAGCCTGGTAGAAAAAAGGTTGAAGGTAGTTTTATGGATACTATGTCAGAAGTATTTACAAATATCGTGGTAGTTCTTAAGGATCTAAAATTCGTTGTTTTCCTAATTATTATTTCTGGTTTTTGGACCATGTATAACCAGCTATTCTTCACGCTACCTGTTTTTATCACCCAGTGGGTAGACTCATCAGCAATGTTCTATTTCTTTCAAAACCACTGGTCCTTTATCTCTGAAACCTATGGTGAAGGAAACCAACTTGGGTCAGAATTTATCACCAATTTCGATGCAATGTTTATAATTATTTTCCAACTGATTGTGTCAAGTGTGGTAATGAAAAAGAAGCCTCTCGGTACCATGATAACAGGAATAATTATTTCATCTATTGGTATGGCATTAACACTTTTTACTCAAAACGTATTATACACAATGGTAGCAATATTTATTTTTGCTATTGGTGAAATGACAGCCTCCCCCAAAATAACTGAATATATTGGTCGCATAGCACCAGCTGATAAAAAAGCCCTATATATGGGATACTCATTTATTCCCGTATTTTTGGGTAATATATTTGCAGGCTTTATCTCTGGAAATGTTTATCAAAACATGTCTGATAAGATTTCGCTCTTAAAGGAAGAAGTAGCTTTGCGTGGAATCAATATTCCTGAAATAAGCCATACCTTTTCTCAAAATGATTATGTACATATGGCTGAACAAAAAATGGGAATGAGCTCCACAGAACTTACCAACTACCTTTGGAACAACTATCACCCAGCAAATATTTGGATGATTATTGCTGGTATTGGACTGCTTTCGGCTGTTAGCTTAATGTTTTACAATCGGTTTCTAATAAACTCTGAAAACTAGTGTATTTGTATTGGCTTATTTTGCACATAAAGTCTATTTACATTGTATAATATAGACACCTATGGCTATATAGATTTTTAATGGTTTTTTGTATTCACAAGCCAAAATCTGAATGGTTTATTTACTACATTTGCGTTTTGAGAAAATAATACACACACACATTTTATATTTATGAAGTCAATTATTCTAATCACCTTAGTTTTAGCATTTTCAAGTCTATTTGCACAAACCAACTATATAAGCTTTTCGGGACATAGCACAAAAGTTGAGCTTAGAGAGCCTTTGCGCTCATTAAAGGACAATGGGGTTGATGGTTTGCAAGTTTCTTACCATTTTGATGCAATGAATGCCATCGAAAAGAAAGAGCGAAAGCAAGTTTTTCATCAGTTGTATATAAAAGATTTTAGTCATCTACAAGAAGTTGGTAAGCCAGCTTTACCTACTCATATTGATTTAGTTGCGATTCCTGAAGGAGCAGATTACGAACTTATCATATCAAGAGATGTGCCTCTTTTGAAAAAAGGAATTAAGGTTTACCCTGCTTTACAGCCAGCACGTGATACCGAAGGGGCAGCCGAACCAAGTTTTGAAATTGATAATGAGTTTTATAAAACAAATAGTCTATTTCCTGCCGAGCCAGTTATGATTAAGGAAATTGTTGTTATTCGTGGTTTGCGTTATGCAATGATTCAAATATGCCCTGCACAATATAATCCATCAACGGATCAATTATTTTTACATGAGAATGTAAATTATGAAATTAGATTTAAAAAAGCTGATCGTTTTATTGATGTAAGTCAACATAGTCAGCATGCGCTAAATATATTAACAAACTATGCCTTAAACGGTAAATCTATCAAGCAAGAATCTGATAATTATTTTGCAAACAACCCTCAGCTTTTGCCTTCTGGAAATAGTAAGAATTATATTATTATTACGCATTCAAACTTTCTTGCCGCAGCTGATTCCTTAGCAAAGTGGAAAAGACAAATGGGCTATACTGTAGAAATAGTATCGCAGGGTTCATGGACTTCCACTCAAGTAAAAAATGCAGTACATACACGTTATTCAAATTGGACTCCGAAGCCCGATTACCTAGTAATTCTTGGAGACCATCAATTTGTTCCGGCTGAGATGTTTACCACACCTGGTTATAATGACCCATTTGGCTCAGATTTATATTTCGTTTGTATGGATGGCACTGGTGATTATATTCCAGATATGGCCAAAGGTCGTATTTCAGCTAACTCCTCTGCTGATGCACTATTGCAGGTTAGCAAGATGATAAATTATGAACGCAATCCTGTATCAGACACTAGCTTTTATCAAAATGGCTTAAACTGTGCACAGTTTCAAGATGATAATAACGATGGCTACGCAGATCGTAGATTTGCACATACTAGCGAAGATATTCGTGACTATACTACTGGCTTAGGATATAGCGTACAGCGTATTTATTATGCCTCAAGTAACGTTACCCCTTTACATTACAATAACGGATATTACTCCAATGGCCAGTCTATTCCATCTGTTCTAAAAAAATCAAATGGCTATGCTTGGAATGGTGGTTCAACAGATATTAAGAACTCCATCAATGCAGGCAAATTTTATGTATTTCATCGCGATCATGGTTATGCAGGAGGTTATGGATGGGCACATCCCTATTTTGTGAACAGCAAAATTACTGGATTAACCAATGGGGCCAAATTGCCCGTTGTATTTAGTATCAATTGCCATACTGGAGAATTTACTTTACCATCTTGTTTTGCCGAAACATTCATGCGCAGAGCCAACGGCGGAGCTGTTGGCGTGGTTGCTGCATCATACTATAGTTATAGTGGTAATAATGATGGTTTCTCCTTAGGTTTGGTTGATGCTATTTGGTCAAGTCCTGGAGTGATTCCTGCTTTTGGAAGCGGTGGAAACTACAACCCTAATGTTACACCTCATACTGATATTGTAAAAATGGGAGATGTGTTGAATCAAGGATTGATACGAGGTGTTGAAACCTGGGGAGGAAGCAGTTCAAGTATAAGATATACTCATGAACTATTTCATTATTTTGGTGATCCAGCAATGCGTATTTGGACTCAAACACCCCAAACGATAACTGCTACATTTAGCTCCACCATTAACTGTACCGATACGGCACTGATGATTACAAATTGTAATGACTCAAGTGCAATGGTAACACTGATGAGCAATGATATATTGATATCAAGAATCGTATTACAAAATGGTAGCGGGGCACTTCCTTTAGCAGGTTTACAAGGCTCGTCGTTTACATTGAGTTTTACTGGTCGAAACATGCGCCCTCTATTTGCCAGCATTAATTTGGGTGCAGGAGGATCTTTAAGTGGTTTTAGCAGCATTAATTCAAATATTTGTAAAGGTGATAGCTTGGGACAAGTAACAATTTATCCTGCTTGTGGTACACCACCTTATCAAATTTTGTGGTCAACAGGTGATACTACCATGACCATAGATAGTGCTATAGCAGGCCTTTACTCTTTCATCTTATCCGATGCAACAAACACTACCATATATGATACTATAAGCGTATCAGAACCTAGTCAAGCATTGCAGGTTTTATCAACAGTAAATGATGCAAAGTGTTATTTTCAAAGCAATGGCTCAATTGTTCTTAATATTCAAGGAGGAGCAAACCCTTATGTTTGTCAATGGAGCACAGGTTCATCTAGTACAAATCTAATAAATGTTTCTGCAAATTCTTATAGTGTCGATGTAACAGACTCCTTTGGATGTGTAGTACATGAATCCTTTGTTGTTAATCAACCAGATCCATTAAGCTTAACAACTTCAACTACAAATGATCTCACTGGTAATTGCTCTGGAACAGCCACTGCAACAGTAACTGGTGGAATTACTCCCTATTCCTATTTGTGGAACGATCCTAATGTACAAACTACAGTAACTGCAACTGGATTATGTAAAGGAATGTATAAGGTAACGGTTACCGACTCTAATTTATGTAAAACATATCGTACTTTGTTTATTGAAAATACGGTGGGCATAAACGAAAGTAATTCAATGGTCGGTATTTCTGTATATCCAAACCCAAGTAGCGATGGCGTTTTCAATATTAGTATTGAAAGCTCAGTAATTAATGATTTCCATTTGATTGTGTATAATAATTTGGGTAAAAGAGTTTTTGAAAAATCAATTTCTGTTGATGGAAAATATCATGAAACCATAAATCTAAGCACTTTGGCAGCAGGTGTTTATTACTTACAAATTGCCAGCGACAATCAAGTTATCGATCAACGCAACCTGATTATCAAATAACTTACTTTATCATAAGGCATTGGCTCAATAGTTTTATGTAATTTTGCAGCAAACTAAGAAACAGAATAAAATGGGACAAAGAATAGGAAAATCACGCCCTCAAAAAGTGCGCGGAAATGCTAAGAAAGAGGGAGATAAAAAAGGTAATTACTCCAAATTTTATAAAAAGGACGTAAAAAAATCAGATTCCTCAACTGAAAATAAACCACGTCCCGCTGCAGCTCCTGCTCCCAATAAAAAGCAGAAATCGGAATATTCAGGTTTTGATAAAGACGATTATATGCGCTTGAATAAATATATCGCAAAATCAGGTATATGTTCTCGTCGTGAGGCCGACAAATTGATTGAAACAGGAGTAATAACTGTGAACGGTAAACTTGTGGCTGAATTGGGGTTCAAAGTACACCGAAGCGATCGAGTGGTATTGGATGGTCAATTACTTACCGCCGAAAAACTACATTATATTCTATTGAACAAGCCTAAAGGTTTTATTACTACCACCGACGACCCACAAGAGCGTCGCACAGTAATGGGTTTAATAGAAAAAGCTACTGATGATCGTGTTTATCCGGTGGGTAGATTAGACATGAAAACCACTGGCTTATTACTATTTACTAATGATGGGGATATTGCCAAGAAATTGACTCACCCCAAACATCGAGTACGTAAAGTGTATCAGATTGGATTAGATAGGGCATTAACAAAAAGTGATATGCAAAAAATTATTGATGGTCTAACACTTGAAGATGGTGAAATTATCGTTGATAAAATTGCTTACGTAGAAGGCCATGATAATAAAAAAGAAATTGGTATTCAGATTCACTCTGGTAGAAATCGAATTGTTAGACGAATTTTTGAGCACCTAGGTTATGAGGTTGTTCGACTTGATCGTGTTGTTTTCGCTGGTCTTACAAAAAAAGATTTGCCTCGAGGCAAATGGCGTTGGTTAAGTGCTAAAGAAGTGGATTTTCTTAAAATGATATAAATGGCTTCATTTTTTCTATCAAATTATGCGAAACAATAATTCTACTCGTTTCAATAATATACACTAGCCACTTTTTACACAATGAGTAAATCGAATAAAAGGTATTTAAAACGAATTTTCTGGACTCTTTTATTCACGACAGCCATCATCATCTCCGCTGGTATATCCCTTGCCTATCTATATGAAGCTGAGGTAAAGCAATTTGCCATTGAAAAAATTAACGAACAAACCAACTCAAAAATAAAGGTTGAAAAGATTGAACTAAGCTTCTTAAAACGCTTCCCTATGGCAGCTCTGCAATTTCATAATGTAGAAATTATGGAATCTGTAAAAACCGGCGAAGCAGGAAACCTTCTCAAGGCTGAGGATATTTTCTTAAAATTTGATGTAATAGATTTACTACAAAGTAAAATCGTGCTTAAAAATGTTGAGATAAATAATTCCAAACTAAATTTGATTGTATTTGAAGATGGTAGCGATAACTTTCACATTTTTAAAGAGCGAGATACGACAGAGTCTACCTATCTATTACAACATGTTTCCATTTCTGTACTTAATTCAGAATTATGGTATCACAATTATGCCACTAAACAAAAAATGGATTTAAAAATTCATGAAACAAAACTATCAGGTGACTTTGAAGAAAAACATCTTGATTTGAGTTTAGTAAGCGAGCTGCTTATCCGCGAATATATTTCTGAAGGATATACCATGTTTTCAAACAAAACACTAACAACCGACTTAAATATATCTATTAATCCCAAAACAAAGCAATTTGAGTTTAACAGGGGAAATATTACATTTAATAAAATTCCTTTTGTTATTTCAGGAAACATGGAAAAGCCTAAGGAGGGTGTTTTATTAAATGTACGACTTCAAGCAAAATCATTATCTCTTGCACAAATAATCAGCACCATTCCGCAAGCCTATAAAACGGGTATCGAAGACTATACTTTTCAAGGATTATTAAGTATAGATGCCAATATCAACGGTTTGATTGTAGCCCGCTCTACTCCTAGGCTTCAAGTAGATATATTATTAGAGAATGCACATATTGAAAGTCAACTGTTTGATGCAAAAATGCATAATATAAATATGCAAGCACAATACAGCAATGGCAAAAAACACTCTTTATCTTCTTCAGCTGTGCAAATCAAAAACCTGAGTTTTGAAATGAATGATAGTAAGTTTCAAGCAAAAATAAAACTAAGCAATTTCGTAAAATCAAAGCTTATTGCAGAAGTAAATGCTGAAATAAACTTGGATGAACTTATCAAATTTACAGGAAATCTATTTGGTATAGAAAAGTTAAGTGGTACAACAGGACTGAACTTAAAAATTGCAGGCAATGTATTGGGTATTGTTGGCAAGGAGGCCATAAATATCGAAGGTTTAGACTACCAAGCAAGCCTGATGATGAAAGGGGTAAGTATTAAGCATAGTATAAGTGATGCTTACTATCAAAATATGGTGGGTAGTTTAAGCATTAATGCAAATGATATTCATATTGACCCTACTTGGCTTGAGATTAATGGCCATCGCCACAAAATTAATGGAAGTATTAAAAACTATAAAAAATGGAATGCTAAGCCCGAACATCAAAAAATAATCATTAGAGGAGAGGCAAGTATTTCAAATATGTCCTATGCTGATATTGATCAAATAATTGGAGGGGAGAAAGACAGTGATGGAACCTTCCCAAAGGGAGTAGATTTGATATTAAAGTTTTCAGCTGATTCATTTTACTGGGATCATTTATTAGCTAAAAAAGCCACTGGCATATTTAGCCTGCGTAATCAAACAATAAGCGTGCATAACACTAAATTTCAAGCGTTTTCAGGCAATATTGAAACGCAATTTACACTTAATGGAAGCAATAATAGTGCGCGACCATTTTCTTGTAAAGGAAGCCTATATGGGGTTGATGTTACTCAGGTATTTACCGGCTTCAATAATTTTGGCCAAGACGTTATCACAAACACAAACATTAAGGGCAAGCTTAATTCGACCTTTCTTCTTAATGCTAACTTCGATGATAAATGGAATTTTGATTCTGAGACACTTGTTTTAGAATCGGATATTACTATAAAGAATGGAGAGCTAAATAATATAAAGGAGCTAGATGCCTTATCAAACTATACGCGCATCGATGATTTTTCACATATTGCATTTTCTACTCTTGAAAATTCTATTCAAATAAAGAATCGTACTATAAGTATTCCTAATATGATAGTAAAATCCAATAAAATGGATATTGATCTTACTGGAACACATGGTTTTGATAATAACTACGATTACCATATGGGTGTTTTGATGTCGGATGTATTATTTAACAAGGCTAAGGAAAACAATAAAAATGAATTTGGTGAAGTGGAAAGTGATGGCTATGGAAAAACCAAACTTTTCTTTCATGTTTTTGGTAAGGGAGATGATATACATGTTAAATATGACCGAAAGGGCTTATCAAAAAAGATAAAGAATGATATGAAAGATGATGGCAACGAATTGAAGTCGGTGCTTAATAAAGAGTTTGGTTGGTTTAATAAATCTCAAGACAAAACACCACCTGACAGTAGTTCTCGACCCCTCAAAGACAAAAAGAAAGAGGAGGCTAAAAAGCAAGATGAAGGAGAATTTATCTTTGAATGGGACGAAGGAGAGGAAGAAGCTCCAGACACCCTATAAATGAACCTCAAGCTTCTATGAAAAGCACCTAATGGCTTAATCAAAATTGTAGTTATCCAAACTCGTAAACCGTTTTATATCTTTTGCCAATTCTAGAGTAAAATCTACTTTTTTATCCTCTCTTAGATGATGAGAATTCCTAAGCCAACTCTCATACCTTTCTTGGTATAAACTTCCACCTTTTGTATAATCAAAATAAAAAACATTGTCAATCTCTGAAGCAGCGCTGAATATCGTAACAATCTGTTTATTATCTTTTTGTAAACTAGCGTATTTTTCTCCTTCAGGTGCGTTAAATAGAATTAATACGATACCATTATCTCGGCACAAATTTACAATTGAATAGAAATCTTCAAAAAGAATACTATCTATTCCTGCACGACCTGTTGGAAATAATTTATTAAAATTTTCCTCGCTAAACGCATTATCAAAATTCTCATTACTTGAAAATGCTCGTTTTCCATAATCCACATCTTTTGTTGGAATAATGAATGAAATTATTTCTCGTTTACTACTATTACTCAGATTTACAATTGCATCAGGATATCTAAATAAAGAGCTAACAATATGGTAATCTTCCAAGAATAAGTCTCCCGAAACTTTGCTAAAACCCGTTCTCTTATCATTAAACGAAAACCAAGATACTTCCAACAACACTACAGATGGCGTTTTAATACATTTATTTAGGTAGGCTTCAAGAGTAAGTTTTGAAATAGAAATATTTGACGATGAGTAGGCTAATAATGCTGGCCTTAAATTAAGCTCTCTTTCCAATACTGTAGAATCAATAGATGATAGGAACTTGCTATTTCCTAGGCCTATCAAATCATAATCTAGCTTATTAAAAGCCTTATTAAATTCTTGATTATAATACATTTTGCGAGGAGGAAAACTGTGAAATGTTGATAGCGTATAATAAAATAATATTGAACAAAGAAGGCCAACAAAAGTGAAAAGTAAAAATTTTAGAAGAAATAATTTCATATACTAAACACTAAAATTGAAAATAAATAAATTGCTGAGACTTTCCCATAAACAAAAATATTGCAAAAATGATTGAATAATATAGCGCATATCTATATGGCATTTTCCAATCCAAGGCAATCTTTGCCAAAGCATATTGTTCATTTCGCCCAATCCACTCAATTATTACAAAGATTACAATCAAAATAATGGTATAAAAAGCGATTAATATTTCTGCAAATTGAGGTATGGAAAAAAATGATTTCGAAAATATTGTTGACAAATAGCTAAGCGCATGACTAATATTCTCGGCTCTAAAAAATATCCACGCTACTATGGTTAAGCTAAAAGTAAAACCTATTTGAGCAATTTCTCTTAAGCTTGGCAATAGTCTATTTTGAGCTACAGTGTCAGTATTTACTCGATTTTTATTTCGCAATAGCAAAGGCATGAAATATAGCGCATTTAATGCTCCCCAAACAATAAATGTCCAATTTGC
>JAGLCR010000080.1 GCA_023146135.1 Bacteroidales bacterium
TTGAGCATTACGATAATTTTGCAGCATTATGCGATAATCTAAAACGAATCAATACCATTGTCTTGGATTTAGACCGTGATATGTGGACCTATATTTCCATGGGCTATTTCTCACAAAAAATAAAAAAAGGAGAAGTGGGATCCTCCGCCATGCCACATAAAGTAAACCCCATCGATTTTGAAAATTCAGAAGGAAATATGGGTTTTGCCAATGCCATTTTTGAACATCTAGCAGCCAAGCTTCCTATTTCGCGCATGCAACGCGATTTAACAGACTCTACAGTAAGTCGCAATATGGGAATGCCATTCGCTCATATGATGATTGGACTCCGTTCCCTACTTCGAGGTTTAGAAAAAGTAATTGTTCGCCCTGAGGTATTTAATCAAGATTTAGAGAATCATTGGGCAGTAGTTGCTGAGGCGATCCAAACCATTCTTCGCCGTGAGGCATATCCAAATCCTTACGAAGCACTAAAAGCATTAACAAGAACTAATGAGGCGATTACAGCAAAATCCATGGCCGATTTTATTGATGGATTGGATGTTTCGGAGAGTATAAAGATGGAGCTAAAGCAAATTACGCCTCAGAATTATACCGGGATGGAAATGTTCTAAAAAAAAAGTAATATTACATAATATCTAATTTCAATAAAATGAATAAGCTCTTAATATTTCTATCATTTATTTTTATACTTAGCTCGTGTACACCTGACGATCAAGTGAAATTTGCACAAGCACAACCAAAATCGCTTAAGCCTTCAAAAGCTTTTAAAAATGCTAAGCAAGGCAGCTACCTAAATGTTAAAAATAAGCATGAAAGACTTGAAATAGAGAAAAACCTAATCCTAAAAACGGTTACTTACCAATTTACTGTGGATAGAAATACGGTGGTGATAAATGAGCGAGCAAATATTGACCGAAATAACGACTCTTCATTATTAAGCTACTTCAAGCAGTTGGGAGGAGACGCCTCCATCGAGGGCGATATTATTACATATACATCGAATATTATTGACACTGTGTTTATAATTGGGGAAAAAGAAGTGCTTAAATATTATCGTCATAGTTACTTTTTAAATTTTCAAAATAATGACTCCCTATGGTTGGTAAGGAAATTGAGATTTGATGGTGACACTTTACTACTTGGAAAAATTACTCCAAACGACACCCTACTTCATTTTGACTACACCAAAGTAGACAGTTCTCATATTGATGAAAAAAATAAAACTTATGTTCTAGACCCATCAAAACGAGAGTCGAAAAAACTTATGCGCTCAGAGGTATTTGAAGTTACTAAAAAGTATATAAAAGAATAGTTTTGAATACAATAAAGCAAGATACCATTTGTGCCTTAGCCACAGCCCCAGGCTCGGGAGCCATAGCAGTGATTCGTCTTTCAGGGTCTGATGCTTTTGCCATAACTGAAACCATATTCTTTCCTGCATCAAAAGGATTGAAAATAGCACAACCAGAAGGTCATACAGCACATTTTGGATTGATAAAACAAAGGGAGGAAGTAATTGATGAAGTTTTAGTTACCATATTTCGGAATCCAAAATCGTATACAGGTGAAGACTCTGTAGAAATATCTTGTCACGGCTCTATATATATTCAACAAAAAATTATTGAGTTATTACTTGAAAAAGGTGCTCGAATGGCCGAGCCTGGTGAATTTAGCCAACGAGCTTTTTTGAATGGTAAATTTGATCTTACACAAGCTGAGGCAGTAGCCGATTTAATCGCCTCTGAATCAAAAACAGCACACCAGATTGCCATGCGACAATTAAGAGGAACTTACTCTAATCGAATTAAGGACCTACGAACCGAATTATTGAATTTTGCTTCGCTTATTGAGTTGGAATTAGATTTTGCTGAGGAAGATGTAGAATTTGCTGACCGCAGTAAGTTTGTCGATTTAGTAAATAGTATTAGCAAAGAAATTGAAAAGCTAATTCACTCTTTTAAGGTGGGTAATGTATTGAAAGATGGTATTCCGGTGGCGATTGTCGGGAAACCAAATGTGGGGAAATCCACCCTTTTGAATGCTTTGCTTCAAGAAGAAAAAGCCATTGTATCAGATATTCCAGGAACCACCCGCGATGTAATTGAAGACCGTATTAATATTCAAGGCACACTATTCCGTTTTATTGATACGGCAGGTATTCGTCAGTCTGATGATACTATTGAGAAAATAGGTATTGAACGTACCTATACCCAACTGGAACAGGCATCAATTATTTTGTTTCTTATCGAAGCAGAAGCCAATTTATCGTTGCAGAAAATAAAAAATCAGCTTTCAGAAGCCAAAATTAATTTTGAATCGGATGAGCAAAAAGTAATCGTACTGATTAATAAAATTGACCAACTAAAGGCTGATAATATTGCTCTTAATAAGCAAATAGAAACAATCAGCATATCTGCCAAAAACAAAATCGGAATTCAAGAGATTGAAGCTAGCCTGATGAATTATGTACAAGAGTTTAATATTCAGTCAAGTAGCATTGTAACCAACTCACGCCATATCGAAGCATTCAATAAAAGCTTTGCAGCATTGCAACAAATTCTCTTTGGTTTTGAAAATGGTATACCTACAGATCTAATCTCCATAGATGTACGCGATGCACTCTATCATTTGGGAAGCATCACAGGAGAAATAACTACTGATGAATTGCTTGGCAATATTTTTGG
>JAGLCR010000081.1 GCA_023146135.1 Bacteroidales bacterium
CTTTTTATTTTACTATTCCTTTTACCAAAGCTCAGTAATGCATATTGAGAAATAACTATAGAACCATTTTTGTGTTTTTTTATAAAATTATTAGCATTTAAATAAATACAAATTTAGTATTTTTGCCAACTATGAATCAAGCAATCCTTACTTACGGCATTCCCTTCTTAATCACCATGGATATTTTCTTTCTATCCATATCGGGTGGTGTTACTTTACAGCCTTATAATTGGGTGAAAACTCTAAAAGCAAGTGCTGTTTTTGCATTTTCTCAACTCTTAGCGGCAGGTTTAGGCATAGGGATTTCCGTATTAATTCTACCACTAATTATTGATTTCTCAGATATTGCCGCAGCACTACTTATTGGTTTCTTTGCTTTTAAGATGGCTCAAGAAGCCGTGAAAGTAAAAAATGAACAACGTACTTTCTTAATAGAAGATAATGACATCATCCTGCCTTTAGCATTGGCTAGCTCTTTAAATACCTTTGTATTTTTTGTAGGTTTAGGCTTATTAAATATCCCCTATCAAGAAAGCATCACAGCGCTTATTATAAGCACATTAGCACTATCTCAGCTTGGTTTATTTATAGGTAGTCATTACCGACCCGAGCGCATAGGACGGAGCAGTAAGTTACTTGCTGGTATTAGCATCATCCTACTTTTAATACTCTTCTTCGTATTATAATATAAATCCTCTTTTCATTAAAAAATAAGCTATGACAAAAATAAGAATCACCAAAGAGTTTAAATTCGAAACGGCACACGCCCTCAAGGGATATGATGGATTATGTAAACATATCCACGGTCATTCATACGAATTATTAGTGAGTATAATTGGCAAGCCTTTAGAAGACGAAAACAGCCCAAAATTAGGGATGGTGATGGATTTTGGCGACTTGAAAAAGATCGTAAAAGAAGAAGTGGTAGATAAAATGGACCATTGTCTTGTGCTCAATGAAAAAGGAAATAAAGCTGAAGCCCTTATCAATATGGGCGAAATGTTCGAAAGGGTGATTACCGTAGCATACCAACCCACTAGCGAAAATATGCTGGTAGATTTTGCCGAAAGAATTAAACCTAGATTACCACAAGGTATTAGCCTAAAATATATGCTTTTGCGCGAAACTATGAACAGTTATGCGGAATGGTTTGCTGATGACCAAAAATAATGTAAATTTGCTTATTCATCAATTAAACAGAAATCATGGAAAAAATTACTTTTGGAAATAATGCTGTAAAGTTTGGCTTATACCTAGCAGCCTTTAATATTGTATTAACGCTTGTTTATTATATTCTTGACATAAATATGTTTGACTATAGTACAATGATTGCAAATTTTGTATTTGGTATTCTATTTGTCGTTAGCTTCTTCGTGTTTGGTATTAAATCATACCGTCAAAATGCCCTCGATGGCATTATTAACTTCAAACAAGCATTTTTGCAAGGCTTGGCTATTGGTGTTGTGGCGTATGCAATTATAGCCGTATTCAATTATGTTTTTAATGCTTTTATAGCCCCTGAATTTATGTCAAATCAATTAGAAGGCTTTGCTGAATTTATGGAAAACACTGGCGCTCCTGATGAAACCATTGATGCAGCCATCAGTGAATTTGAAAAGAACTTACCTCCAGTTAAACAGCTATTAAGCACTCTAAAATCTGGCGGAATTATGACGCTAATCTTTTCGTTAATAGTAGCAGCATCAG
>JAGLCR010000082.1 GCA_023146135.1 Bacteroidales bacterium
TGGAACCACCATCGTAGATTTAATAGTTACGCCCAATATTTCAAGAATCTCTTTGGTGAACGTATACAAAAAACGACTATCGATGCAGGATTTACTTGCCCCAACCGTGATGGAAAAGTAGCACGAGGCGGCTGCACCTATTGCAATAACGATGCTTTTAATCCTTCGTATAATGACCCTAAAAAATCCGTTATTCAGCAAATAGATGAAGGCATAGAATTCCATATCAACAGATACCGCAAAGCAGGGAAATATTTGGCTTATTTTCAAGCTTATTCCAACACTTATAATTCCCTAGAAGAACTCAAACGGATATACAGTCCAGCACTTGATAAAGAAAATGTGATTGGCTTGGTGATAGGTACCCGCTCGGATTGTATGGACGAAGAGAAACTAAAGTATTTTGCTGACATAGCTAAAACCCATTATGTGATTTTAGAATATGGGATTGAAAGCACCTATGATAAGACCTTGGAAAGAATCAACCGTGGACATAATTTCCAGAATGTAGTAGATATGATTCATCTGACCAAAGAATATGGTATTAAAACGGGTGGACATATGATATTTGGGCTACCTGGTGAGAGCCGAGAAGAAATGATGTCGCAGGTTCATACATTAAATAAGTTGCCATTAGATAATATAAAATTCCATCAACTACAGATTATTACCGGCACGCCCATGGCCAAAGAATATAAGGAGAGTCCGGAGAATTTTGATTTATTCGGCATGGAGGAATATATAGATTTTATGGTACGGTTTATAGAGCAACTCAATCCTAATTTTGTAGTGGAACGCTTTGCAGGCGAAGTGCCACCACGGTTTTTGGTGAGCCAAGCCTGGGGCAATCTACGCAACGACCAAATCCTGCAAAAGATAGAACGGGAACTGGAAGCTCGTGATTCTTGGCAGGGGAAGAATTTCAGCCTTCTGAAAGAATAAAACTATCCACTGATGACACCGATTTACACGGATTAGTGTCTACAAGAAAATGCCAATTGGATTGGTTATCTTTATTTGAATTCACATTCCATCTGATTACTAGGCAAATGCACAATTTATTAATCACCTAAACGACTAATTATTGATCTACTATAGGTGTTTTATGTTAATAAAAGTATGAGTTTGCCCTATAGGTTTACTCTATCTTAACAATATATTAAATAGTATGGATGCCATTATTTTATACTTTTACAAAAAAAAATATATGAAAAACTTATTATTACTAAGCCTACTTATAGGGCTAACTATATCTTGCAAAACGGGAGCTAAAAAAGAGACTACAGAGAAAGCTGTGTCTTATCAACAGGTGCTTAAAAAGATGGAAAAGAGTAGCTTCAATTCTGCAAAAGCCCTAGAAGCCATTAATAGTGGAAGCTATAGTTATGTGAGGCTTTCTAATGAAGGAAAAGAATTTTGGGCGGCGGTGAGTGCCCGACCTATAGAAATTGGACATCTCTATTTTTATAAAGATGCCTTTGAGATGAAAAACTTTCATAGCAAAGGTTTAGATCGTGTTTTTGAATCTATTTGGTTTATCAATGA
>JAGLCR010000083.1 GCA_023146135.1 Bacteroidales bacterium
ATAAATAAAGTAGCGGTTTCCATATCAATCGCCATTGCACGTGTTGTTCTTAAGTATTCTTTAAATTTTTCATCATGTTCCCAAACTCTACGGTTAGTAGTATACACTGTTCCTGTCCAGTAATCCATGCCTTTGCTACGGATTATACTTGATAGAGCCCTTTGCAAACTAAAAGCTGGCAAAGCTGGTATTTCTGGGGGGAAATAATCATCACTCGTACCATCTCCACGAATAGCAGCAATAGGTAAAATAAAATCTCCTAATTTATTTTTTTTCTTTAAACCACCGCATTTACCCAAAAACAAACATGCTTGGGGCTTCACAGCACTTAATAAATCCATAATTGTAGCAGCATTCGGGCTTCCCATACTAAAATTAATAATTGTAATATCACGCGCTGTTGCTGAAGGCATAGCCAAATCCTTACCAATAACCTCCACTTGATTCCATTCAGCAAATAAATCAACATAATTTTGAAAATTAGTCAATAGAATATATTTCCCAAATTCTTTAATCTGTAAACCAGTGTATCGTGTTAACCAATTACTTACTATATCATTTTTTGTCTTCATCTTTTCATATTTATCATCCAAAACCATTAAAACCTTATGAAATAACAATTATTTCCTTGCATATACAATTTACGCCCATTTAGTTATTTATAAAAAAACAAAAACTCCGGCAATAAATTAGGAGGTTTCTATAATATTTGAACAAAAATAAGGAAATTGCTCGGATAAAAGGCATTCTATTACCATTTTATGGGCTAAATCTATTGGTATGTCTAATTTAGAATTATGCTATTCTGTGACCCATCAGATATACCGACTTAATACTGTCTTTATCGCCCAACATCATTAAGGCAAATAAGAAATCTTCTATTCGTATTTTATCCTGAGTTCTCTGCTTTAACATATTAGGCTTTTCTGTATTAATTATTAAAAAATCAGCTTCCTTACCTATTTCGAAATTACCCACTTTATTTTCTAAGCCTAGTGCTTTTGCACCTCCCAAACTTATAAGATAAAACAGATCTAAAGCGGAAGGCTTAAAACCTTGTAAAGAAGCAATCTCATAGGCTGCAGCTGCAGTCCTCAACATAGAAAAGCTTGTTCCTGCTCCTATATCACTACCCAAAGCAACAGGAATATTCATAAGCAAACTTTTTTGCAGATCAAACAATCCACTTCCTAAAAACAAATTAGATGTAGGACAATGCACCAATGAAGCGCCTAATTGTTTTACTCTATCCCATTCATTATCAGTTAAATAAATAGCATGCCCCAATAAAGAATTCTTTCCCACTAATCCATAGTGCTCATATACATCTAAATAATCTTTACGCTCAGGAAAAAGTGATTTTACATGTATAATTTCATCACTGTTTTCTGAAATATGCGTTTGGACATGTATTTTAGGATATTTTATTTTCAAGTCGCCTAATTGCTTGAGTTGTTCATCCGTGCTTGTTAGCGCAAAACGTGGGCTTAAGGCATAGGATATTCGCTGGTGTTTGTGATATTTTTCAATGAGCTCTACAGTTTCTTCATATGTGTTATTGGTAACCTCCAGTAACTCTTCCGGTGCGCCTCTATCCATATTTGTTTTACCACTAATAATGCGCATATTTCTTTTGGTAGCTTCTGACATGATGCCATCAATAGAATTTTTATGCACACTTGAAAATATGGCTGCAGTTGTTGTACCATTACTCAGCATTTCATCAAAAAAGATACTAATATCTTTCAGGCAAAAATCCATATCCGCAAACTGAGCTTCGTAAGGAAAAGTATATTGCTGAAGCCAATCTATTAATTGAGCACCATATGAAGCCATTACACCATTTTGAACAGCGTGAATATGCCCATCTACAAAACCAGGTATCAAAAGATGACCTCTCTCGTCTAGAAAAGGCAAAACACCTTGCCATTTATGCACCAATTCATCATATGAGCCCATTTCGTGAATCAATCCGTCAATAACCACTAATAAACCATCCTCAATGAATTCATGCTTCCCTTTATTTAAAAAGTGAAAAATATTTGCTCTTATGGCAATATTACTCCTAATCATATTGAGCTACTTTTGTCACAAAGTTAATCATTCAAATTTAACGAACCATCTTTAAAGAATAAATGATCTATATCAATATTAAATTTCTCTCCATCAAATTCAACTATTCGATCCGCTAAAACTTTGTTTTCTATAGATTTTTCCTTGATAAATTTCCCTTTCCTTTGAAGAAAGAAAAAATAACTTGGCTTTATTATCTTTCGCAAACCTCCTG
>JAGLCR010000084.1 GCA_023146135.1 Bacteroidales bacterium
TGCAAAGAAAGCTTAAAATTTACAGACTTACTTTAATCGAGGTGGTGGTGATGGTTTCGATTACGATAATTCTCGCTTTATTGTTTTCTGTTTTTGTTCTTGGAAAAGCACGTGAATCAAGACGGCGAATATCCTGCACCAGTAATTTAAAAAATATTGGACTGTCTCTTAGAATGTATTCAAATGTTTACAGCGAAGTCTTTCCTGATAAAAAAGGCCGGGCTGGCTTGCAAATGCTGGCAGAGAATGGTTTCCTCGAAAACACACAAGTCTATATATGTCCAAGTTCTCAGGATCATATTGCAGATACGACTGGAATTGCAACGGGTTCATCCTATTGTTATGCCAATGGTTTGACCGAAGCAGACTCTGTGGATAGTGCTCTTGTTGCTGACAGGGCAAATAATCATAGCAGGTTTGGAAATATTCTGTTTATTGACGGCCACGTAAAAGGCTATATCGGAGCAAGCTGGTCATCAAACCGAGGGGATTCCATTTTGACGGATTTTTAGTATAACGAGGACTCCTGCTACGCCTCTGTGAGACCCCGCTATAGAAATATGGTTTTATCAAATCAACAAAAAAGAACTTTGAGAAAGCTATTGCAGGCATGAAGATTCAAACTTTCTTAATGTCCTATTCGACTGAAGCGACGGTTGCCGAAGGTAAAACCAAATTCGTTAGCTTAATCTACATGTTTATTCAAAAGCACTCTTGAAATATTACAGAAAAAGGCTAATGGTATTATGTGAATTTTTAAATCAATACTTTCCACTTGAGACCAAAAAAGAAACCGTGTTGATATACATCAACAACGGACAGGGGCGTTTCTCGCCGACGCCAACAAAACCTGGAACACTTAATACTATGCGAATATTGACTGTCATTTATGAATTTCCGCCAGTAGGAGGTGGAGGTGGAAGAGTAGCGGAAAGCATCTGTGCCGGTTTGGTCAAAATGGGACACGAAGTTGCAGTGCTTACCGCACACCATGGGAATCTACCAAGAGAAGAAATTGTCAACGGTGTCCATATATGGCGAATTGCTTCGTTTCGCCGCTCTCCCTGCCATGGAGATATGTTGGCTTTGGGAGGATACGTGTTTTTAGCCATTCCTGCTGGATTAAAACTCATACATTCTTGGAAACCCAATGTCATACATACCCATTTCGCAGTTCCATCTGGTGCTGTTGCATATTGCCTATCTCGACTGTCGGGAATACCATATCTACTCACAATACATTTAGGAGATGTGCCTGGAGGAATCCCCGAAAAGACTGATTATTGGTTCAAGTGGATATTCCCATTCACTGTCCCCATATGGCGATCAGCTAGTAAAGTGATAGCAATTAGCGAATATACACGAAAAATAGCCTTACTCCATTACAAAAATTTAGAAATTCAGGTCATTCCCAATTCAATTTCTTTGCAAAATATATCATGGAAAGAGAAACAGAATGAAAAGTCCCCCTGTATTGTTTTTGCTGGGCGATTCGCACCACAAAAAAACTTAGTGAATTGGGTTCGTATTTTGTCTCAACTAAAAGATCTACAGTGGACAGCTGTACTAATTGGAGATGGACCTTTGCGCTCTGAAATAGAAAGTGAAATTTCAAACAATGATTTGCAAAAAAGAATATCGTTACCTGGATGGATCCTTCCTAGCGAAGTTGACGCAATTATGAATAAAAGCGATATTTTATTTATGCCATCCCTATCTGAAGGACTCTCACTCGTCGGCTTGCAGGCTTTGGCATCAGGATTAGCAATAGTGGCATCGGAAGTTGGAGGTTTTTCACAATTAGTAAACAATGGAGTAAATGGATTTCTCTGCCCAGTAGATGACGAAAATGCTTTCGTTACATCTTTGAAAATGTTGCTTTCTTCGAAAGTTAAACTAGCCTCGTTTCAACGTAGTAGTTTCGCATTGCTAGAAAATTTTGATTTAACTAAAGCAGTGGCTGAATATGAGAAAGCTCTTGAAGAAACTGTGTTATCAAAGGATAATAAAAAACAATGACGATATACATTAACTTTCATAATATTGTAGGAGTATGTATAGACACTCACAATGCTTGGGTGAAAAATTATTTTATAGCGGAATATGAATCACATATAGTAAGTGAACTGCCATCTCTTTTGCCTATAGTGTCGCTCCAAATCGCTTTTTCCTATTGGCCTAGACAGCAAAAGGGGTATACGCTTCATACTCACAAAACTTTGGCAAGGTGGACTTATAAGCTTGATTTTCAGCAACGGAAAATTAGAATTGATGCCATCGCAAACCATATTGCCATCCCAATGATTCATCACATGATTCTTCATCCAGCAATACGCTTTTTATCCGCACAAGAAGGCACCTTGATGCTACACGCAGGAGCAGTTTCTAGAAATGCGAGCACTTTAGTACTATCCGGTACTGGCGGAACTGGAAAAACAACAACAACTTCTCTTCTATTGGCTTCAGCCGACCATAAATGGACACCACATTCCGACGACTACGTTTTTATAACACAAGAAGCAATCTCATTGCCTTATATGACGCGCCATCACATTTACAAACCATTAACACGCTGGGTTCCGCAAATTTCAAACCGCCTAACAATATCAGAGCGAATTTGGCTACAATTATTTGGTATTTTGCGCTCATGGAGTAAAGATCGCATTAAATGGCCTCTTCGTGTCAAAACACAGCAACTTTGGCCAAATTGTAAACCTGCCATTAGAAGTCAGCAAACCATATTACTTTTTTTTGAAAAGACCAACACGTTGGAACCCACAATTTGTGCTGTTAATCCCGCATGTTTCCCCATAGACGCCTTAATTGATATGAATTTTCACGAAGCTCGCCATTTCATTAATTTGATTAGAAAACACAATAATATAGTAGATGTTGATTTATGGTTTGATAATTGGCGTTCCAGGGAAACAATGATTTTAAAAAAAATTGTAAAAAACACACCAACATATATCTTGAATATTCCAAAGATTATTGAAGTCAAACTCAAAAACAAGACATCAGCAATGCTTATAAAAATTCTAAATCATACTATTCATGAAATAGAAAACAAACCATCCAACAATAAAAACACCAAAACGTAAAATATTCATATAAAGGGATATTAGATGTTTGAAAAGAAATCGTACATTAATCAAAATGGGAAACGCATCGCATCATGGTGTGGAACATTACTAATGTCAGGAATGCTGATTTTTCTCATTTTTTGGCGAAATTGGGATAATTTATGGTGCAACATAGACAAACTTTCAATATATTCGATTCTTGCAGCCTTAAGCTTTTACTTATTAGGAGGAGTATGCAATGCAGGACGTTGGTGGCTCGTTTTGAGAGAAGGAAGAATAGGTATATCTTTTTTTAAAACGTTGAAGATAACGTTTGCTGGCGCATTTGCATCCAATTTTCTTCCTTCCACGATAGGAGGCGATGTTATCCGCTATTTCTACCTTTTTAAATATACAAAGAACCAAACGAAAGGAATAGCCTCACTTATA
>JAGLCR010000009.1 GCA_023146135.1 Bacteroidales bacterium
ATTTTCCCTCCTACTTATGCTACAGCAGAAAGCTACCCTTCTATAGAAACATGCAATAGTTTGATTAAGGACATACCCGTAATAACGCATATAACTGTAGATACAACGAGCAATAATGTGGGAGAGATTACCGTAATATGGTCGAAGCCTGACACTTTAGACCCTGGTCAAACTCCTGGTCCTTTTAAGTATTTAATCTATCAATCAGAAGGGCGTATGAGCAACTTATTCACATTAATAGACTCTACAGCAAGCATTAGTGACACCACGCTTAAGGTGAAAAAGCTAAACACATTGGACACGGAGCATAATTACCGTATCAGCTTTATAAATAATACTCCTGGAAATAGGTTTATTATTGGGTCCACCATTTCTGCATCGCAAATTTTTCTCCATTCAGAAGGAAAAGCCAACCGTATGGAACTAAGCTGGGATGAAATTGTACCATGGGTAAACAATCAGTACGTAATTTATAAGAAAAACACCCTTGGTGGATTTGACTCCTTAAGCACAACCATATTTAATTACTTTACTGATTCGAACTTGGTTAATGGGAAAACTTATTGCTACCGAATAAAAAGTATTGGAGAATACACTGCGCCAGGATATATTAACCCTATCATTAATTGGTCGCAAGATATTTGTGATGAGCCTATTGATATTGAAGCACCTTGTGCTCCAGATATGTGGGTCGATAGTGACTGTCAACTAATCAGCAATACCATCACATGGAATAATCCAAATTATCATTGTGCCAATGATGTGGTTTCTTATAAATTATACTATAAACCCACCTATGATGATGATTATACGGAGATTTATTTTACGAATAATCTGAGTGATACTACCTATATTCACAATAATATACCAACAATTGTGGGGTGCTATTCGGTTACTGCAATCGATTCATTTAATAATGAAAGTGATTTTGGCGGTCCCGTATGTGTTGATATTGACAGTTGTAGATTATACAGATTACCCAACGTTTTTACTCCCAATGGTGATGGGGCAAATGATTTCTTCCACCCTTACCCATACGACTTTGTAGAGAAAATAGATATGAAGATTTACAACCGTTGGGGGGGGCTAGTATTTCAAACAGACGACCCAAACATTAATTGGGATGGTAAGGATTTTACTTCAAAAAACGAATCGAGCGAAGGAGTTTATTTTTATGTTTGCGAAGTGTATGAGCTACGACTGGAAGGCTTAAAAGCTCGAACTATAAATGGAACTGTTACATTATTTAGAAACAAATAAAAAAATTATAATATGTTTACTGGAATTGTTGAAACAATGGGAAAGATCGTGTCGATAGATCGCGATCAATCAAATATTCACTTTACGGTGGAAACACCTTTAGCAAAAGATTTGCAAGTAGACCAAAGCATGGCTCATGATGGCGTTTGCTTAACGGTTGTAAAAGTGAATAAAGAAAAAAGTCAATATGTAGTTACCGCTATTCAAGAAACCTTAGACAAAACTTGTCTTATGGAGTGGAAAGAAGGTTATGAAGTTAATCTTGAGCGTAGCATGAGCATGGGCGAACGCCTAGATGGGCATATTGTGCAAGGCCATGTGGATCAAACAGCCGTATGCTTAGGTGTTGAAGAAACTGATGGTAGCTGGAAATATACTTTTGAATACGATAAAAGTAAAAATAATATCACCGTTGAAAAAGGTTCTATTTCCGTTAATGGCACAAGCTTAACTGTAGTAGATTCTAAACCAAACCAGTTTTCGGTGGCTATTATCCCTTATACTTATGAGTTTACAAACTTTCATAATTTCAAGAAAGGAACGGTAATTAACCTTGAGTTTGATGTATTTGGAAAGTATGTTGCCCGATTGCTAGAGCAGTATATGGAAGCTCAAAAATAGATTATTAGACTGAAAAAAAACAAGCTGACTTTGAAAAAAGTCGGCTTTTTTTTAATAAATGAGGATGCTAAGACTTATTAGCTTTATTAAAACAAGACCTACAAAGGGGTTCATAGCTCTCTGTTTCGCCAAGAACAACCAATTTATCGCCCGAGATGATACGATGAGATACGTTTGCCAATTTCCCACAGCGCATACATATAGCATGAACCTTCGTTACATACTCAGCAATGGCTAATAAACGAGGTATTGGCCCAAAAGGTTTTCCTTGAAAATCCATATCCAATCCTGCAACAACAACTCGAATTCCCTTATTAGCTAATTCAGTGCAAACCTCAGGAAGTTCATCATCAAAAAATTGGGCCTCATCAATACCCACCACATCCACATCATTGGCAAGCAAAAGAATGTTGGCTGAAGTAGTTACAGGGGTTGATGTGATAACATTCTTGTCATGTGACACAACATCATCAACATCATAACGCACATCGATAGCCGGCTTATAAATCTCCACTTTTTGTTTGGCAATTTTTGCACGCTTAAGTCGGCGAATCAACTCCTCCGTTTTGCCAGAAAACATTGAACCGCAAACGACTTCAATCCATCCTGCTTCTTGTTCACTACCTGTTGAGTTTTCTAAAAACATTTAACTACAATCCTATTGTTTGTTTATTATCTTTAAGGCCTTGAAAATAGGTTTTGCTAAAAAGCCAAATTTTAAAAGCGATTGGCAAATTTACATAAAACCTAACGACAAAAAGAACGTTAATTAGATTAAATTGGGCAAATGATGAATGGAATTATTAAAGATGAGCTTAAAGAAATAGCTGAAATTATTCTAGAACAAACACACAAACTTCTGGATTATGAAAATGGAGCTCCTCAAATAGAGGTAGATATCGTAAAAGATAATATCCGTAAGCTTTATGACAATATAGATGTATTGCTTGATGTAAACATGAAAAATTCCAGTTCAGCAAAAAATACTATTGAGGTTTCTATTGATGAGCAGGTTGACGACCTTCTAAATATTGCTGAAGCAGAGTTTCAAGACAACATAAAAGAACTTGCACAGCAGATGGGAGAGATTACTGATGAGCAATATGACACAAAAGAAGAAGCAATTGAAATTGAATCTATTTTATCCGAGGAAGAAAAAAGGGGTAGCTCAGTTGACAAAAACAGTCTTAAAGTTGAGACTCCTATAGCGACTCCACAGGAAAAACCTCAAAAAGAACAAATAGTAGAAAGCACTCAAACCGAACTACATAGTATTGGAGACCAGCTTCAACGGAAACCTATAAAAAGCCTTAAAACTTCCATTGGTATAAATGATAAATTCCAATTTATAAATGAGCTGTTTGATGGCAGTATGAAAGTTTATAATCAGGCAATGGAGCAAATGGAACAATCTAAGGATCAAAAATCTGCCATTGATAATTTCCGTAGCATTGCCACAACAGGCAAATGGGATGAAGAAAACCAAGCCTATATACAGCTACTCGATTATGTAGAGCGTAGGTTTTTATAGTAGAAATATCATAAACAAAAAAAAGCACCTTTGAACATATTCAAAGGTGCTTTTTTCGTATTCAATTATTCAGCATTTATCTAACAATTATCTTACGTACTAAATTATCACCTGTTGAAGAAGTAAGTTTAAGGAAATAAATTCCCTGACTTACATTATTCAAATCAAGCTCTATATGACCCGAATTTTGAGTGTACTCAACAGGAATTTCTTTTCCTATCAAATTTAATAACTGAACTTGCTTTATTCTTATTTGCTCAAAATCAATATTTAACTTCGTATTTACATGAGTTGGATTTGGATAAATACGTAAATGTTGATCCAGGTCAATATCATCAAAACCAATTCCACCCACATTGATATAATCAATTCTTTCCATGCTCTCGCTCACACCATTTTCAGTAACCGTCAGCTTTACCGTATACAAACCATCTGCATTATAACTATGAGAAGGGCTTTGCTGAACGGAAGAATTTCCATCACCAAAATCCCATAACCAATCACTTGGCGAGCCTGAAGAAGCATCAGTAAACTGTACTACTAATGGAGCATTGCCATGAGTAGGTGTAGCACTAAAATCAGCATTTAGTCCTGAGGTTACCGTAATATAATCAATCTTTTCGATGGAATCTTGAGCAGTACTTGTGCTCGTAACTAACTTAACCGTATACGAACCTGCTGTAGTATAAGTATGAGCAGGACTCTGCTGTGTTGAAGTAGCTCCATCACCAAAATACCACATCCATGAAGATGGTATACCGGCAGTGGCATCGGTAAATTGTACATTCAAAGGAAAACCACCTGATAGTGGCGTTGCTGAAAAACCGGTAGCAAGAGATGGAACAATAATTCCGTTACCTTCATTATTTGATCTAGATGAATTATAGTCCGTATTTGCTTTATAATTATATGGATGACAAGTATAAGCACTTATAATTTTAACATAATAATATAATGTACCAGATGGAGGACTAAGGTCCGAATAACTATTATTAGAACCCGGTACCGTTCCTATCTTTAGCATATTAATAGTATCAGCACCTCGCCATACTTCATATGATTGAACAAACACGCCTTCGTAAGGTGACCATAATAAATTCCAAGCTCCACCGGCTCCTGCACTAACTTGAAGGTGCATGGTTTTATGAACATCACTATAAGCACTTTCATTTCCACAAGAGTCCACGCTGGAAATCCTATATGCATATTGCTGAACAAGTACATTAGAGTTAGAATCTATAAATACGCCCGCTGAATCGGCAGGAACAAAACCAATAGAATCGAATATGCCTGCTACCACAGACTCTCGATAAATATTATAATAATCAATAGGGCCAGAAACTTGCTTTTCAAATACCACTATTGGGTGACCCGAAAGAGAATCAACAGCCACGATACAAATAGAATCACTAGGCAAACCTACCACTTGGACAAAGGCAGTATCCTTATAACTAATCGTCCCATCACTAACAGTAACAATAAAATACTCATCATTAGTAAATGGCCCTGCTGTAACCACCGAGTCGGTAGTAGAACTTAATAAAGGGGACGAATCCCAAGTATAGCTCAAAGTACCCGTGCCATCATAGGTAGTATAAGCATGCAAATTAACATATCCATTACAATATGCACTATCATCAGGGGTATTGACCAATAAAGTAACACCTCCTGTAGTAGTTTTCATAATCTTATTATTATCACCCACCACATAAGTCACATTTGTTGATGCAGAAAATACACCCCTTAATAAATTGCTAACTCCTGTATTCTGCGAATTCCAAGTAGTACCCCCATCGAGAGTTTTTATGATGACTCCATTTTCGCCCACGGCATAGCCAATATTTGAGTTTACAAAAAAGACTGAATTTAAATTTGTTGTTATTCCACTGGCTTTCATCAACCATGATGAGCCACTATTGGTAGTCTTATATATGCCTCCAGCATTTCCAACCGCATAACCCTCAGTAGCAGAAACAAAAAACACATCATTTATTGTCGCTGCAGTAGTAAAGGCCGATGACCACGAAGAACCACCATTTGTTGTTCTTCTAATCCAACCATTAAAGAAATTGGTCGAGCCATATATAACTCCTGAAGAAGCAGTTGTAAAAAAAACACCATTGGCTTGTGAAGTAGTGCCAATAGTAGGAACTGAGTAAATAGCCCAACCTGATCCAGCAGTAACTGTAACAAATAAGGCTGTATCACTAACCGCAAAACCATCATTTGCAGTTGGAAAATGAATATCTGAAATATCTGTTGTGTTATAGGTTGTTAAGGATACCCAAGCACCGCCAGCATTAGTGGTTTTATAGATTTTACCATTGCTACCCGCAACATAACCAACAGTAGCACTCGTAAACCATACCGATTCGAGGCTAGATCCTGAGATGCTTGAAGAAGCCCAAGTAAGGCCACCATCGGTTGTTTTATATACAATTCCTGTTGAATTATTTCCCCCAACAGCATAACCTGTATCCACATTATTAAAATAAATAGCCTTAAAATTACCAACATATGATGTTGATAAAGAGCTCCATCCTATTTGCGAAAAGGCACTTTGGCTTATAAAAAGCGCTAAAGCAATAACTAATATCCGAGTAAATCTTTTCATGACTTTATATTTTGAATGATTATATTCTTTTTTGAGAGTATAAAATTATACAAAAAATACATAATAACACATAAATATAACAGTATTCTCTTGTATTTTTAATAATTCAGGTAGAATACCTAATACTCAATATGAAAAACGCTTAGACCTAGCCAATAATAACAACGATTTTAACCTATTAGAACAAGTTGCATCAAACTATTAGTTTTTATTGTATTTTTACTTTTTGGAAAAATAATTTTATCACTGCATTTATAAAATGAAGCATTTTATATTACCTGTACTTTTTGTTATCATTCTTTTGAGTTCAAATTACCTTAAGGCTCAGAATGAGCAAGGTATTCTACCCACAAAAGTATATGGAACTTCAGAATATGGAGGCCTCCCACAAATATTTGATATTAAAGCAGATTCTCGGGGAATAATATATGCCAGTAATAATCTGGGTTTGATGGAGCTTTCTGGTAATATTTGGAAAGTTTATAAAATTAGAAATAATGGTGCAGTCCGATCGCTTGATATTAACCCCGAAGGAAAAATCTTTGTTGGCGGAAAAAATGAATTTGGATATTTTAGTACAGACTCATCTCATATAGGAAAACTTAAATACTACTCTATTTCCGAAGAAATAATCAGCTATGAATTTGGTGAAATTAGAAATGTTATTTGCATTAATAATAAAACCTATTTTAAATCTAAAAATCATATATTTATTTGGAATTCAGACTCTCTTATGGAACTGAAGTCAAAAGCAAGTTTTTTAAACTTGTTCAATGTATCTAATAAGATTATTACTTCCATTAAAAAAAGAGGCTATTATTTAGTCGAAGATAGTTTGATTGAATCAAATGTAATACCCTTTACAAAAAACTCGGCTAGAGCCACTCTTTTTGATGAAGAAAACAATCTCTTTTATAGTTCAGAGAAAGGATTCTATTTAGTTTCTATAAAAAAAAATAAACTTGTATTCAAATCAAAATTTAATACTGAACTTACTTCATTATTAAGAAATAGAAGAGTCTTTAGTCTTCTAAAAATATCTGACTCATTGTTTTCTGTTGCAACAAATAAAGGGCTTTATATTATTAATAAGAAAGGCAACATTATCAAAAGTATTAATACAAAATATGGATTAAAATCTGATGTAGTCTATACTCAAGCTCTTGACGGGAATAACACACTTTGGCTTGGAAGTGAAAACGGGCTAGCAAAAATTAATATCCTTTCCCCTACCGTCAACTTTCCACAAAAAAAATATAATTATAGTGGTCGTATCGAAGATGTGATTCGTTTTTCAGGAAACCTCCACATCATAACTCCTTCGGGGCTCTATGCCTTTGCAAACACATCCAATATTGATGAGGAGTCAGCTTATAACTCTACTTCTAAAAATAGTACTCTCAAAAGCTTTCGCCACCTACAGCAAGTTAGTAAATATAAGGAGTCGAAAGAAATAGATGAAAAACTATTCAAGCAACTTAGTAATTCTTGTTGGGATTTAGAATTCTTTAATCTACCTCACAAAAAACTACTCCTTATCTCTACCATGGATTTTGTGATAGGCCTAAATACTAATGGTAGTCTCGAAAAAGTAGTCTCTTGCTATCCTTATACTAGCTATCAATCTTCTACTGATCCTCGGAGAGTGTATATAGGACTTGATGGTGGAATTCAATCTGTTTATTATAGTGAAAATAATACATGGATTGATGAAGGGACTATTCCTGGGGTTTCAGAGGTTATTAGAGACATACAAGAAGATAAGAATGGCAATTTATGGATGGCTAGCGATCGACAGGGGATTATTTATATCAAACAGCCCCTATTTACGAATCATAAAATACAAAATCCAATAATCACGAAGCTTGGAAAAGGCTTGGAAAAAGGTGACCCAATTCAAATACAGAGCGATGACGACAAGTTACTTTTTGCCAGTTCATATGGTATTTATCGTTTTTCATGGGTTGACAGCCTATTTAGATTAGATTCATCATTTTCGAAGAGCATTAATTCTTCGAAAAACATGATTCATCGAATTTCAAGAGATAAACAAAGTAATATTTGGACTGTTGCGATCGATGATAAAAGCAAAATATCTTCTGTTTATTATTCAATTAAACAAAACACTGGTACATATAGGGACTTAAAAGTTTTTGCAAAGAAAAATGAGATTGTATATAGTTTTTTTCATGGGGATAAAAACATATGCTGGTATGGAGGGTCCTATGGACTTAGTAAAGTAAATACTTCAAAACTATCTGACAGTACATATACCTACTACACCTACCTAACCAACGTCCTAAACAATTCGGATACTGCCTTTGGTGGATATTATACGTCTGATAAAGGAGTAACCCTAACTCAACCCGAGTCGTATATCAAAACCTTTGATTTTCGTCACAACTCTTTTACTTTTTACTTCTCTTCAAGCAGCCCAAAAGATTTTGAAAAGTTGAACTACAATTGGTATTTAGAGGGATATGAGCAGGAGGTAAATTGGGGGACATGGTCAGGCAAAACCTATAAGGAATATACTAACCTGAATGAAGGAAGCTATACTTTTCATGTACGAGCCATCGATATTTATGGCAATATGAGTGAGGTAACATCTTATCAGTTTTCCATCACGCCACCTTGGTACCGAACAATTTATGCTTATATCGCATCGATATTTTTCTTTATTGCCTTTGTTTGGGGAGCCATTCGAGTTTCAACCCGTAGCCTTAACCGAATTATTAAGGAAGCCACCGTAGAGATTACAAAGCAAAAAGATCAGCTTGAAGAAAAGAATAGAAATATTATTGATAGCATTCGTTATGCTCAACGAATTCAAGAGGCAGTGATTCCGTCGGATAGGGAGTTTAAAAAATATTTTAACAAGAGCTTTGTACTTTGGAAACCACGTGATATTGTTAGTGGGGACTTCTACTGGGTGGCTCCAAAACACGACAAAGTGTATTTAGCCGCAGCTGACAGTACAGGCCATGGGGTGCCTGGTGCCTTTATGAGCATTATGGGAATTGCATTTTTGAATCAAATACTTGGATCGTCAAAAATAAAAAATGCTGCTGAAATACTTAATCAATTACGTCATTTTGTTATTACTGCAATAAACAAAGAGCAAGAATCCACCGCTAATAAAGATGGAATGGATATCGCTGTTTGTGTATTTGATTTTAAGAAAATGCAAATTGACTACTCTGGAGCTTATAATGCCTTATATATTATTCGTAATGGTGAGTTACTCGAAACCAAGGCCGACCGGATGCCCATTGGCATGCATAGTAGAGACCATATTCCATTTAAGAATAAACTGATTGATATTCAAAAAGGTGATAAAATATATACCTTCTCTGATGGGTATAGCGATCAGTTTGGAGGGCCAAAAGGTAAAAAGTTTATGGCCAAAAGATTTAAACGATTGTTACTGGAAATTGAAGACCAAAATATGGAGAAGCAAAAGGAAACCCTTTGGCAACGAATTATTGAGTGGCGTGGTGATATTGAACAACTTGATGATATTATTATCATTGGAATTGAAATAGAATAATGACTGACACAACATTTTACAAACTCTATTCATCACCTACCTCTATCAATGACTCCTCATTATTTGGGAATTACGACACCACTAGTACTTCTAAATATTTAGAGCCTACAGCTAGTAAAAGCATGTTTACTGGCCATGAATTACCCCTTAAAAACCCCTCATACATTAATCGCAATAAGTTTGATTTCAATTACGTTTTTCCATTTCTTATTGTCGATATTATAATCATCCTGTTGCTGTTCAATCTTTATAGGAAGCAGTCGATGCACCTTGCCTTATTCTCCAATAAATACTATCAGCAAATACTTAGCAAATCAATGCTTAGTTATCCCATTAGTTGGTTGTTTTTCTTTGTTTATATTGTAAATATTAGTCTATATATTGATATAATATTACGAAAAGGAATATTTGATTTTAATATTCCAAATATGGAATATCTTTTACCCATAATAATACTATTGGCAGCAGCATTCTATGCCTTCAAAATTATATTAATATACCTAACAGCATCAATATTTAATGTGCCAGCCTATAGGCGAGTATATATTGACTATATTTTTCTTTGGACCATGAGCATGGGTATCTTTTTAAGTGCCTACTTATGGCTTGAAGTATATTTTAACTTCGAATGGCTATATTTTCTTTTTATTGGTGTTTGGATCATATTTGGAGCGCTTCGAATCATTACTCCAATAATGAAGATAATACCCAAATCTGACTTCAATTCATTTCATTTTTTTATTTACCTTTGCACCGTCGAAATTCTACCTTTGATTGTTCTTGGAAAATTAGTGATGTTGGTCGTTTCGTAGGGTAAAGAACTACAATAAATACATTCATTTTATTTCCAATATTTTCAGTCAAACATTAATTATTACAAAAGAGAATCTATTTTGAAAATAAAAAATATTCTTGTTTCACAACCTGCTCCGGCTGATTTAGCAAAATCGCCTTATACTAAACTTGCGGCCAAGTATAAACTTGACGTCGATTATCATAAGTTTATCAAAATTGAAGGAATTCCTACCAAGGATTTTCGTCAATCACGAATTAATTTACTCGATTATACTGCGGTGATTTTTACAAGTCGTCAGGCTGTAGATCATTACTTCCGTATTGCAAAAGATATGCGTGCTGAAATTCCTGATGATATGAAGTACTTTTGTATTTCAGAATCAACAGCATTCTATCTTCAAAAATACATTCAGTTTCGTAAGCGTAAAATATTTCATGGCAAGCTAGTATTTAAGGATTTACTTGATGTTATTAAGAAGCATAAAGATGAGAAGTATTTACTTCCATGCTCTGAAATTCATAAGGCAGATATACCTGATTCATTGACTCAGAATAAAATTAATTTTGATAAAGCAGTAATATATCGCACATTAGCAAGTGATTTGTCAAAAGTGGATATGCATAAATACAATATGCTTGTTTTCTTTAGCCCTTCTGGTGTAAAGTCGCTTTATAAGAACTTTCCTGATTATGAACAAGGCGAAACACTCATTGCTACTTTTGGTACAACCACAGCAAAAGCAGCTGAAGGTCTGGGTTTGAAAATAAATGTTCTTGCCCCAACAAAGAAATCTCCTTCCATGACCATGGCCATTGAGGAGTTTGTAAAAGCGGAGAAAAAAAGAAAATAAACTCTATTATATGATATTTAAGGCGTTTCGGTAGAAGCGCCTTTTTTTTGGCTAATTTTGCATCATGAATCAAGGCTTTACAAAAGACGAAAAATTAAAAAGCCGAAAACAAATTACTAATTTGTTTTCGAAGAATAAGAATGTCTTTTCATATCCCTTAAAATTCATATACGCCGAGAATAAAAAAGAGGGTAGTCAAGAAGCTCAGCTCTTAATTAGTGTTTCTAAACGCACTTTTAAGCATGCAGTAGACCGCAATCATATGAAGCGGCTAATACGCGAAGGATATCGGAAAAATAAAGGTATTATCTATGATGTGCTAAATGAAAAAGAGACTGGAATTTTACTTGGAATTATTTTTGTTGGCAAAGAATTAATCGAATATCAACAAATTGAAGCTAGTATAATTAAAGGCTTAACAAAACTAAAAGTGAGCATCAAAAAAAGCTAATCATCAAGATAATAGGCCTGCTACAATTTTACGGTCAATTTGCAATTGCTCTTGTAATTTTTTCAAATTAGGAAAAGCCTTTTCATCTCGTACTTTAGAGACTAATTCCACCACAAGAAACTCTCCATATATTTCTTTTTCAAAATCAAATAGGTGCACCTCTATGGTTCTAGACGACCCTAAAACGGTAGGCTTAAACCCAATATTAAGCATGGCCTTATATTTTTTGTCGTGAAACAAAACCCATGCAGCATACACTCCATCTTGTGGCAATAGCTTGAGCTTAAACGCTAACATTAAATTAGCCGTTGGGAAACCTATGGTGCGCCCAAGTTTATTACCATGTATTACATTTCCGCATAAACTATATGGCTGCCCCAACATACTATTGGCAAGAGAAATATCTCCCTCCATTATTGCATTTCTTATTTTAGTTGAGCTCACTGAAACATCTCCAACATCATGCACTGCAATTCGTTCCACACCAATCCCATACTCTTTCAGCAGTACCGTAATATCTTCATCATCCTTGTCCATTCTGCCAAAATGATGGTCGTAACCCACGATCATAGCTTGAATATGCAATTTGTCAATTAGGTATTTTTGGATAAACTGGCGAGCAGACAATTTGGAAAACTCATAGGTAAAGGGCAAAATCAATAAATGATCCACACCTGCATTTGCCAAGAGACGCTCTTTCTCTTGAGAATTATTTATAAACCTAAGATTATCAACATCCTTATTTAAAACAATTCGGGGGTGAGGCTCGAAGGTGATTAGGAGTGATTCGGTATTACGTTGTTTTGCCAAAGCCTTTAACTGATCAATAACCGCCCTATGGCCAAGATGCACTCCATCGAAGGTCCCAATTGTAGCAACAGGACTATCAATTTTCAATATTTCATCTATGCAATAGTGTGTTTTCAATCTTCTAAATCTCTCCTTCTTTAAGCTTCAAAAATAGCTAAAAAAAGAAGAGGGTGCTCATAAATGAACACCCTCTAACATTATATTAAAACTATATTATCGAACAATAACCATCTTGAAGGTACGTACTTGACCATCAAAACTTACTGAATAGTGATATATTCCAACTGGATAATCATTCGTATTTATAATAATTTCGTGATTTCCACCAGTATAGTTAAGCTCTTGCTCTTCAATTACCGATCCAAGCACATTCACAAGTTTGAATTCAACATCACCCGATTGTGGCAAGTAAATATTAATACTTGTATTTCCATTTGCAGGATTTGGTTGGTTTTGCTTTACAGTGAAAACATCTCCTTCAGCACCATTAATTGAAGTTCCAATTACAGTGACACACGCCTGATTATTCGAAGCATCAGCATCACCTATAACTTGTGTACGGCTACATACCATATACGTTCCAACACCTGAAATATACTTGGTGGTGAATAAATGATCTAATGAATCGCCAGGGGCAATCTTAGGCGCTGAAACTTCAGAAGCTATCAACGAACCATTTACAAAATACTCAACAGGCACATTGCCTAGAGTGTCAATACCATAATTTTTAATAGTAACCTTAACCTCAGTAAGTTTACCAATGCTCGTTTGACCAACTGGTGCTAGTACCGCTGAAATACCTGCATCAATTTGACCAGCTGTTGCGATCAACATCGAACAAGCAGTATCATTATGCACCTGCATCTCGTTACTTAAGCTTGTATATGCACATATACTATAATCCTGATTAGGTCCTGTATAAGTTGTAGTAAATGTAAATGTATCTACCGCATTATAAGCTAATGAACCCGTCCAAATTTCAGAACCAACTACACTTCCATCAACCTCATATTTCACTGGAATGGATGTTAATGTTGTGGAACCAAAGTTTTTCAATGCTACTTTCACTTCAATGCTTCCACCCATTGAGGTTGAAACACTTGGTGTAATTAAAGCATTCACACCAGCATCAAAAGCAAAAGGTGGAATAGTGATATTAAAATCATCAATAGCCATACCATCGCCAGTATTTGTACTAGAGCCCGACTCAAACTTAAAGCGGAACTGGAAAGGTGTACCCGTATTAAATGTTGCTGAATCAAGAGGTGCAGAAGTGTATGTCCAACCGGTATTATACATAGCCCACACATGCTGTCCATTAACTTGTTTGTTATACCAATTTACCGAACCAGCAAGTCCCATATAACCGTACGACGACCAAGTAATACCATCAAAAGAGTATTCGAAAGTACCTTTTGCTAAATTGGCAATGATATCAACAAATAAGCTGAAATCTACAGTGGCAGGTGGTGCATATGAAGGAATAATAAAATAAGGAGAGTATAAATACTCAACAGACGAGGCATCATAATCACTTGTCAAGTTTGTCACCCAGGCATTTTGTCCCGAATTAGCACCTGTGATATTCGTTTTATTAGGCTCACCTTGTATCCATTGATTTAATGAACCTATACCAAGCCAGTCGTTATTGGTTTCAAAGTCATCTGAATAATTAACAGTATAAACCTGCATACCTTTAAATGACTTACAAGCAGTATCATTTACAGCTACTGCATCGCCAGCAAGTTCTGCAAAAGCACATATATTATACGCACCTGCAGCTAGTTGATGATAAGTAGAAAAGGCAATAGTATCTCTTTCGGTTGGCAAGAAAGTACCCGTTATTGTATCGCGAACAATCACACCATTATCTGCTTGATACGCCATCGGAATAGAATATAATGTATCACTTCCAACATTACTAAACGCTACTTTTATTTGTATTAAATCACCAACTTTTCCAAAATAATTATCACTCACAATACCCTCTACCGAAACATCAAGTGGAGCAGGAGACCAAATAGCTATATTATCAACAAATGCATTATCACCAGCACCATTACTATAATTGAAGCTGTATTTATTGGCTGACTCAAAACTAATTTGGAAGTTTTGTCCCACATATTGCACTAAACTAAATGTATGGCGAGTAAAATTATCGTTTGCAAGAGTAGTTGGCATGAAGACAGAGTCTCCAACAGAATTTTTCAAATAATGAACTACGCTATTGGCATCGATAAGCATCACTCTAAACCAACTTGTGTTTGTACCATATGTTGATTGTCTTGTTTGCTTTAGATCAAACTGTAAAGATAATGTGGTTTCGTTAGTAGCATCAACATTACATGTTACTGCCTTAGCAACATGTGTTGTATTATTAAATGCCTGTGTAACATTATTCGGATTTAACCAACCAGTATACGATCCACCTTCAAAATGCAATCCATAAAGACTACCATAACTCGCTGCTTGATTAGTGCTTATATCAGAAGCTACATCGCGATACTGCTTGAATGAAATATTAGTACCTGATTCAAAACTTTCATTAAACGGGAAGGTATTTATATTTGGATAACTAACCACCTCTTGAACGTCAAGAATATCATTAGCTGCATTACCATCATTAGCAATTGTTACAGAAGCAACAAATTCGTATTGACCATTAATACTCATATCGAAATTATTGGAAACCTTCACATTTATAACATCTGATGAATTCACAGAACCTGTATTTAATGTATAAATGATTGTATCAACAACAGCATTACTAACAATTACTTTAATCTCCGCATTATCACTAGCAAAATTGATATTATTTAAGCCATAATTCTTAATCTGAACCACGATGCTATCGATAGCGCTATATCCACAATCCGAATAAGAAGGATGAATTAAAGCAGACACACCTAAATCAATAGCAGGAGGAGTAAATTCATCGGCACCAATACAAGGAGTTGTTGTATTACGAATATCCTCATCAATATCAGTTGTAATACCTACAATTGGTGTACCAGTACTATACATTGATATTTGTTGAGTATGTAAATTCATTGGTGAATAATACAGTGGGTCTATACTTAGACCATTCTGATTATTATTCACATCGAATGCTTGCAATGCAGCTAAGTTAGATATATCACCCACCCAACGAACATATTTTGTCGAACTCAATGTATCCACATAATAGTTGTTATAATCAACCACTGATGAAGCAGGAATTGTTGACACATATATTGCATAACCAAACTTGGTGGCTATGGAGTTATTCTTTACAGTAAAATTATTTCCTCCATATAATTCCATCGCTCTAGATGCTTGATTTCCTGAAGTTAAGTTTATTGAATTATAAACTATATCCATATATTCAGACCCGTAGCAATAAACTCCTTTAACACCTCCTGTACCAGCAAGGGAGGACACAAAGTTGTTACTAATCACTGCTTTATTAGATGAAGTACTCTTTGAATATGTAAAATACATACCATATGTAGTACTCACAGCCGACATAATAATTTTATTCTTTGAAATAGTAAGACCATCAATATTATAATTAATTTTAATACCATAAGTAGAAGAATTAAGTGGAGATGAGATAATTGTATTATTAACAATCTCTATATCATTAGCGTACATGCAATCTATACCATAGCGCACAAAGTTGGTAATAACATTATTAGAAACAGTCCAGTCTACCAATGAATCAGAATTTAGACCTTCTATTTGAATGGACTTATAACCATTCATAAGATTATTGTTACTAATCAACACATGATTAGCATCTTCCCTATATGATACTATATTAGCAGCTTTTGTGTTATATGTTGTAGAAATAGTAGAGCTTAAGTTATTGTTCAATATATTTATATGATGTGCTCCACCTGCTAATACTATTACATTTCCATCCGTCGATCCGATGGCCGACATACCTAGGTGTTTGATATTAATATAAGATGCCCCATCGATTTTGAAAACAAAATTTTGATTGACATTGGTACTATAAGTCATCTTGGCTTTTGTACTATCCATTTCTGTGGATTGGAAAGTAATAGTGTTTGTTGGGCTCGACCCTTGAACACTATATAAAACTACTTGCTCTCCATAAACAGCTGAGTCAACATTAAATGTTACAGCACCACATATACCTGAATAGCCTAAATCCATTACCGCTTCAGTAAAGCTAGGATAATCACCAGTACTAGGATTAATAGTATAAACCCCACTCATGCATACTGCAATAGTTGAAACCGTAGTATCATTACTAGTAACAGTATCATTTGCAAGACTAACCCATGTTTTAATTTCTGTTTCACCACCTGCAAAAAAGTGATTTGATGCAATAGTTACTGTATCAACAGCTCCTTTTGCAAGAGAGCCTGTCCAAGAGTAAGGTGTTTGCACAACACCATTTTCCGCCCAGCTAATTGTTGCTGAGCTAAAAGTATTTAGACCATAATTTCGTAATACAACTTTAACTACAGAAGGTGCAATTGAACTTGCCGAATTCAAAGGCTCAACAACTGATAATAAAGCAGCATCGTCATTTACATAATTAATAACATTTACCTTCATCTCCATTAAATCGCTTTTACACATACCTAAGCCGGTTTGTTTAATACGAATATTTGGCCGATTCGAACTGTTATTATCTATTATTGTATCATTAACATTAAAACTTGTATTACCTCTAGCATAAGCAACAGATGAAAAAGAAGTTGGAGTATAATGTACATTTGAAAATGCTACACCATAATTATTCTTAAAGTTTGTCTCAACAATAACATTTGAAACTCCATCCCAATAAAAAGGGGTAGTGAAAGTATGTTCGTTCCATCCTAGCTGTTCAGAATATGCCATATTAGAATAAACAGTAGTCATATTATTTTCAAAATATGTAACTGCCATATCTGTATTATCAGTATGCCCCATCTTTATAGTATAGTTATGTAAAGGAGTATTTACCATTGTAGTAACATCAAATGAGACTGATGAAATTGGTCCTTGAATCATTCCTAATGCTAATAGTTCGTCAGCAGTAATAAGAAATTGCATGCGGATTCCATGATATGCAGATCCACCTGCCCCATAAGGACTTGGACCACTATAGGACGATGAAGCAGTACCCGTTCCAGTGTAATAATCAGTAGCTACAATAGTTCTTTGCGTTTGAGCATAAAATGAAGTAGAATCATAAATTGGACTAGTAACATAAACCGCAGCTGTGCCAACATATAGCATAGCTAGTGAGTCGGCATACCAATAAACACTATCGTTTGCAGAAGCTGCCAATACGGCGGAATCACCATAATCTATCGTAATATCACTAACAATAGGATTAGCTGGAGTATACTTAGATAAAATAGAATCAGAACTTAATGAATCATTTGCTGAATAAGTATCTGCTGGTATATCAATCTTGGCCGTTATTGCATATTTGGTTCCTGTAGCACCCGGATTAAGAGAAGCTAAAGTATTAAATGTATATCGTAAAGTATCACCTGACAAGATGGTATCATTAATAGTTTCGGCAGCAATATAAGCACCATTATCTACTCTATAAGTAGCAGTAAATGGCCCCTTGATAGTATCAGTACCCATATTCTCGATATCAATAGTTACCTCCGCAGATACTAATCCACAAGCATCTTTAGGATTTACGATTTCACTAACACGTGCATCAAATAAAGGAAGTGGCACATTAACAACCAAAGGCACTTTGGCGCTATAACAACCTGAACTTCCAAGTTTTACAATTTTAATATTTGGACGTTTATTACCCGCTAATCCTTGTGAAGACGCGCAACCAGCACCCATTCCCATATCTGCAACAACCATTGTAGAAGCTGTAGTAGAATAATAAATTTGAGCTGCATTATATGGGTTTCCGACAGTGCAAATATTAACTAATAAGCTACTTGTTCCATCCCAATAGAAAGGGGTTGTGAATGTATGAAGATTCCAACCAGAAGTACCAGTATAACTACTCCCATTATAATAAACTTGTGTGAATTGAGCAGAAACAAATGAACTAGTAAGGGTGGTATTTGATACATTGGCAAGACTAATCTCCATTGACATTGAAGGGCCAGAAAAAGAACTAGCCGACTTAAATGATAATGACTCAAGCTCTCCAGCAGTTACACCTTCGGCAATTAACTCAGCAGCAGTATATAAAACTTGGTATCTACCACTACCCATATTTACGCCATAAGGAGAAGAATCAAAGAAACCAAGAGTAGTTCCTGCTACACCAATGTAAGCAGTTGCTGGTGGGTTATACATATTAGCTTGTGCATAATATGTAGCAGTATCAAATAGTAAAGGTGTGGTATATGTTCCGTTACCTATTACTGTAGTAGAAGAATCATTTTCATACCATAATATTGGAGAAGTGGAACTTGCCGATATGGTAACTGAATCACCATAATTTATAGTAGTGTCACTTACAATTGGTGCATACAGATTACCATATGAATCCACTACATAGTCTGAGGTGTCATTCATATTATTTGGATCCAGATTATGATGTGCTACACAAGTTATAGTATAGGTAGAGTCTTGATACCCTGTTGAGATATCAACACCTTGACTAAACGTATATACGATATCGCTTCCAGGAGCCAGAGTATCAGTAATACTTTCTGTTACAATAGTGCCTCCAGTTAATTGATATGAAGCAGAAAGACCATTATATATATATCCTACACCATTGTTTTTAATACGCAGCTGAACTTCTTCAGAAGTAGTTTTTCCACAGCCCGAAATTGGGCTTACTAGTTCCACTACTTCTACATCAATAAGCGTTAAACCAAAGCCCGTAGTCATCAATGTATCATTGAAGTTTAATGTATCTCCACTTTTAACAGTATATGCCATGATATCATATGTACCAACAGGAATCGTAAAACTGCCTATTGTAACAGTATCAGTTTGGCCATATGCCAAACTTCCAGTCCAAGCATAATCAGCATAATTTACACCGTCTATAGATGATTTAATAGTCATGGAAGTAATAGCTCCTGAGCCATAGTTTTTAATAACAACTTCAAAAGGAGTCACATTATCTTGAGTATCTACACTCAAAGGTGAGGTAACAGAAAGTACACCTACATCGATGGAAGAAATTGAAAATTCATCTGCTCCCATATCAGGCGTTGTAGTATTACGTAGGTCACCATCAAAATCGGTGAGAACTGATGCGATAGGTGTCGCCACACCATTTATTGCACTACCAAATGAATGAAGGTTTTTAATACTATAAAAATTTGGGTCAGCTACAATAGAATTGGCATCATCTGATGACATAGCTTGAATACCCACAATTCCGCCTGATGAAGGTGTGCCTGTACTATAAGCCCACTTCATAATTACTAGACCATTCGAATAATAGGTGTTATAATCTAAACTGGTTAACGTTCCTGACATACGTCCAAAAGCAACACCCTGGCCGAAATGAGCAAAAACATTATTCCTAATATCAACATCAGTAGTATTTGAGCCTGAAGTATAGAATGCATATGAGTTTGTAGCACTTCCTGTTTGTAGGCTTATTGAATTATGATAAAATTGGGAATGACTAGGTGCAGAACAATATATACCATATAATGAACTTGTAGAAGCTCCATCAATACTAATCATATTATTAACAACCCGCATTGGTTGAGTTGCTGTGCCCACAGAACTTGAAAAATATATACCTTTAGATCCATAATTAGCAACCAAGTTAATTTTATTCGACTCTACAGTTGGAGAGTTAGCACTAATATACATGCCATCAACACTTGAAGCATTATTAGCATCAAACTGTCTTGTTACTTCATTGTTCTTAACAACTAAGAAATCGATATTTCGTAATTCCATTCCATAGCGATAATAATCTTTAACCGTATTACCTTCAATAGCGATATTAACTAAATGATCTGCATATAAGCCAAACATTTTTATTCCATAATACCCTCCTTCGATATGGTTATTCAAAATAGATATATTTGAAATACTTCCTCCATTTACATAAATGCCACAAAAAGAATAGGTGTTTTCATAAGCCAACTCAATTGAACAACCATCAACAGTAATATTATGGGTATTCTCTTCGACCATAACAACAGCAGTACTTCCAGCACCAGTACCTATAAGACTAATATCTTTTACAGTAATCCACGATACGCTATCAAAAAGAAGAGTATGCGTAAAAGCGGGCAACTGTGCATTAGTAAAAATTACATCGTTTTTATTATTTGTTGCAGAAACAATGGTAAGAGTATTTAATGAGTCCAAACCAGGGAAGTAACCATTAAAATACATTGTTTCATTATATATTCCTGGATTTACTTTAATAGTAGTATTTCCATTTATTCCACAATTATACAGCACATCTTTTAAATCAGAAAAGCTAGCAAAATCAGCGCCACTTCCACCAAGAGTATAAATACCACTCAAAATAGCATCACAAGCAAAAATCGACATTTGCACTGTATCGTTTGACGTTTGCTGATCAACACTATCATTTGGACTGTGTGCATAGAATGTTATATCATGATTACCTGGAGAATAATTACTATTTCCGATAGAAAATACACTTGAAACAACATCATTAGTTAGGTTACCATTCCAAGTAAAAGGAGTTTGTGCAATTCCGTCAATTTCCCATCCAATTTGTGCTTTTGTCAATATGGAGTCACCCTTATTCTCAATTCTAATATTTACAAGAGAACTAATATTTGCCAGAACTATTGCTGCAGGATCAACTACCGAATGCATAGCAACATCATATGGAAATGATGGAGGTGCATTTGGATCTTTTATAGGAACAAAATTAATGCACACTAAACCAGGGTTCATATTTCCAAGCACATCGGTAGAAATAACTTTATAACAAATAGAAGTGCCATAAGAATAACTTGGTATATGAGCAGAATAATCGTTTGCTCCAATTCCCACCATTACTACAGTATCAGAAATACCTGCAACAGTATAAACAAGTTTCGCATTTGCCACACCACTTGAATCGGTTATCGTTGCTGTAACATTGAACGGTCCTGTTCCAATAGTAGTATTTTTAGGAGAAGAAGTACTAATATTTATAACTGGAGGAACCAAATCATAATTGGCTACAACCACCTCTATATCGTCAATAAGCCAACCGTAATTCAATGAAGTACTACCATATAAAACAAAACGAACCTTAGCTTGTGATGTATTGGCAACTATATAAGATAAATCAAATACTTCCGCTTTCCACCATGAATTCTGGGGGATAGTCGCATTATTCATAAAATCCCAATCCTCAGCATATGAAGTAGTATTAAATCTTGGATCATTTACTGCTCCAAAATATCCAATTCCATAATACTCTGCATGTGTAAGACGTGTCCAATTTAATCCATTATCAGAACTCACCTCCAAATAGGCTCCATCGAATAATGCTATTTTAGCAATATGATTGAACTTTAGCAATACATTGCTTGAACCTGTGGTACTAAAAGCATCAGTAGTTAGCACAATAGTGTCACCCGTTGCAACAATTGTAGCACTATCAGAATAGCTCCCACTATACTGCAATGTACTTGAACGATCCCAATTGGTCGATGCGTTATTAGTGCTTGAAGTAACTCCCAAAGGAATACTTTCAAAATCTTCACTAAACTGAATTGTTTGCGCTTGCATAAAGCCAAACAAAAACAATAAAGCTCCTGTAATTAGTTTTTTCATACTTATAATTTTATTTAATTAATTGATTATTAATTCTCTACAACAATTCACAAATGATAATTAATTGATAATGCATATGCAAATTGTGTTATTTACGTATATATAGATGCAAAAATAAGAATAAGGCGCCCAAGGGCTCCTATTTAAGAGTATACAAAGATACTACAAAGATACTACAATGCTACTACACACGCTGTTTCGAAAGGACTAGATTAACGTAATCCATTATACAGTAAGTATATACTGAACAAGATTAACCTCAGCAGGTAGTTCTAGTTTCTTCTTGATTCGGTAGCGAGAAGTTTGAATCGTACGGTCACTAACATTTAATATATTAGCAATTTCCTTAGTAGATAAATTCAGCTTAATATACCCACACAGTCGTAAATCATTCTGTGTAAGCGCATTATTTTTACTCAATAATGCATTAAAGAAATTTGGATGAACTTGTTCAAAGTGCATCTTAAAACTCCCCCAATCCATTCCCAGATTATCATCCTGCGACAGTTTAGTTAACATGCTGGATAATTCCTTTTTAACCATTTCAACATCTTTGCTATCTTCTATTTTCGCCAAAGTTTCCCTAAGGTTTTCATACGCATAATTATGCTTATTCTGGTCCATAACCCGAGTAACCAACTGCCTGTTTTTTTCGTCAATTGTGAGGTTCAATTCTTTTGCCTCTTTTTTCAACACTCTAGTTTTTAACTTATATCTCGAATAGGTAAGTATTAGTAATAGAACCACCAGCACACTCAAGGCTGTCGAAAAAAGCAAAACACGAGTTCGACTTTGCAACTTCTGATTCAACAGCTTCTGCTCTACCTCTTGCTCATGCATTTGATATTCAGATTCTAGATTACTAATGGTTTGCATTCGGTCCATTTCATTCACCGAATCTCGCAACAAACTATATTTTCTATAATAAATATAAGCGGAGTCAAATTGATACATTTTTGCATATTCCTCAACTATAGATTGATAATCCAGAATCAAATAATTGGACAAACCATTATTTGAACTGCATAAACGAATACCTTTTTTTAGATACTCTTTTGCCTTATCACTTTCTCCTAAAGCTGAATATATACTCGCCATATTACCGTAAATCGCCGCTTCGACTTGAGCATTTTTCAATGTGCGATTAAGCTCCTGTGCTTTGTTATAATATTCTGTTGCACTACTATAATTACTATCAGTGCGAAAAGTTTCACCCATATTCACAAGGGCATAAACCATAGAAATAGAATCTCCAGACTGCTCTGATAATTTATAAAACTTTTTAAAATAACTAAGCGATTCAGTAAATAAACCCTTGTTTTGCATGGCTATTCCAACACCATTATAAAGTGCCCCAGCGTTATAATTAGTAGAACTAGAATCATTATTCACGATATCAAGGCCTTTCTTAAACACCTCTAGGGCTTTGTCATACTCACCCATATCATTATACGCTCTTCCAATTCCATGGTAAGCACCCACAACCAGTTTTGGAATATTATGCTCCCTACCAAGCTGAGCAGCCATTGAAAAGAAATTAATGGCCTTTACATAAGTTCCAAAACCTATGTGCACATACCCCTTTATATTGTACACAAGTCCCAAGCTTAAATAATCACCTTCTTCTTTTGCAGTCTTTGCACACTTTCTAGCATATCCCATTGCCCTAAAAAGGGAATCGTTATAGTACTGATAATACGTTAATTGAAGAAAATCATCAGCACTTAAATCACTATCATCAATAGAAGCAATAGTCAATAAACTATCAATATTCTTTTTTTCTGACGCATGCAGCTGAGAAATTGAGTGCACAAAAACTAACACAAAAAGTGCAAGCCATAGGACATAGCGTGTATTTAGTATCTTTATATAACTTTTCATGGTCTGTATTTTGCAAAGATACCTAAATAATATGCGGGCTATGAGAATTTATATCTCCATTCATATTAAGTATTTCGTAATTTTGCCATAAATAAAGAAAGCTATGAGTAAAGCTATAAAGAACATTGCCCTTTTCGCATCAGGTAACGGCAGTAATGCACAAAATATAGTAGAGTATTTTCATGACAATGATGATATTAAGCCCTGTCTTATTTTAACAAATAAAGCTAGTGCATTTGTAATTGAACGTGCTAAAAACATGGATATTCCATGTATTGTTTTTACGGCGAAAGAGCTTCGTGAAAGCTCAAAAATAATTGACATATTGAATGATTTTTCAATTGATTTTATTGTACTTGCAGGCTTTCTTCTCCGTATTCCTCAAAACGTAGTTGACTTATTTCCCAATAAAATTATAAATATTCACCCCGCATTATTACCCAAATTTGGCGGCAAAGGTATGTATGGAGATTTTGTACATAAAGCAGTAAAAGAGGCTAAGGAAACCGAAACAGGAATTACTATTCATTATGTAAATGCGCACTATGATGAAGGTCAAATAATTTTTCAGAAAAAAGTTGCGCTATCTGATAAGGATACTCCTGAGAGTATTGCAGAAAAAGTCCATGCTTTAGAATACGAGTATTTCCCTAAAGTAATAGCAGAGACTTTATCCTAATCCTTATTTTTTTCGGGAGTATTTACAAATTCAAAGGTGCTAAATATAGCTTCAATATGAAGCATTAAGTCACGTTTTGCTTTTCGTGGGGCTTTTATATAACCATCAATCATAATCATACGATTGGCAATTGTATCCACAAAAGTATAACTCATATAAGGACCTCCCATAGCATAGCCTTTCACATCCCACAAACTTCGAATTTCAGTGGTATAATTCCCTTTAAAACTTGTTTTTATATGATAAGGCGGGAAAAAGCTTGAAACTTTCATAAACGAATCATCCACTGGGCCAGGGATATAAAGTCTCGTGAGCGAGTCTCGCAATTGTATAATATGTTGATAGTTAAAGTCTGATGTGTCAGAATACGGATAGGTATATATCATCACTCCTTCCTCTACTAAAGAGGTCGGCCTGCGCAACCACATAAAATCAGCTTTATCCGTTGCAATATAAAAGCCCTCAGGGAATGCCATTTTAAAAGCCATTTTTTCAATCAGTCTTTTGCTAATTACCCTATTCTGTGATCTTTTATATACATCAGCAATTCGACTTAATTCATTGGCATGAAAAAATGATTTTATCTGCTTATAGGTATTGGTATATGCAGTCAAAAACGAACTCAAGGAGGGTGATTTAATCTTAACAATTGTTTGAGGCCGTGCTACCACATTATACTGAACACTTACTTTAGATTTTTTCAATGATTTATCAAACTCCACAATAAGAATATTCCGAAACTTAGTATACATGGAGCCATATTGTGCTTTAGAAATATGAGCCAAGCGGTATTCCGGCTCTGCTTGAGCCGTCCAATCAGGCACAACACCAATGGTAGCCCGTATAGTATCTCCCGCACTCATCTTCCAGTTTTGATCGGCCATTACAACCAATACTTCCGAAGTACGACCACCCGAAGTAAATAACATGCTCTGACTTGCATTCTTCTTGGAGCTATTTTTCTCCCTATCGCAGGAAGCCATTGTAAAAAACAACATCAGCACAACTACTATAATTTCAATATTTTTCATGTTTAATAGCTTTGTATAATCTAAAATTATTTGAATCAAATTTGGCTGTTTACTTTCCAATAACTATACCAATTAATTTGAAATTTCCCCAACCCAATTTTTTTGAAACTGTTGTATCACTTTCTCAGGCGAGTCTTGCTCCCCTAAAACAACCATAAGTTTCGTAACAGCAGAGGAAGTAGTAATATCGACTCCTGAAACAACGCCTATCTTACGTAATCCCACACTTGTTTCGTATTTACCCATTTCCACGCTACCTGCAATACATTGGCTTACATTTACAATTACAATCCCACTATCTATTGCTTTTTTCAAACGTTTTATAAACCAATCCTTTGTAGGAGCATTTCCTGACCCAAAACTCTCAAGAACCACTGCACGCAAACCAGCAGTGTTTAATATTGAATCAATTACTGCTTCCGATATCCCAGGAAACATTTTAAGAATCACTACATTAGGGTCAAGTTTTTTGTGAAGCCTAAGCTTTTTGAATTTTGATTTTAGGATATATTCAGAAAAAAACTTAAGATTTACACCCGATTCAGCCAATAAAGGATAATTGCCCGATATGAATGCATTGAAATTCTCCGCATGGAATTTATAAGCACGGTTTCCTCTATAAAGTTTATTCTCAAAATAAATTGCCACTTCAGGTACTTTTGGAGTATCATCTTCTTTAGCAGCAGCTATCTCTATGGAACTTATTAGGTTCTCACGTCCATCAGTTCGCATAACACCCATAGGTAACTGCGAACCAGTAATAATAACAGGTTTACCCAAATTTCCTAATATAAAACTCAAAGCCGAAGCCGTATACGACATAGTATCTGAGCCATGCAATACAACAAAGCCATCATAGTCCAAATAATTATCCTTAATAATATTGGCTAATTTCACCCAATGATCTGGGTTCATGTCTGAAGAATCAATTAAAGGGTCGAATGAAATGCTATCTATTTGATAGTTGAACATTTTTAATATCGGCAACTGCTCATATACATCATCAAAATTGAATGGCTTTAAAGCTCCAGTCTCCACATCCTTAACCATCCCTATGGTTCCTCCTGTGTATATAATAAGTATACTTGTTTCTACTGTCATAATCGTATTTTTCTATATATTAAACAAATCCTGAGCATTTTGATTGGTAATTTTAGCAATAGTATCAATGCTCTTTCCATGAATCTCAGCTAAGGTTTTAGCAACATAATAAATATAAGCACTTTCGTTTCGTTTGCCACGATATGGTGCTGGTGTTAAATATGGTGAATCTGTTTCCAAAACAATGTGTTTTAAATCAATATTCTTTATCTGCTCGCCAAGCTTAGAGTTTTTAAAGGTTAAAACACCACCCAAACCCAAAAGAAAACCTTTGTCAATAATCCTCATTGCATCTTCTTCGCTTCCAGTAAAACAATGAAACACCCCCTGCAGCTTCGGATTATTAAAATCATCCATCACTTTCATTATTTCATCAAAAGAATCTCGAGAGTGAATTACCACAGGCAAGTCATGCTTAATTGCTAGTTCAAACTGAAACAGTAAAGCCGCCTCTTGCTGTTTGGTAAATGTTTTATCCCAATACAAATCAATCCCAATCTCTCCCACAGCAATATACTTCCTTGTTTCAAGCTCATGAGCTACCCTATTCAACTCCTCTTGATAATCAGCCTTAACCGATGTAGGATGAAGACCCGCCATGGGAAAGAAGTTAGTAGGATACCGATCACATAAACTCCAAAGAGCTTCTATACTATCCTTATCAATATTTGGCAACAACATCTTATCAACACCTTGGTTTATTGCATTTTGCACAATTTCGTCTCGATCTTGGTCAAACTGCTCCAAATATAAATGAGTATGTGTATCTATCAATTTCATGTTCAAAAATTTTGAATGGCAAAATTAAGGATAATATATTGAGTTGAGCCTTATTTTTATGGGCTTACAATTTTCAATTATCCACTCAACGAGCTCTAGTATAGTTTTTATTATTTTTACTAATTATCGATTGAAAAATATGTAGATTTGCGGCAAACATATTATATACACTAACAGAACACAAATAATTATGAAAAAAATCATTACCCTAGTTGTACTTGCAACATTTGTATTATTTGGAACTTATTCATGCAAAAAGTATGAAGAAGGGCCACTTATTAGTTTACGTACTAAAACTGCCAGAGTAGCCAACGACTGGAAATTAGATAAAGCCATTCAAGATGGTATAGATATCACATCTAATTATCCAGAAGTAGAGCAAACATTTGAAAAAGAAGGTGGCTATAAAATGCTCTTCAATGGTGCAGATTATACTGGAAACTGGGAGTTTGACTCTGACAAAGAGCATATTTTGATAAAAATAGACGGCTCAAGTGATGAATCAAAATTCAAAATCATTAGATTAAAGGAGAAAGAGCTTTGGCTAGACCAAACGGTTGGTTCTCAAACAATCCGTTTTTTCTGGGCACCAAAATAGAATATTCATTTTTATAAAAAAGTCTCGCTATGCGGGACTTTTTTTATTTTAACTACTTTTGACAAATGGATAAAATTCTCATCGTACGCTTTAGTTCTATTGGCGATATTGTACTTACAACACCCGTTATTCGTGCATTACATAATATGACTCGTCGACCAGAGATACATTTTATCACAAAAAAGAAATTTGCAGCTACCCTGCAAAACAATCCATACATCGATAAGCTTTACACTTTTGATAAAGAAATCACTGAAATATCTTCAGAATTAAAGACTGAGAATTACACCTACATTATTGATTTACATACCAACTTAAGGTCAAAAAGACTTAGGCATTTACTAAAAGTCAAATCTAGCTCATTTAACAAGTTGAATATTAAGAAATGGATGCGTGTAAAACTAAAATATGACAGGCTCCCTAATATTCATATTGTAAACCGATATATGAAAGCGGTTGAATTTTTAGGCATTGAAAATGATGATAATGGGCTTGATTACTTTGTAAGTGATCAGGACTTGGAGAACACCTCCTCCATTGTCAATAAATTCCCCAATGGTTTTCATGCTTTCGTGATAGGTGGCGCTCATTTTACAAAACAGATACCCACTACATTGCTAATCGAAATTGCGAACAATAGTGCACTTCCCGTAGTGCTTGTGGGTGGTCCTGAAGACCAAGCAAAGGGCGAAGACATAGTAAAAGGCACCAGCAAAACGGTGCTAAATACTTGCGGAAACTTCTCGCTTAACGAAGCTGCGGCAATTATAAAACAGAGTAAAAAAGTACTGAGTTCAGATACTGGCATGATGCATATTGCAAGTGCTTTCAAAAAAGAAATCCTTTCTCTATGGGGAAATACAATACCTGAATTTGGGATGTATCCCTATTTCCCAAAAACGGAACAAACCAAGAATCATATATATCAAGTTCAAGGTTTGCCCTGTCGTCCTTGCAGTAAAATTGGCTTTGACAAATGCCCAAAAAATCACTTCAACTGCATGTTACAGATTGACACTGATAGCATTATCAAGCAGTTAAATAGTTAGATATTTTAATATCAATTCTCTTAAAGAGATATTTTCAACAATAATTGTAAAAACTCTAAGTAATATTGTAGCTTTGTAGCAACAAATCAATAAAGAAAGCCTTATGACTGAAGAAGCTGAAATGGTACTCGAAATGGCCGAAGAATCAATGAAAAATACTATTGAACACTTTGAGCGTGATCTACACAAAATTAGAGCAGGAAAAGCCAGCCCAAGTATGCTTGATGGCATCTCAATTGATAATTACGGATCGAAAACGCCCTTAAATCAAGTTGCTAACATCAGCACTCCCGATGCTCGTACATTAATGGTTCAACCTTGGGATAAGGCAAACTTAATACCGATAGAAAAAGAAATTATTAATTCAAACTTAGGATTCAATCCTCAAAATGATGGTAGTTTAATTCGTATTAATGTGCCCGTATTGACAGAAGAGCGTAGATTAGGCTTGGTAAAAAAAGCAAAATCGGCTGAAGAAGATGCAAAAATAGGCATGCGTAATGCCCGCCGTAGTGCAAATGATGAAACAAAACAACTTGAAAAAGATGGGTTGTCGGAAGATGTGGCCAAAAAGCTTAGTTCCAAAATAGATGACCTTACACATACTTATTATAAAAATGCAGAGAAATTATTTGAAGATAAAGAGAGGGATATTACTTCTATCTAAAAAGAAACTATAAATTATAAAGCCTCATTAATGTGGGGCTTTTTTTATTTTAAAGCCAGACCATCTAAAATTTAGATTAACTATTAGTCACTAATATAACAAGTCAATACGGTATTTGACTACCCTAATTCAGTATCGATAAAATATTTAATAGATTGAGTTTCATCAATAATAGTAAAAATAGGCGCTTTATTGATAGTCGGCACAAATGTATATACCTAAACGCTTCATCACCTTAGCAGTAGCTCATGGAAGTGATAATATAGTCAGCTGTACAAATCTTGGTTTTTCAATCAAGCACATCACAATTTACTTTTGTGGGTTGTATAGCATACGTATGGGCTTATTCTTAGTCGTCACTAATAATGATTATCATTGATGATATATTTTTTGTTTACAATCATACTTATTTACTATCTTTGCCGTTATATATTTTTCTTGAAAGAGAATAAATACTATCGATAGCTTTGCATAAGAGCGTATTGTTTTGATTACTCTTCTCTTCGGAAACGTAGAGTAACAAACAAAAAGGAATTATTTAGAATACATTATTATAGAAGTTAATATTAATTTAGAATTCAATTAAAATCAATAATCAAGTCATGAGAAAACTTTTTGCCTTACTGACAATGATGGCCTTATTAAGTTTTGGCCCCATTAATCAAACTTTTGCTCAAGATAATGCAGCAGGAGAAGAACAAGTTGCCCAAGCAACTAACGAAGAAGGAACAGAAGTAGCTGATACTACTGCATCTGACACTACCGCTGTTGTTGAAACAGAAAAAGTAGAAGAAGTAGCTGTTGCCGATGAAGATGTAGTTGAACCTACAGAAACATTCCACCAAGTACTAAAACGATACTTTATCGAAGGTTCGGCAGGTTTTATGTCAACGGTACTTTTAAGTCTTATCTTAGGTTTAGCCCTTGTAATTGAGCGTATCATTTACTTAAACCTTGCTACTACCAACACACGTAAACTATTAGAAGAAGTTGAAACTTCTCTTAAGAGTGGTGGAGTTGATGCTGCAAAAGACGTTTGTAGAGATAC